>NZ_LIUF01000002.1:0-300000 GCF_001280425.1 Haloarcula rubripromontorii | reverse complement strand
TTCGATAGACTCTCGCTCAGCATTGTAACCCGTTTCCGGAGAAGGTGATTATCCGCAAGGCTGGACCACTGGTCGCCGTTCGTCGTTGGTGGGCACCTCGTGGTCCCCAGATTGATCGTACTGAACGCTGCTACGCCAACTGTATCGGACTCAAACGACTGTTTGAATCTTCCGTAGTCATATACCACCACAAAAGAGAGCCATACTATGTCCTCGCTTCTACCGCTCAAGCCCACACCAACTACGGACCGTGACTTGGCTCCGAAACTCATCGATTTCGAGGATGACGAGGCAGAACAGGTCCTGTCAACGATTACCTCAACGACGGCGCGCCGTATTCTCGGCATCATCTACGACGAACCAACGACAGCGTCGGAAATTGCCACCGAACTCGACACGTCGGTACAGAACGTCAGTTACCATCTAGATCGACTCAGCGACGCCGGCTTGGTTGAAGTAATCGAGACGTGGTATTCTGAACAGGGACGAGAGATGGATGTATATGCACCAACGAATAGCGCACTCGTCCTTTTCACCGGAGCAGAGCGAACAACGCCATCACTCAAGACTGCATTGCGTCGAGTTTTCGGCGGCATTGGTATCGTCGGCATCGTCAGTGCGCTCGTCCATGCGCGTCGGTCAGTACCGGCCCCCTCCCCTTCACCTAGAATGGGTGAGCCTCCGGTTCAGCAACCTGAGCCAACTATCTGGGAGCCACTCGTCACCTTTGGTACTGGCCCCGGTGGGGTTGTCCTCGGAATCGGCGTCCTCACGATTCTGTTCCTCTTCGTGGCGTGGTACTGGCAAACATACCGTCCGGTAAAGATGCAGACCTCATGATGTGAGCGGGTTCCAGGACTCAAAGACGCCTTTGAATCTGGGATAGGACGATACTTGACCCCTCTCATGGTAGTGTATGGAACGCAGAACGTTTCTGGCAAGCGCTGGGATTGTACTCACAACCGCAACAGCGGGCTGTACCTCTCAAGCAACTTCGAGCGGTTCACCTGATACGGACTCAGAAACGACAGCTGCCACTGCTGAGGGAGCACAGACTGTGACTGAACAAATGCCGGAGGAAACACTAATTGAAGCTGGTGACACCGCTGAACGGACTCTCGGGTCCGAATCACTCGAAGAGCGCGGTCTCAGAAAACCTCACCACGTCGCGTTCGGAAACCCGACCGAGGCGGCCCACCAAGGGACGATTACGGTTTCGAAGGCCAACGAGACCGTGTTTGAGGAATCGGTGGAACTCGAAGCGAACGCAAGCATCGTCGTGTCACTCACCGATCTCGATACGTACACTACCTGTGTGACGATTCCTGAGCTGGATGCGACTGAAGAGGTTACGGTCGAACCCGGTCAGTTCACCTGTAATGTGGCCAGAACGACAGTCAGCATTCAGGAGGACAACACGCTTGATTCGATGAGTGTTTCCACGCGTATGGCGTGTCCCGGTGTTGTCACCGAAACAGCACTTACCGATGAGCTAGCGTCGTACACACTCGGCCACGATCCGATACCCGCAGATACGGGGGAGTTTAGCCACACGCTCATGCTTCGGAACCCGTCGGACAAAACGTGGACGACCCGAATCCTCGTCGAAAACGACTCGACAACGCAATTCGATGGGGTCTACACGGTTGAACCCAGGGGGACGGTACTGCTCACCTTCAGTGAGAAAGGGACGTACACCCTATCGATGGCTGTGCTCGGAACAGAGACGACGGTGACTGAGCAAGTAACACCCAAAAACTTCGACTGTAACGAGTCCTCGACGCGAGCAGAAATTGACGGCGAGGGAGAACTCACCGCGAACACCGTTTCGACACTCATGGCCTGTGACAGCGAGACACACTCGACGAACAAATCGTCCGAGTAGAGTTGCGAGCGTAGTGAGTTCGACGCTCAATGTAGTAAATAGGACACGCATCAAATCCATCCTCCGAAATCGTGACTGGTCGAGTCGATGCAGACAGCGATACGGCGGCGACCACTTCCCGATAGTGAAGCGGAGTGCAGTGCGATAGATTCGATTCTCTGGACGACAGGCTCAACTGCGCCCGCTTACCGACCTTGTCGGTTGGATTAGGCCGTCCTAAAAACGCAGACGTTTTATATTATTAGGCAAGCCTAAAATATATGGCAGGCGACGGTACTGAGTGCGGAGCACAAACGGGGGGAGATCCACGCAGAGATCGATGGCAGACCGTTTCGTATCGTCGGGGTCGCTATCGACACCGTTCGCGTGGTACCGACGTATGTTGTGGGCGTCATGCTGAGCGTCCACCGACGAACGGTCGCTCGGCCACTCGTGTTCTACCGACAGTACCGGGGGCGTCTGCCTGATGAGTGCGGACGGAAATAGCGAGATGGTGGGAATGGGTAACTGCCCGCAACAGTCGCATGCCCGGCTGTGGGCATGGGCCTGCGCGGTGGCCTTCGGGACCGGTGAGCAGCCGACAGGGGAGTCGACGACAGGTACGGCCACAGGCAGCGGCGGGAAGCGGACGAATCCGTCGGAGCGATGAGCACGGCACCGGAGTATCTGCTGGCGATTTACATCGCACAGCACCGGGACGAACCGCCAGTCGCCCCGGGAAAGTTGGGAGAGCTGCTTGACCGGTCGCCGGCGGCGGTGACGGAGATGTGCCAGCGACTCGCGGAGGAGGATCTCGTCACATACGAGCCATATGAGGGGGTGACGCTAACAGAGACAGGGCGTGAGGAAGCGGCGGAGTTACACGAGGCGTACGTGACCGTCTCGTGGTTCTTTCGGGGGGTTCTCGATCTCGACGATCACGAGACGGAAGCGATGGAACTGGCCGGTCTGGTCAGCCCGATGGTCGCGGAGCGATTGGCCGCGACGCTGCCCTGCGACGCCGAAACGAGGCAGCGACAGGAGGGTTCAGAGGGTGGCTCGGTGGCGTCGGATGAGGATGCCGCCTGAGCGGCGGCTACTCCATACCAAGCTTGTTTTAGGCCGTGCGAAAAATTGATAGAATTAGGATACTAATTATTTTGTGGGCCAAAATATTGCCGTTCAATGCCCTATATACCGATATTTTAGGTATGCCAAAAGCACCAGATTTATGATATGATGGTGCAAATGTAGAATTGTTATGAGCGCTGAAGGACTCGAACGACAGACGCGTAACTACTTGAGCAACAACGTCCCGCAGATCCAGCAACACGGCGGCAACTTCGAGGTCCGCGACATCGACGAGAGCGAAGGCACGGCCACCGTCGCCATCGGCGGTGCGTGTTCGGGGTGTGGCATCGCTCCGATGACGATGAAGGCAATCGAACGCCGACTCCCCGAGAGCGTCGACGGACTCGAAGCCGTCGAAGTCGTCCGCTCCGGCGGGCCGCGCGCTGCGGTCATGCCCTCGAAGACCGACGACATGGAGGAGATGGACGAGTACGAGGATTACAGCCCGCCGTTCTGAACAGCCGCTCGAACTCGAATCGCAACTGTAGATGTCGGCCCCAGCTTCGACCGGGGCTCAGTGTTATTCATACCGGGAGCGCCCGGCATCAGGACGAAGTTGAACGACCAATCCCACGTGCCGTCATCTTTAGACGTGGTCTCGAACAGCGCGCAGGGGTCGGAGACCAGACACCAGCGCAGTGCAGTCGGGGGAAAGCTCGCTCGCGGAGTCTGTATCGGCGCCGATGTAGTTTGCTCCCGGACTCGCGCATACCGATTGTTGCCTGACTCCGAGCGCCGTTATGCTATAAGTGTGTGGGAGGGCAACATAACACACAGCTTTCGAGGTCAATGGGAATGCCTTATGACGCAGCTGCAGACACGAATACAGTGACGCGACGGCGTGTCCTCAAGTCGGCAGGCGCAGCAACAGCAGTGATGCTCGCCGGTTGTAGCGCCGGCAGCGACGGAGGCGGGGACGGCGAAAGCGAGGGTGGTCAGAGCCTCGACCCGGTCCGGGAACGGGCAGCGGTGTCCGTCGACGAGATTCAGGACGGTGGGACACTCAGGTTCGGCCTCGGTGCGGGTATCGATTCCTTCGACCCGTCATACAGCACCAGCGCGCCGGCCGGCAACGTCCACGGACTCGTCTACGAGAGCCTCATCACGCAGGACGCCGCGGGGACTGTGTACCCGTGGCTCGCAAAGACGTGGGAACGGATGGACGTCCAGGAAGTCGAGGACGGGGCCTACGAGCCGTACATGGTGTCGGCGGAGACGGACGACGACGGCAACCTCGTCGCCGACGACCAGATCATCATCAGGAACCCCGAGGACGGCGAGGTGCTGACGGTCAACGAAGCGCCCGACGCTGTCGCAGACGGGACCTACGGAATACAGTACCGGGCCGAACTCCACGAGGGGGTCACCTTCCACAACGGCGAGGAGATGACCGCAGAACACGTCGCCCGCTCGTACGAAGTGCTGGAGAACTCCTCGATTTCCGCACAGACATTCGACTCCTTTCTCTACGCGGAGGCGGTCGACGACTACACCGTCGACATCTACGGCCAGGAGCCAGACGCCGAGGCCGACAGCCAGCTCCCGCCGACGGTCTACCCGATGGAACACATCGAAGAGTACCCCGACAGGGGGGCGGACCCGCGCAACGACCTGACGCCCATCGGGACCGGGCCCTTCGAGTTCGAGTCCTACGAAGCCGAACAGCGCGCCCAGTTCAGCACGTTCGAGGACTACTGGCTGGACGACCTCGGCCTCGACGCGCTGGAGTGGTGGGACGGCCCGGACGGGTTCCCGACAAGCCCGGTTGTCGACGACATCACGGTCTCTATTGTCACCGACGACGCGACACGTGCGGCCGCACTCAACAACAACGAGATAGACCTCACCTACGGGCTCACGAGCGACACGTACAGCGAGTACCGGAGCGCAGATGACTACCGGCTCAGCGTGACCAACGCCGGGGCGTACAATTTCCTCCAGTACCCTGTCACCCAGTCACCCTGGGACGACGAGCGAATCCGCCGGGGCGTCAATCAGCTGATTCCACGCGCCCAGATCGCGGACAACATCTACAACGGGTACCGGAACCCGGCGTACACGCCGCTGCCCGAGCTGGCTGCCGACGAGGGGTCGGCCGACTACGACGCGCTGGTCGAGGAACTGCGCCCGCAGACCGAGCAGAACACTGAGGGCGCGACCGAACTGCTGCAGGAGGCCGTCGACGACCTCGGCGTCGAGACGCCCATCGAGGCGACCATCGAGACCAACACCTCTGACGACCGCGTGCGCGAGGCCGAACTCATCGCCCAGGTGATGAGCAACACGGAGTTTTTCGACATCAGCGTCGAGACCTTCGAGTTCACGACGTTCGTCCAGCGCATCCTCGGCCCGGAGTACTACCAGCAGGGCAACATCGTCCTCATCGGTCTCTCCGGAACCTTCAACCCCGGGAGCTTCTACGACGCCGTCAACTCTATCGACAACTTCGGGCAGTGCTGTAACTTCCAGCGGGTCGACACGCCGGAACTGGACGAGATAGCGACGGAGGCGCGGTTCTCGGTCGAGGCCGTCGAGGACCCGGGGTTCCGCGGCGAGCAGTACGACCGGGTCTGGCGGGGACTCATCGAGCAGGCCCCGAACAGCTACACCGTCTTTGGGACGAACGTCTCGTCGCTGTCGACCGACTACGTCGGGCACAACACGTACACGTTCTCCGGCGGAATTCTGCCCTACGGCCTGCACGACCCGACGGACCAGCAGGTTGCGTATCTGGACCGGGAGTGACTCAGTACGATGAGCCTCAGACGATTCATCGCGGTTCGCGTGGCGGCGACGGTGCCGATACTGTTCGGCGTCTCGGTGCTTACCTTCGCGCTGGTCCACCTGACGCCGGGAGACCCAATCGACCAGATGGTCGCCCTGAACCCGCAGATTTCGGCGGCCGAAGAGGCGGCGATACGCGCCAGGTACGGCCTCGACGGACCGGTCTGGCAGCAGTATCTCACGTGGATGGGCAACGTCCTGCAGGGCGACCTCGGGACGGTCATCAGCGTCGACCAGCCGGTCTTGCCCTACATCATGGCCCGGCTCCCCGAGACCATCGCGCTGGGGCTGTTCGGCTGGGCCATCGCCCTGCTCATCGCCATTCCGACCGGCATCTACGCGGCGGTGAACAAGGATACGCTGGGCGATGACATCTCGCGGGTGTTCGCGCTGTCGGGCATCTCCCTGCCGAACTTCTGGCTCGGCCTGATGCTCATCCTCGTATTCGCGCTCTGGCTGGACCTCTGGCCCGTCTTGGCTCCGGATAAACCGCTGCTTTCGGCCGAGATGCTGTGGTATCTCGTCCTCCCGGGGGTCACCATCGGGACGGCGTCGTCGGCGACGCTGATGCGCGTGATGCGGTCGTCGATGGCCGAGGAACTGAACAAGGAGTACGTCACGGCGGCGCGGGCGAAGGGGCTTCCAGAGCGGACGGTGGTGTTGAAACACGTCCTGCGGAACTCGCTCATCTCGGTGACCACCATCGCCGCGTTCCTGACCGCGAGCATCTTCGGCGGCGCCGTCGTCGTCGAGCAGGTGTTCGCCTGGCCCGGCCTCGGTCGGGCCTTCGTCGGCGCCATCGTCGGCCGCGAGGTCGACCTCATCATGGCAATCACGCTGTTTACCGGCGTGACAATCATCCTCGCAAACCTGCTTGCAGACATCATGTACGCTGTACTTGACCCACGAATCCGCTATGATTGACCTATGAGTACGGACCGAGGACGCATCCGGATAACGGGGTTCGACGCCGACCGCGTCGAGTCCCGCGAACCGCTATCCGACTGGACAGAGACGAGAGACACCGAGACGGAGAGTCGCTGGGAGCGCGCCTGGCGCGAGTTCCGCCGGAACCGTAGCGCGATGCTCGGGCTGTACATCGTTACAGCGATGGCGCTGCTCGCGGTGTTCGCCCGTCCGATTACGGTCGCGGGCGTCACCGTCCAGCCGTTCTCGCTCGCGCCGTACGACCCGAGCGCCATCCTGTACGCACAGGGCCTCGACGTGAGCGCCTACGAGGCCCCGTCGCTGGCCCATCCGTTCGGGACCGACGGCTCCGCGCGGGACGTGTTCTCCCGCGTGCTGTACGGCGGCCGGTTCAGCCTCTCTATCGGCTTCATCGTCGTTCTCGTCACCGCCGCCATCGGGCTGGTGTACGGCGCGGTTGCCGGCTACTACGGCGGCCGGGTCGACGAGGTGATGATGCGGATACTCGATCTGATCTTCGCGTTCCCCGGCCTCCTGCTGGCGCTGATTATCGTCGCCGTCCTCGGCAAGGGGTACTGGGAGCTGGTACTCGCGTTCACGGCCATCGGCTGGGCCGGCTACGCCCGGCTGATACGCGGCGAGATTCTGAAAGTCAAGGAAAACGAGTACGTGCTGGCGGCGAAGGCGCTGGGGGCGCGGGACCGGCGGGTCATCTTCAGACACGTCGTCCCCAACGCCGTCGCGCCGCTTGTCGTCCAGGCGTCGCTGTCCATCGGCACCGTCGTCATCGGCGTGGCGGCGCTTGGGTTCCTCGGGCTGGGTCTCCCGCCCGGCTCCGCCGAGTGGGGCACGATGCTGGACCAGACCCGCGAGACCATCGTCCAGGGGCCGGGCGGGTCGATTCCCTGGTGGGTCACCGTCTTCCCGGGCGGGGCCATCTTCCTGTTCGTGATGTCGATGAACCTCATCGGCGACGGCATCAACGACGCGCTGGACGCTCAGGAGGGCGAGGACGTGGCCCGCGGGGGCGAGGTCTGATGGCTCTGCTCGAAGTCGAGGACCTCACGGTGAACTTCTACACCGAGGAGGGCGTCGTCACCGCCGTCGACGACCTCTCTTTCCGCATCGAGCGCGGCGAGAAGTTCGGCGTCGTCGGCGAGAGCGGCGCGGGCAAGAGCGTCACTGCGCTATCGGTAATGCGACTCATCGAAGACCCCGGCCGTATCGAGAGCGGGAGCGTCCGCTTCGACGGCGAGGACCTGTTGTCGATGTCCGAATCCGCGGTGCGGGACGTACGGGGCAACGACATTGCGATGATATTCCAGGACGCACAAACTGCGCTCAACCCCGTCTACACAGTGGGCGAGCAGATCGCTGAGGCGATCCGCCACCATCTCGACTACGACGACAGGGCCGCCCGCGACCGGGCGATTCGGCTGCTCGATGACGTTGGCATCCCCGAACCGGCGGCCCGCTACGACGACTACCCCCACGAGTTCTCCGGCGGGATGCAACAGCGGGTCGTCATCGCGATGGCGCTGTCCTGTGACCCAGACCTGCTCATCGCCGACGAGCCGACGACGGCGCTCGACGTGACCATCGAAGCGAAGATTCTGGACCGCCTGGAACGGCTCGCCGACGAGTACGATACGGCGATTCAGCTCATCACCCACGACCTCGGCGTCATCGCGGAGCTGTGCGACCGGGTGATGGTGATGTACGCCGGCCGCGCCGTCGAGACAGCGACCGTCGAGGAGCTGTACTACGACCCGAAACACCCCTACACCGTCGGGCTGATGAGCGCTATCCCCCGAATCGGAGACCGACAGAACCGGCTCCAGACGATTCCGGGGACCATGCCGGACCTCGTGGAGGTCCCGTCGGGCTGTAGCTTCCACCCGCGGTGTCCCTTCGCCGAGGAGGTGTGTACGCGCAAGCGGCCGCCGCTGGTCGACCCTGACACCGGCGACAGCGTTGGGCTGTCCGACCGGGCGGCGGCCTGTCTGGCCTACACCGGCGACCTCGACAACGAACTGGACTACGAGGTCGAGGTGAAAGGCCGTGACGCGCCGCCTGACGACAGCCAGCCCGACCCGCGCGGCGTGCGCACAGATTCGGAACCACTCCGCGCTGACTCGGACCCCCTCCAGACAGACGCGGACCTACTGGACCGGGACGACAACGACGATGCGGGAGGCCGCCAGGATGGCTAGGACGGCGGACAGCCCCGTTCTGGAGGTCGAGAACCTCACAAAGTACTACGAATCCGGCGGGAGCCTCGTCGATACCCTGCTGGGCCGAAGTCAGGAAGTGAAGGCGCTGGACGGCGTCGACCTGGAGCTATACCCCGGAGAGACCCTCGGTATCGTCGGGGAGTCCGGCTGTGGCAAGACTACCCTCGCCCAGAGCCTGCTGCGGCTCATCGAGCCGACGGCCGGCACAGTCCGGTACAGGGGTGAGGACCTGACGGCGGCTTCTGACGACCGCCTCCGGGCGCTCCGAAAGGACATCCAGTACATCTTTCAGGACCCGTTCGCCAGCCTCAATCCGCGGCTGACGGTCGGCGACATCGTCGGCGAGCCGCTGGACATCCACGACATCGCCGAGGGCGAGGCCCGGGCCGAGCGCGTCAGCGACCTGCTGGAAACCGTGGGACTCAATCAGCGACACGCCCACCGCTACCCCCACGAGTTCTCCGGCGGCCAGCGCCAGCGCATCGGCATTGCCCGTGCGCTCGCCGTCGACCCCGAGGTCATCGTCTGTGACGAACCCGTTTCGGCGCTGGACGTGAGCGTGCAGGCCCAGATTCTGAACCTGCTCACGGACCTGCAGTCGGAGTTCGGTCTCTCCTATATCGTCATCGCCCACGACCTCAGCGTCGTCGAACACATTGCCGACCGCGTCGGCGTCCTCTATCTCGGAGAGTTCGCCGAGGTCGGCCCGACCGAAGACGTGTTCCAGCCGCCGTATCACCCCTACGCCGAGGCCCTGCTGTCGGCGATTCCGGAGCCAGACCCCGGCTGGGAGGGCGACCGTATTTTCCTCTCCGGCGACGTTCCATCGCCGCTGAACCCCCCGTCGGGCTGTCGGTTCCACACCCGCTGTCCGAAGATCATCCAGCCCGCGGGGACAGACATGGCCCAGTCCGAGTGGCGGTCATTGATGGACCTGAAACAGCGGCTCCGGAGCGCCGACTCGCTGGAAGCGGTGACCGCAGTGCAGGAGGGCGTCGAGGATGAAGACCTGAGTCAACTCTCGCGGCCCACTCTCGAAGCCCGGGTCAGAGCCGAATTCGGCCTCCCCGATACGGTCGGCGACCGGGAGGCCGAAGAAGTGTTCGGGACGGTCCTCGACCACCTGCACGACGGGGCGTTCGAAGCCGCACGGACAGTGCTGAACGACGCATTTGAATCCCCCTGTGAGCGAACCAACCCTGCGCTGTTCGATGTCGGCGACGACCACCGCATCGCCTGCCTGCTGTACGACGACGCGTCTCCGGATACGCCGACGCGGACCGGGTAGCCCGGACAGGCACCAATGTGGTGACGCGGCCGCTATTCGAACTCGACGCCGGTAATCTCGAAGCGCGCGCCGCCGTCGGCGCTTTCCGTCACGTCGACCGACCAGCCATGGGCCTCAGCGATGCGGTCGACAATCGCCAGTCCGAACCCGGTGCCATCGGCGTCGGTCGAGTATCCCGCCTCGAACAGTGTCCCGCGATTGGCTCCTGAGACGCCGGGGCCATCGTCCGCGACGTAGAAGCCGTCTTCGGTGACTCCGATAGTTATTGTCACGGACTTGCCGTTGGCTGTGTCCTCCGGCTTCGTCTGGCTGCTGGTAGCGCCGTGGTCCACAGCCGTCTGTTCCTGTGAACGTGGCTCGTCCGACCCGTGTTCCGCACTGTCGTCGATCCCCGTCGAGCGGCTCGTAGAACCGTGTTCCACACTGTTCCGGAGCAGGTTTTCGAGCAGTTGCAGCAGGCGCGGCCGGTCGGCGGTAATCGTCACGTCCCGCTCGACGGTGTCGGCGAAGCCGAGGGTCCCGTCCCCGGCGTCCTGAGAGACCATCTCCCAGGCATTTGCGACCGCGTCACGGAGCGAAACCGGCTCGGGCTCCTGGATGTCTCGTCCCTGGCGAGCCAAGAGCAACACGTCATCGATGATTCGCTCCATCCGGTCGAGCGCGGTCTCGATCCCCTCCAGATGGCTCTCATCACCGGTCGTACGGGTGAGCTTCAGCCGTCCCTGTGCGGCGCTCAGAGGACTGCGAAGGTCGTGACTGACGACGCTGGCAAACTCGGCGAGCCGGTCGCGCTCACGCTGTAGCTCCCGCTCTTGCTCGCGGATGTCGGTGATATCGCTTGCGATGCCGAACACGGCGACCGGGGTATCGGGGTCAGACCGCTCACCCGTGTCGTATATCGGGACCTTCGTCGAGAGGTACTGCTGTGCCTCGCCGTCGATAACGACACGCTCCTCGACCTCCAGCGGTTCCCCGGTATGTAGGACGGCACGGTCGTTTGCCCACGTCGTTTCGGCTGTTTCTTCAGGGAACAACTCGAAGTCCGTCCGGCCGACGATTTCCGCGTCAGTGAGCCCAGTCATCTCCCGATAGCCGTGGTTGACGAAGATGTACTGCCCGTCGTCGTCTTTCATGAACATCGGGGTCGTGGTGTTTTCCAGAATCGCTTCGAGGCGTCGCTCTGCTATCCGCAGGTCACGCTCGCGTTCCTTCTGCTCGGTGATATCGTGGTGGACGCCGACCATCAGTGTCCTGTCGTCTGCTAGGGGCTGTCCCCGAACGGACCCCCATCGCACGTTGCCGTCCGCGTCGAGGACCCGGAACTCACTGTCGTAGACGCTGTCTGTCTCAACTGCCCGCTCTATCTGCTCGCGGACTTCAGGGCAGTCTTCGGGATGAATCAGGTCGAACACGGCCGACAGCGTCCCGTCGAATTCACCGGGCTCAAAGCCCAGGAGGCGTTCGAGTGTGTCGCTCAACACGACCTCGTCTGTCTCGTAATTCCACTCCCAGACACCCGTTTCGCTGGCCTCCAGCGCCAGCTGGAGTCGGCGTTCGGTTTCCTGTAAGTCCTGTCTCCGGTCGCGTTTGTCGGTGATATCGGTCAGCGTACAGACCATGCTTTCGACAGCCCCGTCCTCGTCGAACAGCGGCGCACCGTTCACGGAGAGCACTTTCTCCGTGCCGTCCGGCCAGTGAATCGTGTGCCGAGCGTCGGCTAGGGGCTGGCCGGTCTCAAGCACCTGCCGAAACGGGAGCTCCGCGTCCGGTATCGGGTTTCCGTCGAGGTCACGAATGTCCCACTTCGGGTCGTTGTATGCCCGGTCTTTCACCGCCGACTGTGACAGTCCAAGAACGTCGACGGCGCGCTGATTGGCGAACACGAACTGGCCGTCGCGGTCGAGTTGCACGACACACGACGGGACGGTCTTGAGGATCTGTTCGAGTCGATGTCGGCGGCGCTTGGCCTCGGTCGCGGACTGTCTCGCTGCCACCGCGTTCTGGACCCGGTTAGCCAGCAATGTGTACTGGTCTGTTCCCCCTTCCTTCTGCAGGTAATCGGTGACACCGGCCGAGATAGCGTCGCTCGCGACTTCCTCGCTCCCTTTTCCAGTAAACAGGATGAGCGGGAGGTCGGGGTACTCTTCGCGAACGGCTTCGAGGAACTCGATACCGTCGCGTCCGGGCATGTCGTAGTCCGACACGATACAATCAAATGATGACTCCGCAAGCCGCTCCAGCGCGTCTTCCGCGTGCAGCGCCGTCTCGACGCAGAATCGGTCGTTCTCACGCTCAAGAAACGCAGCAGCCGTCGCCGCGAAATCCGGCTCGTCGTCGACGTACAGCAGCCGAACCGTGTCGCTTGGTGCTAGCATCAGAACAAGAGGCTTGCTGACACCTGAGAGGGCAGGCTACTTAGTGTGTTTGGCTATTTGTCATATACGTGGCGTGGTGACCGGCTGTGAACGGTCCGCTCATCTCCTGCTTTGCGGGTGAACGTGGTCAGACACGCCCGAACAGCCGCACTGACTCGACGAACACTTTTGCGCACACCGGCCCATATACGGACAATGCGTCGCATCTACGACTCGGGTGCGCTCCACCGCGACGACGAAGAGCCACAGGCGCCCACCGAGCGCGGGGGGCGGCCGCAGGCCGCACGCAGTATCAACGGCCGGGCCTGGAGCGACCTGCTGCTCCCGACGTGGCTCCGCTACCGTGCAGTGTCGGTCGATATCGAGGTCCCGCAGATGTCGTATCCGGCGGGAACGAAGGTGCCGTTCGTCGTGACGATTCGGAACGAGCTTCCGGTGCCGATAACGCTCCCGACGGACTCGCCGCGGCCCTGGACGTGGTACGTCGATGGGGTGCCCGAGGCGTCCCACGTCGATAGCGTGCCTGGCGAGGCCGGCAGCCTCCGGTTCGACCGCGGCGAGCGAAAGCAGTTCAGACGACAGTGGGACCGGATGTTCCGGGTCAGCGACGACGAGTGGGAACCCGCGCCGGCCGGAGAGTACACTCTCAGCGCCAAACTGAGCATTGCCAACGCCGGCGAGCGTGGCCTGTACAGCGAGACGACGGTCCGTATCAGCGAGCAGTAGCCTCGCTGGAACGTTCCGATTGAGCGGGGTCAGGACCCACTCGGAGTGGGGGCAGGCGTCGGGGTCGGCTCCGCTGGTGTTTCAGCCGAGCTGGAGGTATCACCGCCAGCCCCGAATCCGGGATCCGTGCTCGCGCCACCGTCCGGATCGGGTGCCTCGCCGTCGAGCAGGAACGAAAGCAGGTTCCCGATGAACACCTCGTTGTCGGCGTCGTATATCTCGGAACTACTGATGAACGTCGAGTCGGTGACAAACACCATGTTGTCGTTACGGACGACTGTTGCGTAGGTTCCGGTGCGCCGCGTTTCCAGCGTCCGGGTGCCCTCGGCCGCGGTGAACTTCGGTTCGGCGTCGCCGTTCACTACCGCGTAGCCGGCGGTGTCGAAGGTAATCGTCTCGACACCGTCGGTCAGTTCGCCGTCATCGCTCGGTGACGCGTAGATGGCCTTGAAGTTGTTGTCGTTGGCCGCGTCGTCGACGTTGTAGAGCTGTTCGGCACCCATCCGGACGCCGTACTGCTCGGTGGCGTTGTTGGCCCCGAACGACACTGTCGTCGTCGACTGGGTGAAGCCGGTCGAGAGCCGCGTCTGCGTCGGCTCGGCCAGGACAACGACACGCCCGCCGTCGTCCGTGTACTCCTGGAGCGCATCGCGCTCCTCTTCGGAGTAGCTTCCAAGCGGCTGGACGATGAGGACGCCGTCGTACCGGCCCAGCGAATCGGCGAACGAAGCGGTGCCGGACGTGCCGTACTCGACGGTGTGGCCCGCCTCGAACACCGCCTCGGTAATCGGTTCGAGCTGTGATTCGGTCACCTGATTGCCGTGGCTCGTGTCGACGAGTATTCGCTTCCCGCGCGCCTCAGCGTCGACCGATATCTCCCCCTCTTCTGGGTCGACAGGCGCATTGACAGCGTCGGGCTGGTACTGTGACGGGGACTGACCGTCGATTGACTGGCCATCGGGCGGCCCCGATGACCCCGGGTTGACGACTGCGAGAAGGAACGTCCCACCCAGTATCGCGACGAGAACGACGATAAACACAGCAAGCGGCTTGACGATACGGCCCTCAGTCATTGCGGATCACCGTTGCGTTGTTGTCTTCGGCAGGGATTCCCCAGACGGCGTAGTACTTCACCGGTTCTCGGAACGTCGTCTCGCTGTCGTCGGGGTGGACGAGATAGGTCACGTTGTTCGCGCCCTGCACGGTTTCAGCGCCGGCAGGGACGATGATGACGTTGAATTCGGCACCGCCACTGCCCTGATACACCACGTCGTACCCGTCGCCCTCGATGTCATCCGAGAGCGCGGCGGCCCGCTCGATGGCCAGCTCAGTGTCACCGATGCGGTCGGCAAAGCCGTTCTGCGTCGCCTGGGCTCCGAGGTACGTGTTCCCGTTGGCGACTTCCGCACGGGAGAGCGTCAGTTGCTCGCCCCGGTGGCGCATGACCGTCCCGACGAAGGACCGCTGGAGGACTTCGATGTCCTCACGGAGCCCGTCCTTGCTTATCTGAGCCTTGTCCGGCCCCGAGCGGACGAACGTCTCGCCCTGCTGTTCGACCTGCTCGATGAGACTCAGCGGGGCCTGAACGATGACGCCGATGCTCCCGACGTTCGAACTCGGTTTGACGACGATCTCGTCGGCCGGGACGATACCGTAGTACCCGCCCGAAGCGGCCGTGCCTTCGACATAGGCGACGACGGGCATCTCGCTGGCAGTCCGGTTCACCGCGAGGTAGAACTCCTCGCTGGAATCGACCGGGCCGCCGGGGCTGTCGACCCGGAGGACAACCGCCTCGATTGATTCGTTGGTCCGTGCCTCGCGGAGGTCTTGCTTGACGGCGTTGACATTCGCGTCAGTTGTGCCGCCGCGAAGGGTGATGACGGCGACGCTCGGGTCGTCGTCGCCACCGCTTGGCACGCCGTTCCAGATGACCGGCGCGAATATCGCGGCGATGACGAGGGCGAGCGTGACCGCGATCACGTACGACGCCGTCATCGCCGAGAACAGTTGTTCTCTCCCAAACATCTATACATCCCGTTCGGACTGAAAGAGTAATAAACCCCGCCCGGGGAATCGCGGCGCAGTCCGGCATCCAGACTGACTGGGCGCCAGCGACCAGCGGTTACTGGTCTCCGGGCCGTGGCACCGGGGGAGACCAGAGTACTGGGCGACACCGGACAGGAAAGGTTACGATGCTTGATTGACCCGTGAAGGGAGTTTGAACAGCCAGAAAGCCCCCGATACGTTCCGGTCCAACGGCTCGCGGTCGTTCGAAAGACGCAGAGTGTCTTTCGTGATGACGAGAGACCTGTGGTCTCTCGAACCACGCTCCTCGGTCGTGTCACCTCCTGCGGTGGTTATATCCTCGAGGTTCCCGGAGCGTATCGACCCCTTTCAGTCCCATCCGTATCGGCTGGCCATACGCGACGAGGCGTTCTGGTTGTTCACTCACGCAACTACACAGACACAGATTCTCCCAGCAGCCGAACGGCTAAGGAGACGCCGGCCCACGTGCCGGTATGTCACTCGACAGATTGGCAGCGTTCGATGCCGAACCGGCAGCAGGCGAAGTTATCGACGGGGAACTGGCAGTGACCGACGACGTGCTGGTGAAGGCGTTCGCGCTGGGGCCGGGCGCGACCATCGAGCCACACGAACACGACGGGGCGACGAACGTGTTCCACGTGGTCCGTGGCGAGGTGACGGTCCAGCAGGACGACACCGAGGACGTCATCGCCGCGCCGGGGGTCGTCCTCAACGAGCGCGGGCAGGCCCACGGGGCGCACAACCACACTGACGAAGTCGCCGTCCTGACGGCGAGCCTCTGTCCGCTGCCGGGTCAATAGACTGACTGGGCAGGGGAAGCGGCAGAAAGAGTTCGGGAGGGGACGGGGGTAAGAAACAGCGCGACGTGCTTAGGCGCTCGCGCCGGATTCAGCGCCGGTCGTCGCGTCGACGGCGCTGTCGTCGAGTTCCGCTTCGGCTTCGAGCAGTTCGCGGTAGCGCTCGCGGATTGTCACGGTGCTGATGTCGGTCGCTTCGCTGACGGTCTCCTGGGTCATCTCCTCGCCGAGCAGCAGGCCGGCAGCGTAGATGGCCGCGGCGGCGAGGCCGACGGGGCTTTTGCCGCTGTGGACGTTCGCTTCCTTCCCCGCCTCGATGAGAGCGCGGGCCTGGCGTTCGAAGGCGTCGTCGGCGTCGAGTTCGGAGACGAACTTGCTGAGGTAGGTCGCGGGGTCCGGCGGGCCGACCTGCAGCGAGAGTTCACGGTTGAGATAGCGGTACGCGCGGGTGAACTCCATCTCGTCGACGCGGCTGACGACGGCCATGTCGTCGAGCGTCTGCGGGAGGTTCGCCTGCCTGACAGCGGCGTACAGCGCGGCGGTCGCCATCCCTTCGATAGAGCGGCCGGGCAGCATTCCTTCGTCGAGGGCACGGCGGTAGATGACGCTTGCCGTCTCGCGGGCGCTCTCGGGGACGCCCAGCGCGCTCCCCATCCGGTCGATTTCGCCAAGGGCCTGCTTGAGGTTGCGCTCGGCGTGGTCACGGGTGCGGAACCGCTCGTCCCAGGTCCGGAGGCGCTGCATCTTCTCGCGCTGGCGCGTCGACAGGGAGTTGCCGTAGGCGTCCTTGTCCTGCCAGCCGATGTTGGTCGAGAGACCCTTGTCGTGTTTCATCTCCGTCGTCGGCGCGCCGACGCGGCGCTTGTTGTCGCGCTCCTGGCTGTCGAAGGCGCGCCACTCCGGCCCGTGGTCGATCTCGTCCTCGTCGACGACGAGACCACACGACTCGCAGACGGTCTCGCCACGACTGTCGTCGGTGACGAGGCTCCCGCCACAGTCCGGGCAGGCGTGGCCGGTACTCGCCTCGGACTCGGCCTGTTCGTCCACACTCTCACCGCGTTCGTCGGGGGAATAGATGCTGCGTGTCGTCATGATGTGTTTCTGCGAGCGCGTGGGACGCCCGCGGTCGTACCCAATTATAGGGGTGCATCCCCCATGACGACTCGTTTGGCACATGCCGAACCCCGGATAAGTGGTAGCTAACTGTGACGTTCGACGCGCCACAGCGCACGACACCCCGTCCGCTGTCATCTCGTCCTGATCTGCGACGCGGCAGTATTCGGGTAGTGCAGTTCGGCCCGGTTCTGGATGGGATATCGACGTTTACACGCCTGAGCGGCCGATGCGGAGGCGTCCGCCCTCGGCGACATCTTCGTCGGCCTGAACCGGCCCCATCGACCGCGTGACGAACGACCGGACGATCCACGCCTCGGCCCGCTGGAGGCGGTACTGGAGCGTCGACCGCGACACGTCAAGCGTCTCGGCGAGGTCGGTGAGCGAAGTGTCCCGGGGCGTCCGGTAGTAGCCGTGTTCGACAGCGGCCTCGACGGCGGCCTGTTGCTCGGGGGGCAGCTCAGCCAGCGTCACGGCCTCGTCAACCCAGTACGAGGGCGAGCTGAGCTGGCGGAACTCGACGGTCAGTCCCTCCCGGAGTTCGGCTTTCATCTCCTCAAACAGGCCGTCGACACCGGCGTCGCTGCACAGGAGCAGCCGCCACTCACACCGACTCCCACGGCGTTCAGTCTCCACGAGGACGCCGCGACCGACGTGGTCGATAGCTAGCCGCGGAATCGAGTGACAGTCACCGGCTTCTGACCGGTAGCTGTACACCGTCCGGACGCCGGGGTCAGAGCCGATGACCTCGTACGTCCAGTCGGTCTCACAGTTTCGGGTCCCGATGCACTCGGTACACTGGACGGGATCGTCGTACACGTCGTCCAGTTGTTCGAGCGCAGCCTCCGGGCCGGCGACGCGTTCGAGCCGCCACATTCCGTCCCGCGTGACGTTGCACGCGATTGTCCGGGAATGCATCTCCGGGTGGTCGATGAACACGTCCATCACAGGGTCGACGTTCCGCTCGTAGTCGATCGTGAAAATGAACTCTCGCATATACGTCCCGTTGCGTGCCGAGCCGTTTATACACACTGGCTCGTTCGGCGTATGCCAAACCAGCCGTCATTACCGAAGCACGTTTTGAAAAGAGTATGTCGTGTCCGCTCTCTCCATCTACTGGCGAGTCGCCGGGTGAGCCGATTCCCGGCGGCACGTCGGACAAATCTTCATCGCGTGTTCGTGGATATGAACTGCCGACGCACAACTGGCGACACACCCTCATCTACGGGGTGGTGTTCTGGGCGGTCGTGGCCGCTGCGTGGCTCGCTGTCCCGGCCGGTCACCCGTTCCAGTTGGGCGTCACGCTTTCCGGACTGTTCGCGGCCCCGCTGTTACCGGTCGCGCTCTGGTGTGATTACCGTCAGGCCCGAGCAGTCGGGACCTGTGACCCCGGGCTGCGCGCGTACCTCTCTAATCTCGGTCGGGATATCAAAACGGCAGGGACCGGTCAAAGCGCTCTCGGCGACGAGCGTCGGGAATTCCTCCGCTGCTGAGCGCGGTCACCCACTTGCCGGAGACCGTTGCACCGGTGTCAGCGACCGACTGTACCCGTCGCGTTATAGCCAGTCCGTCTCCGGGTCGATTCGGTTCGGTGGCGTCTCGCCGGCCAGCGCAGCCTCGAGGTTCGCCGCTACAGCGGCGTTCAGGTCGTCGCGGGCCTCCTCGGAGTACCACGCCGCGTGTGGCGTGACGATACAGTTGTCCAGCCCGACCAGCGGGTGGTCCGCCGCCGGCGGTTCCTCGGCCAGCACGTCGAGGCCAGCGGCCGCGATTTCACCGTCGTCGAGTGCCGTCCGGAGCGCCGCTTCGTCGACGAGGCCGCCGCGACCGGTGTTGACGAGGATTGCCTGGTCACGCATCGTCGCGAGGGCGTCGGCGTCTATCATCTCCGCCGTCTCATCAGTCAGCGGCGCGTGGAGAGAGACGTAGTCGGCCCGGTCGTACAGCGTCTCAAGCGTGACTTTCTCAACATCGGCATCGGCCATCTCCTCGGCGTCGACGTAGGGGTCGTATGCGATCACGTCGAGATCAAAGCCCCGCAGTTGGTCGCGTACCCGCCGTGCGATGGGACCGAAGGAGACGAGGCCCAGCGTCTGACCCCGGACGCGATGTACCGGCCGGGTTCGCTCCCAGCCCCACCCACCGTCGCGAACGTCGCGGTCGTAGGCCGTGAGCGTCCGCACGCAATCCAGCAGCAGCGTCACCGTATGGGTGGCGACCTCATCGGTACAGTACTCGGGGACGTTCGTGACGGTCACGCCGTTGTCCGCCGCCGCGGCCACGTCGATGTTGTCGATACCGACGCCCGCTCTCGCGACGACCTTGAGGTCGTCCAGTGCGTCGAGTACCGTGGCAGTGACCGGCGTATTCACGTCCACGACGAGTCCCGCTGCCCCGGCGGCGGCGTCCCGGAGCGAGTCCTCGTCGCCAGTCTCCGCGACGACGACATCAGCGTCAAGTTCCGCTCGCAGTCGGTCGACAGCTATCATCGGGTCATCGCTTGCGACCACACGTTCCATATGCGGAGTCATGGACTGGGACGCTAAAACGGGTCGAAGTCGTTCTCATCGAATAGGAATTCGAGGTCGATGATCGATTGCATACAACGAGTAAATCCGTTTCTCGTTCGAAGCACGCGGTCCGAGCGCTGTGATTTAAGCCACTCGACCGCCAACCCAGCGATATGCAAATCGAGCTGCGGTTTTTCGCCAACTTCCGGGAAGCCGTCGGACAGAAAACGGTTCACCGCGAGTACGAAAGCGACCTGCAGGCCGGCGACGTGCTCCGACAGCTCTCCGAAGAGTTCACAGAGATGGACCTGTTCGAGGACGGCGAACTCCGGGAGTACCTGACAATTCTCCTGAACGGAACGGACATCACACATCTCGACGGACTAGAGACCGCACTGGAAGACGGGGACGAACTCAGCGTGTTTCCGCCAGTTGCCGGGGGGTAAGTCCTTCTACAGTCGGTTCCCGAATCAACAGCAGAAGATGAACGGGAACATCAATCCGACGCGGTCGTCGGCTTCTAATTCTGTGTCCAGTCCGTCGAGATGTTCGTTGAACTCACCGTTGACCGCCACTCGCGCGTAACATCTGGTCTGTTCGCCTTCGGGGTTTTTCGCCCAGTCGCCCGGCAGGTCCGCCATCTCCGGAGCCCAGCCCTCAGTGGTGGCGTCGGCCTCGGTTTCTGCGATGAGCATCTCGCTCACATCGTACTCCCGGAAGAACGCATCGAGGAAGTCACGTAGCGTGTTCCCTTCGAAGGTGAACGAGAGCGACGGTTCGCCGACGACTCGACGAACGTGGCCGGTACACCTGACCTCGACGGTGGTCAGGGCCGGATCCGAGGTCTGCCGTTCCAGTGTCTCACTGCTCATACGTGCGCTACACCCTGCCCCTACAAATCAGTGGAGACGAACATGTTCGCCCATCGCTGGGGTTTATTTGCGGCGAACTCTGTGTGGCGATATGGACGATATCGAACTGGGAATTCCGTCCGGGATTGTCGACTCGCTGCCGCCGGACAGCGAGGACACGAAACGCGATATGGAACAGGCCGTCGGCGGGTGGGAGCGGGAACTCAACGCCGCGCTCAACTCCGAAGAGCCGGCCAGTGCCGTCGTCGACCACATCGAACAGTTCGAGAGTCGGTGGGAGGCCTACGACGAGTACGTCGTCGAACTCCGGGCCTGGGGCCAGTCGCCCATCTACGCGATGGCCTGGCGCGACCTCCACGCCGCCGTCATCGCCCAGATTTACGACCACGAGGACCTGGACGAGCGCATCAACCGCGAGCGCAACGCCCGCATCGTCGACGACGGTATCCGTCCGGGGTAGGCCGTATCCATCCGGGAGCGGTGGCCCGCAGCCGAGATAGCGCGGGTGTGTCACAACAGCACAGGGCCGCCGATAGGTTTAGACGACCGCACCCGTAACGACCACACGATGGAGCGTGAACGGAGTTTTCGCGGCATCTCGGTTCGAGCCGCTATCGGGTATCTGGAGAACCTCGGCGGCGAGCAACGCGGCGACGCGACCGTCGAAGGCGACGGCTGGGCGGCGACACTCTCGGAGGAGAAAGTCGCCATCGGCCCGAGCCTGCAGCTCAACGAGGTGACGATCGAGTTCGACGGCGAGCCGGAGACACTGGAGCCGCTCATCGAGAAGTTCGCACAGAAAGCGATGCGAGCGGGCGGCTGACCGGGCAGCGATGGCTGACTCGTCGTACCCAATCGAGGGGCAGATCATCCTGCTGGCCGGCACGCGTGCGAGCATTCCACTCGACCAGCTCCCCGACCTGCTGGAACGGGTCCAGACGTATCTCCGGGAGAACCGCGCGACCTACCACAGGGAGTACGAACGCATCAGCGGCCCCAGAGAGGCCGATTACGTCTGTGCCGAATCGGGCCACTGGGACAGTATCGGCACAGAACTCGACCTGAGCGACCGCGAACAGGACGCGGTTCGGCGAGCCCACGCCGCCCAGTTCGAGCGCGACGGACGGCGGCTTGACAGAAGCGAGGAGTTCGAGACGACGCTTGAAATCAGGGACGTGCTGGCAATCAACTCCGCCCCGTAACGACGTGCTGGCGGTCAGCTCCGCACCGTAATCGTCTCCAGCACGCGCTGGGAGAAATCCGTCTCCGAGAGGTCGCCGTTTTCGAGGTCGTCGATCCACTCGCTGTCGACCGACCACTCGCCGAGTTCAGTGTCCTCAAGATCCGTCACGGTCGCCTCGATGTCGACCCCGGACCAGTCGTCAGCGTGGAGGTCCCGGAAGACGTTGATGACGCGGCCGATCTCCCGATGGGGGATGACGGCCGCCTCGTCGGCCGAAATCGACTCGTAGGTGAGCCGGTACGTGTCGCCCTCGTCGGCGAAATCGGTGACGTAAACGCCGTGGCTGGTCAGTCGAGACTCTACCTGAAATTCGAAGTCGTCGATATCTTCCTTGCGCATTAGAGAACTGAAATGTGTTCGGCGGCCGGTGCCGTCTCAGTCGTCGCTCGGTGCCGCTGCGCCGCCGGAACTGACGCCGGTTCCGGGGCCGATGTCGATACCCAGTTCGTCGAGCTTCTCGTCGGGAACGACACCGTTCTCCCAGTCACGCACCTCGTAGTACTCGTCTTTCATCTTCGAGAGCTCCGCGAGTTCGCCCTCGGAACCGCCCTGCGCCGGCATCGCGTGCTCGTCGCCTTCGACGAACCGGTTTGGCAGGTCGTCGTCGGACCCGTCGAAGCCCGCGAGGTTGTTGTAGTAGCGTTCGAGGTTGTAGATGCGCTCGCCGGCCTCCATCAGCTCTTCCTCACTCACGTCCAGCCCGGTCATGCCGTTGTACTGCAGGACGTACTCCTCGATGCCTTCGGCGAAGGCGTTGAACTTGCAGATGTCGAAGGAGTCACTGATCGCGTGGAGGTCCTGGAAGGTGGCACACAGCTCGCCTTTCCCCTCCCACTCTCGCGGGTCGACCTTCTCCGGGATGCCGAGAATCTCGGCCGCCGGCGTGTAGCCGCGCAGGTGACACGCGCCGCGGTTCGAGGTGGCGTAGCCGATTGCCATCCCCTTCATGCAGCGCGGGTCGTAGGCGGCCATCGTCTGTCCCTTGACCGCGAGGGAGTTGGTGTGGGCGTCGAACTCCTCGGCGAGGTGGTCCGGCCCCTCGGCGAGGTGGTCCGCGAGTTCAGTCTCACGGTGGGCGATCATATCGATCATATCGATCATCGTGTCGGCGTCGCCCCAGTCCAGGCCGTCGCCGAGGTCGTCGAGTTTGCCCTCCTCGGTCATCTCCATCGCCATCGCCATCGTGTTGCCGACATCGATGGTGTCGACGCCCACGTCGTTACACCGTTCGAGCATCACGGCTATCTTGTCGCGTTCGACGTGGCCGGAGTTCGGGCCGAGCGCCCACGCGGACTCGTACTCGTAGGATTCGGTGCGGACGTTCATCTCCTCGCCCTTGTGCATCGCCTGCACCTCGACCTCCTTCTTGCAGGCGACCGGACAGGAGTGACAGGTCGGCTCGTCGACCAGAATGTTCTCCCGGACGTTCTCGCCGGAGACGTTCTCCGAGTCGATGATGCGCTCGCCGTCGCCCTCGGCGTCCGAGTACGACCGCGTCGATGAGTACTTCGCGTTCTTCGTCGGGAGACCGTCCATCTCCTCCGTGAGGTTCATCAGGACGTTCGTGCCGTACATCGACAGGCCGCCCTCGTTGGGCGCGGTCACGTCGGATTCCTGGATTACCTGCATCGCCTGCTTGTGGCCCTCCTGGAACGTCTCCTGATCCTTCGGCTTGGGCATCCGGGTGCTGGACTTGACGACGACGGCTTTGAGGTTCTTGTTGCCCATCACACAGCCGGTGCCACCGCGGCCCGACGCGCGGTCGTCCTCGTTGACGATACAGGCGTATTTGACCTCGTTTTCGCCGCCCTGGCCGATGGCCATCACGGAGAGATTCTTGCCCAGCGAGCCGCCCTCGATTTCGGCTTCGAGGTCGTCGATGGTGTCGTGGACGCCCTGGCCCCAGAGGTGCGAGGCATCGCGCAGTTCCACCTCGCCGTCTTCGACGAGCGCGTACACCGGCTCGTCAGCCTGCCCTTCGAACAGCAGTCCGTCGAAGCCCGACCACTTCAGCCGCGCCCCCGACCAGCCGCCGTGGTGAGAATCAGTGACCGTCCCCGTCAGCGGCGACTTCGTACAGATGGCGATACGCCCGCTCATCGTCACCTGTGTCCCCGTCAGCGGCCCGTTCATGAACGCCAGCAGGTTGTCCGGCCCCAGCGGGTCCACGTCTGGCCCCTGATCGAAGACGTATTTCACGCCGAGCCCTCGCGCACCGATATACTTTTTCGCGTCTTCTTCGTCAATACCTTCGTAGGCTACGTTCCCGTCCCCAAGGTCGATTCGCGCCACATGGTCCTGAAAGCCACCAAGGTCTGTCATGGTAATACATGACTCTCTGGCTGGGAACAACTTAACGATTTGTGTTGCTAAACTACAGATATCCGACGTTTTCAGCGGTCGCGTCTCTGCGTGACCGGCTCACATCCGTTGGTCAGGTCCGAACCGTTTAAGAGTCCGAACGGCAAACTCCGGGGTAACTCGCTGGACGACGGGCACCAGCGGGCACCTGCGTGTGCAGGTCGGGATGTGAGTCGCAGACGCGACTTGAACCACGCAACGCCCGTGGTGAATACATATGGCACGAAGCGCATATTCGTACATTCGAGACGCCTGGAAGAACCCGGGCGACGGACAGCTCGCAGAACTACAGTGGCAGCGCCAGCAGGAGTGGCGCGACGAAGGGGCCGTCGAGCGCATCGAGCGCCCGACCCGCCTCGACAAGGCTCGCTCGCAGGGCTACAAGGCGAAACAGGGCGTCGTCGTCGCCCGCGTCTCAGTCCGGAAGGGCAGCGCACGCAAACAGCGACACAAGGCCGGTCGCCGCTCCAAGCGTCAGGGTGTCACGCGCATCACCCGCCGGAAGGACATCCAGCGCGTCGCCGAGGAACGCGCCTCCCGTACCTTCCCGAACCTGCGCGTGCTCAACAGCTACTCCGTCGGTCAGGACGGCCGCCAGAAGTGGCACGAAGTCATCCTCATCGACCCGAACCACCCGGCCATCCAGAACGACGACGACCTGTCGTGGATCTGTGCCGACGACCAGGCCGACCGCGTCTTCCGCGGCCTGACCGGTGCCGGCCGCCGCAACCGCGGCCTCGGCGGCAAGGGCAAGGGCAGTGAGAAGACCCGGCCGTCGCTGCGCAGCAACCGCGGCAAGGGCAAGTAACCCACCTTTTTCCGCCTCGGGTGCGCGCAGCGCACCACTCGGCGCAAAAACGTGGGCGAAAAAGGCCGAACGCTCGCTCCGCTCGCGTTCGGTGAACCGCGCCTTGCTTCGCTTGCGCGGATGCCCACCGTGATTTTCGACTTCAGTTCTTCCAGACATCCAATCATAGCGCCACCTAGAGCGGGTGCCGACTACACCCAGACGCCCTGTTCGCGGTCCATGATACTGACCACCACGACGTGGGGCAGCGTGACGACAGCGATGAACACCAGATACAGGGCGACCCACTCCGGAACGGACCCCGGCGGATTCGGGACCAGAAAGTACAGCCCGCCGAGCAGGGCGAGCGAGGCGGCGGTCAGCGGTGCGGCGTCGCGAGCGAATCGGGCCAGCGCCGCCGCTGGGTCGCGGTTTTCGAGCGCGGCAGTGGCGTCGTCGTCGACCAGCAGCAGGCGAACGACGTGGCGCAGCGAGTGCCAGAGACAGAAGTACACGCCGATGGCCAGCACCGGCGGGACAAGCGCGAAGTACGCGACCAGCCCCAGCGTCTCACCGGCGTCGAGCAGCCACGGCCGACGGGCGTCGGCGCGGGCGAACCCGACGGCAAGCGTCGCCACGACGAGCGCGCCGTAGGCGACGGCGAGCGCGGTTCGCACGTCCGTCCGGAACGCCCAGCCGATAGCCGCCACGGCACCGGGCGCGAACAGCGACACCAAATCGGTTGCAACGCGGCGATACCAGTCAGGGAAGGCGAGCAACGGGACCAGCATCGGCAGGCCGCCGCGAATCAGAACGGTGCCGATTCGCTGGGGTACCGACCGGAGGTGGTCAGCGTCGGCCAGCGCACGCAGCGCGTACAGGTCACCTTGCCCCCAGTGGAACCACGTCACCGCGATGAACAGGACAAAGGCCGCCGCGGGCGCGAGGAACCAGGCGACGGCGTAGGCTCCGCCGACGACGCCGTAGAGCGCGAACACGCGGGCGATGGCCCGCCAGTCCGGGCGCTGCCCGCGGGTGCGTGCGACCGCGAGGTGGTCGACCGCACCGTGGGGCAGGCCGAGCAGGACGGCACTGACGACCAGCGGGGCATACTGGAGCGCGGGCGGTATCGAGACTCCAGCGAGGACCGGCGCGACGACGGCAAGACTGGCAATCCAGCCGGGAATCAGGGCGACCCGGTAGCGAACCGACGGCTCGACGGCGGTGCGGTAAGTCACTTCCATCTGTCGATGAGCCAGACGTAGAGTACGACCCCCTGTACGACGAACAGCGTCGTCAGCAGGAAGAAGACTGCCTCCTCAATCGGCAGGTCGAGCAGGGGAATCGTGTAGCCGGTCGTGTACTGTTTCGAGATGGTCCAGACACCGAGCCGAATGGCGATGCTGTCGATGCCACAGAGATAGGCCGTCGGGACCAGCGTCGCGAGGCCGACTGTGCGCCACTCGCCGACGAGGTAGTGCCACCCGAACAGCCACTGAATGGCGAGGATCGGTCCGCTCCAGACCAGCAGCGACCCGAGATACAGCCCTGAGTCAGAGCGCAGGAGCACGAGGCCGAACAAAATGACGGCGAGTGCGGCGGCAAGCCCGACGAGCCGCGTTCGTAGCGGCGTCGCCAGCGAGCGCTCCGTGTCCACCCGAAACCGGGCCACCCACAGCCCCACCATCGCGGTCTGCAGGACGAAAAAGAGGTACTCGCCGAGTGGAATCGACCAGAATCGCACGAGTACGGCCCCGTCGCCGTACCACCAGACGCCGCGCCGGATGAGCGCGCCGTCCCACGGCGTCGTGTAGACGAGCGCCAAGCCTGTGAGTATGGCCGTTGCTGTGAGTACGTCCCGGCGGCTCCCGAGGCGGTAGGTGGCCGTCAGTACCAGTCCGGCCACCACCGGGACCACCAACAGGGCGTGGAACTGGAGATACGTGGGCGTGGGCAACATTAGTTCAGGTGCGACACCGGGTCAGCGACGACGCCCGACGCGCGGCTGTCATCCACGCCACGTGGGCTGCCCGTGGCTGTGAGCGTCTGTCGGCGTCTCGCCGGGGCCGCGCTCGGAGACCGCGCTCACGGTGTAAAACGTCGCTTCGGGGTCGCCGTTGCGCCGCCAGTGCCACCACGTGCGGGCGAGAAGCCAAAGCCGGCGGCGGCGGGTGAGGTCCGGCGTCTCCGTCAGCACGTCGTAGCCGCGGTCGCGAATGAGCCGGTGGTGGTCGGCGTACAGGACTGCGGCCAGCAACACGCCGAACTGGCAGTCCTCTGGCAGGTACCGGATACCGGCGACGCCCTCGCGGTACAGTTCGTCGGTCCGGGCCAGTTCCTCCTGCATCACGGCGCGAAAGGCGTCGTCGACTTCGGCGTCGGCCAGTTGCTCTTCGGTGACACCGTGGCGGTCAAGCGTCTCCTGTGGGAGGTACACCCGCCCGTAGTCGTGGATGTCCTCGCGGACATCTCGCAGGAAGTTCGAGAGCTGAAACGCCTCTGCCAGCGCCGTTGCGTGGGGCAACGCCTCGTCCTTCTGTGGCGGATCCATCACCTCTGTCATCATGTGCCCGACCGCGACGGCGGAGCCACGCATGTACTCGCGGAGGTCCTCGAACGTCTCGTAGCGGGCCTGTGCGATATCCATCTCCATCGCGTCGATGAAGACATTGATCGTTTCCTCGGAGATGTCGTGACGCTCGGCGAGATCCTGAAACGCCGCCATGACCGCCTCGTGGTCTGTTTCAGCCGGGTCGATGTTCCCGAGCGCGGCCTCGCGAATCACCTCCAGTTGCTCGTGCTGGACGGTCGGTGGCGGGCCGTCCGGCTGGTCAACGACCTCGTCCGCGACCCGGAAGAACGCGTACATGACGTACGTCGGGTGGCGGATACGTTCCGGAAGCAGACGTGTCGCAAGGTGGAACGTCCGTCCGGTTTCCTGCTGTATCGATTTGCTCGTTTGAATGTTATCGGAGTGCATTGAAAGCTATCGGGAGGTCATTCGGCGGACGATTCGTCGCGGGCTTGTCTGGAGGCTGTGCGTACTGGTCCGGTCGACCCGTGGTTGCACCGCTATCACGGGGGAGTGTGTCCTGTCCGTTCGCTGACGACAGAGAGGACACTGGTTCGATATCACTACATGTATATACGGTTGTTATCCGCATAAGTAGACTACCAAACTGCTTCGGGAACCGCGTCAGGAGTCCGCTGTCGAGAGAGGGGTTCAAAGGCACGGGTTACCAGTTTTCGAACACTTCTTCCAATAACTTTCGCTCACCAGCACGGAGGTGCTGGTGGAACGTCGATGGGCAGATATCCATCGACTCGGCCAGTTGCTCGCCGGAGACGTCGCGCGGCCAGTCGAAGAAGCCGCCGAGAAACCCTTTCCGGAGCGCCGTTAGCTGGCGATTGGTCAGTCGGTCCTCGACGTTTGCGATGAATGCCTGCCGGGAGACCGGTGGCTCGTCCCGTTCCCGCACGGAGAGCAGTTCCGTCTCCGGGTACCGGTCCCGGACCTGCTCGACCACGCTCCGCGTCTCCATCGACGCCGGGAGCGCGACGGTCACCGTCGCCTGGCCGGGTTCGACCAGAATGTCGCCGGTCTGTGCGCCCCGGTCGGCGACGACGGAGACGACGGGCGGGTCCGAGACGGTGAACTCGAACAGCGCCGCGTCGTCGGCCGTCGAGACGTGCGAGACGCCCGAGACCTGCGGGTGGTCGGCGGCGACGGCACAGACCGCGGAGGGGTCGTCGGTCTCGACGAGGAAGAACATCACCGTCTCCTCGCCGTCGGGGACGCTCCCGCCGTACTCCATCGAACAGCCGAGTTCGCTCGCCACGTCGATGTAGAACACCTCAGGGTCGGTGACCCGCAGTTCGAGTTCGGTGACGTTGTCGGCGGTCAACAGTCGGCTGGTCTCACGGGCGTCGATGGCCGCCGCGGTCGCCCGGCCGATGGTCCCCAGTACGGCCTGCTCTCGGGGGTCGAACACGTCGTCGCTGTCAGCGTAGACAGTGAGGACGCCGTACAGCGACTCGCCGGAGACGAGCGGGACTGCCGCGACCGATGCCACGTCCGAGTCGGCGAGGCGGCTGTGCTGGTCGTCGATGTCGCCGGTCACCACCTGCATCTCCTCAGTCCGGGCCGCCTCCGCGACCGGGTCGTCGGCGTCCAGCGGGATAGACAGCGTTGTCGGGTGGTCCGCGGAGAGCGCCGTCGACGACAGCGTCTCATCGCGCAGATCGAGTTCGGACACCCAGGCGAACTGGTAGGAGTCGACTTCGGCCAGCCGGTCACAGACGGTCTGCTGGATGGCCTCGCGCGAGTCGACGGTCAGTACGTCGCCCATCACTGCTTTCAACAGCCCGTCGACCCGGTCGACGAGCTGTTTGAGGTTCTGTCGTTCGGCTTTGAGCTCCTCGCTCCGTCGCTCGGCCGCCAGCTCGGCGAGCTTCCGCTGGGTGATATCGATGTGTGCGACGACTGCGCTCCCGGCCTCGTCGTCGGGTAACGGTGCGACCCGCATCAGAAACCACTGTTTCTCCTCTGGAGAATGACACGGATACTCCATCGTGAACAGGTCCTGCTCACCGTCGATGACCGATTCGATGCCGCCGACTGCCTGTCCGGCGTATTCGTCCGCGTCGACATCAGTTGTCGTGAAGTAGTTCGTCCCCTCCATCTCTCCGTCCTCGTCGCCCGCGAACTCCCGCCAGGCGCGGTTGGTGAACAGGATCGTTCCCTCGTCGTCGAGGACAGCGATATTGATGGGTAGCGTGTCCAACGTCGAGTGAGCGAGTGTCTCTGGTGGCTTCATTCAGTGTCCCTGGCTCGGAATAGCCGATACCCTGTGTAATAGCGGCTGGTGAATAAACGTGTGGCCCGAAAACGGGGGACTGTTGCCTGTGCGAAAAGCTCTAAACGGTGTCACCGACAACTGACAGGTATGTTCGGGTCCCGGAATTCCCGGGGAGAGTCAGTCACCTGCATCGCGTGTGGGGAGTCCATCTTACGATCCGAGGCCCGCGAGTACGACAAACACGGCGACCGATGGGACCGGCGTGACAAGACGTTCGAACACCTCTGTAAAGCCTGTTTTGCCGAGCTGTGCCAGCAACCACGGGATGGCCTCGAAACGACGCTCGATGCCGCCGGAGCGGGCGAGGCCGATCAAGAGACGTTCCTGAAACGGTTCCGGGAACTCTCAGAGAGCGACGCTCGCAGGGAATGAGACGCGGGAGCCACGGCCCAGTCCCACCCCGACAGCCATAACTACGCCCTGTTCGTACCGGGTGACATGACTACAGAGGACGCGCAGGCGGCCGCCGGGACCGCCGAAGGGCAGGGCCCGGTCGAGATCGACCCGGAGATGGCACGACATCTGGAGAACAAGCGCGAGGAACTGTTCGAGAAGTTCGGCATCCCCGACGAGTTTCCGCCAGAGGTACTTGAGGAAGCCAAGGAGCGTACGCAGGACGTGCAAGCTGAAATCGAGGACGAGGTCGACGAGCGCCGGGACCTCCGGGAGATGACGACCTGGACGACGGACCCCATCGACGCCCAGGACTTCGACGACGCCATCTCCATCGAGGAGCGTGAGGACGAAATCGTCCTCTGGGTCCACATCGCCGACGTGACCCACTACGTCAACCCTGACACGAAGATGTGGGAGCAGGCCGTCGAGCGCGGGAACACCGTCTACCTGCCAGCCTACACCGTCCACATGCTGCCGCCCGTCCTCGCCGAGACCGTCTGTTCGCTGGTCCCCAACGAGGACCGACTGGCGCATACCGTCGAGATGCACCTCGACAAGGAGAACCTCGGCTACGAGGAGATCAACATCTACAAGTCGGTCATCCGGAGCGACGCCCGGCTGACCTATACCGAGGCCGAGCGACTGCTCGACGAGCCGGAGACCGCGGAAGACGTCCTCGAAGACCAGAGCGTCGACCTCGCGGAGAAGACCGAGCGCGTCTGGGAACTGGCCGACCGGATGCACGAGCAGCGCAAGGAGGAGGGGTCGCTCGTCCTCAACCCCGCGCGGGACCGCGCCCACACCATCATCGAGGAGTGCATGCTGAAGGCGAACAAGGCCGTCACGCACGAACTGATGTGGAACCGCGGCGTCGAGGCGATGTATCGGGTCCACCCCCAGCCCAGCCCCGACGAGTGGGACGAGGCGCTGGTCGAGATTCAGGAACTGGACGGCGTCTCCATCCCCGGCGACGCCTGGGACGACCCCCGCAAGGCCGTCAACGCCACGCTCGAACAGGCCCCCGGTCGCCAGCTCGATAAGATTCAGTGGGCTGTGATGAAGGTGATGCCCCGCGCGAAGTACATGAACGACCCCTTCGGCGGCCACCACGCCCTGAACTTCGAGATTTACGGCCACTTCACCTCGCCCATCCGGCGGCTCTCGGACCTCATCAACCACTGGATCGTCTACACCAACGACGTGCCCGAGGACCTCGTGGCGCTGTGTGACCGCGCCAGCGACCGCCAGAAGGACGCCGAGCAGTGCGAGCGCGAGTACAAGAACTTCCTGCAGGAGGTCGGTCTCGATCCGTCCGCAGTCAACAACCGCGGCATCGAAGTGGTGGAGAATCCTGACGACGGTGACGAAGATGAGGACGCGGACGCCGATACCGCCGACGCAGCGGTCGAAGAGTAACGTCGGCAGACTGGCGTGTGGACCCGACACTCGACAACAACAAGACCTTTTCACAGTCGAAACGGCAGTGTCAGTATGTGCCCTCCAGCACCCGCAATCGTTACCGAGGGGTTGACGAAGCGCTACAGCGGGCTCTCGGCGATAGAAGACCTCGACCTCACGGTCCCACGCGGGAGCGTCTTCGGCTTTCTCGGCCCCAACGGCGCGGGTAAGACCTCGACGATTCGCATCCTGACGACGCTGACGAACCCGACGAGCGGCACCGCACGGGTCGCGGGCGAGTCGGTCGCCGACCGCGCCGCAGTGGTCGAACACATCGGCTTCCTCCCGGAGGAGCCGCCGCTGTACGACGAACTCACCGGCCGCGAGCAACTGGAGTACGTCGCCGGCCTGCGCGGGCACGAGGACTGGAACCGCGTGGAGTCGCTGCTCGACCGGTTCGACCTCGACGCGGACGCCGACCGGCGCGTCGAGACGTACTCGAAGGGGATGAAACAGAAGCTCGGCCTCGTCCAGGCGCTGTTGCACGACCCCGAGGTACTCTTTCTGGACGAACCCACCTCGGGACTTGACCCGCGGGCGGCCCGGACAGTGCGTGATACCATCAGCGAGGTCGCGGCCGCGGAGACCACCGTCTTCCTCTCGACGCACATTCTTCCTGTCGTCGAGGAGTTGGCCGACACCGTCGGTGTCCTGTACGACGGCGACCTCGTCGCGGAGGGGTCGCCGGCGGAACTGACCGACGGGGTCGAGTCCGGGAGCACGCTCGAAGACGTGTTCCTCGACGTGACCAGCGAGCACCCGGGAGAGCGATGAGACGGCCGGACGGCCGGCGCGTCGCCCTAATAGCGCGGACGGAACTGCGACGGACATTGCGAAAGCTCAAGGGGACAACACGCGGCGCGCTCATATTCCTCGGAGGCGGGCTGGGCATCGTGGTATACAGTCTCGTTATCGGCGCTGGGGCGTTCTTTCTCGGCGGCTTCCTGTCTGAGAGTGATCCCCACTCAGTTAGGCTTGCGACGACGGCGAGTATCGTTGGGCTGCTCGGATTCGTCGGTTTCTTCACGCTTCAGCACACGGTGAAATCAGCCGGCGAGCCCGACGCCGCCGACGGACTGCTGACAACAGTCCCCTACGAGGACGCGGCGGCCGGGCTGCTCGTCGCTGAGATCGGTCGGGTGTCGCTCGCGCTCGCAATCCCGGTTCTGGCGCTGGTACTCGGACTTGCAGCCGGTGAGGCCGGGGTACTTGTCGCTGTCGTGGCCCTCGTCGGGTCGGGTGCGGTCGTGCTGCTGGGTACAGTCCTCGGCTTCGGTCTGGGGCTGGTAACGAAACTGGTCGCGAACCGCTCAACATTCGTCGCGAGTCATCGCGCGAGTATCGGAGCCGCCGTCTCGCTGCTCCTGCCGCTTGGCTGGGTCGCGATGACAGCCGTTCCGACGATACAGTTTCGCGTGCTCCGGTTGGCGACCCACTCCCCGCTCTCGTGGCCCGCCGACGTGATTCTGCTCGTGCTGGGGACCGGCGGGAACCCGGTCGCTGCCGCTGTCGCCACAATCGGGATTTTCGGTGCGCTCCCCCTCGGCGCGGTCGTGTGTCTGTGGCTGGCCGAACGGACCTGGTACGTCGATCCGGTCCAGCCCGATCACGAGTTCGACGCCGACAAGCGGACACTCTCTGACCGTCTGCTGAGAGGACGGATATCGACGGCAACCCGCGTTGTCGCACAGAAATCGTGGCTCCGTGCCAAGCGAGCGCCAATCACCGTGCAGTTCGCGATCATGCCGTTTTTCTTCCTGGTGTATCACCTCCAGATCGTCATTCTGGAGAGAGTGGTCCCGCCGACGCTCCCGCTCAGTGCCGGTCTCGCCAGCGCAGCGGCGTTCGGGGCTGCGTTTTCGCTCAATCCGCTTGGCGGCGAGGAAGGAGTCCTGCCGCTGACACTGACCGCCAACGTCTCCGGCCGGGCGTTCGTCACCGGACTTGTCCTCGCGGGCGCACTCCCCGGCGTCGTAGTGACGACGCTACTGGTTGCCGGCCTCGGCGTCGCCGCCGGAACGCCGCCAGTCACGCTCGCCGTCGGACTCACAGTCGCACTCGTCGCAACCCTGGCCGCACCGGCCATCGCCGTTGGGGCCGGCGTCGTGTTCCCGAAGTTCGAGTCGTCGTCGGTGCAGGGCCACGACGTAGTGGTTCCGAGCGGCTGGGCGTTCGGGCTGTACTTCCTCGTCCTCGGCGTGGCCGTCGCACCGGGAAGCGTGACGTACCTGCTCGCCGTCCGTGACTTGTTCGCACTCCCGTTCGACAAAATGTGGCTCCTCGGCGGAGGCGGTATAACGAGCGTCGGGATCGCCGTCGCCGGCGCTGTCGCCGGTTTCCTCTATGCCGCCAACCGCGTCGCAACCTACCGACTCGACTAGCAGATCGGCTTCGGGTCCAGTCCCATCGCCTCCAGCGTTTCCGCGTAGTCGTCGTACGCCGCTCCGATAGCATCCGTCGCGGCCACCGCTGCCGTCTCGCGTTCGGCTTCCGAGAGATGTTCGAGGGCGGTCACCCCGTGGTCAAGTGCTGACGCCTCTTCTCGAATCTCGCGGAACGCATCAGCTTGCCGCTCGTCCGCCTCGTTGATGAAGAAGCTCACCACCTGCAGGTAGAACCGGTCGGCGACCAGCGGCGCGGCGACGAGGCCGGCCCCGACGCGCCGTGCAGTGCCAGTCACCGTTTTCTGATGGTCGATGAACCCGTCCGGGTCACCGGCGTCTGCGTCGATGCGGTTCGCCCGCTCCATCGCGGCCTCGGCAGCCGCCTCGAACTGCGTCGCTACGTCACTGTCTGTCTCGGCTGCCCACCGGCCGAAGATATCTGCAATCCCTGACTCGCGGGTCGCCGCCGCCGTGAGCACTGCCTCCGACTCCAGTGTCGCATCTGTTGCTGCGATAAGCACCTTGTCCGAGCCCAGTCTGTCTCGCTCTGTCTCGGTCTGGTCACGGACAGCGTCGATAGTGGCTTCGGCGTCCATACGTCCGCTGGGCACGGCAAGGGCTTGAAATCCCCGCCCGATTTATCCACGGGGGAGCGCTACAGACGGTATGGCCGAAGACTACCCTGACCCGCCCACGAACCCGCCATCACTATCCGCAACAGCGTTACAGTCGAAACTCGACACCGGCGAATCGGTCCGGTTACTCGACATTCGTGACCGCGACGAGTACGAGCAGTGGCGGATTCGCGGCGAGTCGGTGACGGCGACACAGCTCCCCTTTGCGAAGTTCCTCCAAGCAAAGGTGACCGGCGAAGTGGACGACGTTGTGGCCGATGTCGACGGCACCGGCCCGATAACGGTCGTTTGTGGCCGTGGCGAGGCCAGCGCCTTCGTCGCCGGCCTGCTCACTGAACACGACATTGAGGCGCAGAACCTCAGCGACGGCATGGAGGGCTGGGCGCGGCTCTACGAAGCCCGCGAGATTCCCTGCGACGACGCAACCGTCCGCCAGTACCGTCGTCCGTCATCGGGCTGTCTCGGCTACATGGTCGTCAGCGACGATTCGGCCGCCGTCATCGACCCGCTGCGGGCGTTCACCGACCGGTATATCGCCGATGCTACCGACCGCGACGCCTCGCTTACCCACGCTATCGACACGCACGTCCACGCCGATCACGTCAGCGGCGTCCGGCGTCTCGCCGAAGAAACCGATGCCGAACCCATTCTTTCCGAACGGGCGGTCGCTCGCGGTGTCGACGACATGACTACGCTGGCCGATGACGAACCGCTTCAGGTCGGGTCAGCCACGCTGGAACCTCGTCCCCTGCCCGGCCACACGACTGGCATGACCGGCTTCACTATCGGTGACGTGCTTCTGGCCGGCGACAGCGTCTTCCTCGACAGCGTCGCACGCCCGGATCTCGAAGCCGGAGCCGACGGCGCTCGTGACCTCGCCCGCGAACTCCATCGTACGCTGACTGACCGACTCACAGCACTCCCCGACGAGACGCTCGTCGCTCCGGGTCACTACAGCGAATCGACGACGCCGGCTGACGACGGCACGTTCACCGCTACGCTGGGCACTCTCCGGGACCGACTTCCGGGCTTCACCATGGACCGTGAAGCGTTCGTCGAGTACGCCTGCGACGATATGCCGCCGCGGCCCGCCAACTTCGAGCGGATTATTGCCATCAATCTCGGAACGGAGACGGCCGACGACGACGCGGCGTTCAGATTCGAACTCGGCCCAAACAACTGCGCGGCCGCGCCGTCGGACGCGGTGTAACCCACCGTGACAGCAGCGGCTACAGTGGAAGCCGCTTGCGGATCTGGTCGAGAATCGACTCGTCTTTGTCCGGCAGCGACTCACCCACCACACCCTCTCCCGGGAGAATGACAGTGCGCTCTCCGTTATCCTCAACCTCGATGAGGTCGTCCGCCTTGAGAGCAGCGAGCGCGTCCTCAATGCGGTCGATATTCTCTTCCGTCCGCGACCGAAGCTCGAAGACAGTCATCCCCTCGTCGCGGCGGTCAGCGAGCGCATCGAGCACCGCAACCTCAGTGTCGTCCCGGTCACGATACTCCGGCTTCGCTCTCATATGTCCCTCTAAAACCGGCTGGGTCTAATCTTTGTCCCTCGGAATTGTGATATGCACACCTTGTGCAGCGAATTGTACAACAACGGTGTCGAAGACAGGGCTTGCCGTTTCGCTCGTCCGTCCTCCTTAGCTTCTGTAACCGGCTCTTTCTGACGATCGCCGACAGAAAATAGATCTGGCTGACTCCTGAGCGGCCCGGTCGTCACCAGAAAACGCTCTGTGGCTCATAATCCTGAGGTAGCCGGTTCTCTACTTCCACTTGTCATGGTAGCCCGGCCCGTCCTCAACGGTCGAGCCATACTTCCCCAGTAGGACTCGCATCGACCAGTCCCCAGTGGAATACTTCCACGCCCAAGTGTATTTCACGTAATACGTCTGGAACACTTCACCGTCCTCGGTAACAAACGTTATATTGAACGTATCGGGGACGTACGTGTGGTCCCGCTCTGGGTAGATGTTACCGTTTTCATTGTAGCCTTCGACAATAACATAATACTTGATGAGCGGATCTCTCCGGTCCTTAACGGTTTTAGTGCGGTTCGTAGTATCCCGCATTTCAACCGTCAGATGATACGTGTCGTTCTCCGGGAACGCTCTTGTTCCTTTAAGATATTTGCTTCTGTTACTTAGCCGATACATATCTCGGAGATTCTCATCGAACTTCTCAAACTTCTCTGCCTTGGTTGGCTCGTCGCTGTCAGACTCAGTGACTACCGGCTCGGGCGTTGGCGTTTCAGTAGCCTCGGGCGTAGCTTCGGCCGTTGCCGTTGCGGTAGGCGTGGCTTCGGGCGTTGCAGTAGGCGTGGCCTCTGGCGTCGATGTCTGTTCAGCTGGTCCACTGCCTCCCGTGAGGCCCGAACACCCGGCAGACATAATCAGGAGGACGATAGCGACAGTGCTAAAGAGAGTCTTAGTCTTCATCATGGTTCTTGAGTTTCGTTGTTGGGGTCTGCATCCTTGGTTTCTTCTTCAACAGGCGGGAGCGTCGGGGCTTCAGTTGGGGTCGGCGTTGCACTGACACCCAATCCACTACCGTCCGCTCCTGCCGATGGTGAATCAAGCACACTTCCACCGCTGGAGGCGAAAAACGCAACTCCACCGATAAGGGCAGCGAAGGCAACCACGTAGACGAACGCGGCTAGGGCACTCGTGACCCCACCGCCGGACTGGATACCGGGCAACCATGAGTAGTCGTCTGCATACCCACGGGCGTTCGTCCACATGATAACCGGAGCAACGACTGGAAGCAGGAGCGTCCCTGCAACTGTCGCAAACAGGTAGGCGAATACCTCTCCGGTCTTGTGCTTTCGGTTCATCCTATTAAAAACTTAGCCGTTATCTGTTATAAATCCCAAGTTTAATACCTGAATTAAATACAGTTACCAGAAGCCGCCGAGCCACCCGCCGCCACCGCCATCATCATCACTACTGCTGTCATCGTCATCACCCCCACCGCCGAACCAACCGCCGCCATCGTCATCGTCGTCATCGCTACTGCTGTCGTCGCTACCACTGTCATCGTCGTTACCACCGAGCAGACCGCCGAGCAAGCCGCCATCGTCGTCGTCATCGTCATCATCACTACTGCTGTCGTCGCTACTACTATCACTGGAACTACTGTCATCATCGTCGTCATTGGAGTCCCAGTCATAGCCACCACCATCTTCATCCTCGCTGGTATCATCGTCCGGGTCCATCATGTTGTTCGGAACGCTGGAGCCGGGGCGGGTATTCCCGTCACTATTAGAGTTGCTGTCAGTGCTAGTCGTGTCCTCGTAACTGTCGTCGTCGCCGCCGCCGCTATCGGCATAGTTATCCCGGCTATCGTCCACCTCCTCAGTTACCTCATCGATAGTTGCTTGGGTGAACGTGCCCCCTTTCCCGTCTGCGGACAGGTCGTTCATGTCTTCCGGTTTGATAACCTGCGTGAGCTCGTTGTCGACGTGAACCCACAGCCCTGGTTTGCCATCCGTGTCGACCCACGTATCGCCGATTGCCATAGCGGCACTCGTACAGCCCTTGTTTTCACCGTCGACGTAGTAGGCACCGCTACCACCGGGGCAGTCGTTACCACCAGGACTGCCACCAGTACCGGACGAGCCAGCGACCCGAATCGTCTGGTTAGCGACGCCGCGCCGTCCAGCAGCATCGTAGGCGACCGCACGGACGGAGACAGAGCCGGATTCGTTGAACGTGTGCGTGATGGTTGAGGTCCCGTTCTCGCCGGCGAGTCGTGTCTGGTTCCGAGCGGTGCCGTTGACGACCCATGCGAGCGTTCGGAGGTCGGCATCGCCGGCAGTCACGTTGGCGGTCAGATTTCGCTGGAGGCCAACGGGAACTGCGGATGGGGCCGAAACTGAGACTGACGGTCCACCGGCGGCCACCACGTCGACGTGGAGTGTGTCCGAACGCGACGCCCCGTCGTCATCAGTGACAGTGACAGTGACGTTGTATTGGCCGGTTTCGGACGGCGTAAACGTCGTTTTGGCACAGGTCGGGCAGTCGGGCGTTCGTGTTGTGCCGTCCGGCGCTTCGATGGTCCACTCGAATCCTTCAACTGTGCCATCGGGGTCGCGCGAGCCGTTGGCGTCCAACTGGACCGTCGTCGCTCGCTCGACAGACTGGTCCAGTCCGGCGTCAGCAAGCGGTGGCTGGTTCTCGGTCGCCATCGCTGTTCCACCGAGAAGCGCCGAGAGGGCGAGGACCGACACCACGAGCGTCGTCATCCGCTGCATTGGCGTAGCGTAGCACCGGTATTAGTTATAAAATTTCACAAACTAGATTGAAATTAACATAGCAGCGTCGCAAAACAGGGTAGCGTTCTGTCACGAGCGGTCGAGCCAACGGGCAGAGTTTAAGTACGCCACGGTGGGAAGTTCTGGCAATGGGTCTCAAATGTTCCGTCCTCGGGCACAAGTACGGTGAGACCACCGTCGAGCGCGAGCGCGAAGAGCAGGGTAGCGAAGTCGTCATCACCATCCAGGAACGGGAGACCTGTGAGCGGTGTGGAAATACACGGATTGTCTCGGAAAACAAGGAGGTAACGGCCATCGAGACTCCGTCGGATATCGCCAGCGATCTCGTCGAAGACGAGTCCGAATCCGAAACGACGAGCTCCGAGTCATCGCCGGCAGACGAACCGGCTGCTGGCACATCCGAACCCACTGACGAGGGAGCAGAGGGGTCTGACGGCTGGGACAGCGTCGACGACCCGGTCGAAGCGCCGGGGGACACGGGACTCGACGACACGGACGGCGGGGAGCCGGTCGATCCATCGGCCGACGACGCCGAGATCATCGACGACAGCGACGAGGGCGACGAGGAAAGTGGCGACGTGGAACTGGACGAACCGTCGACGACGGTCGACGTCCCGGACGCCGAGAGCGAGGAACCGGTAACCGAAGACGAGACCGACCCGGAGAAAGACGACGGACTCATTCTCGGCGAGGAAGAGGAATCAGAGCCGGCTGGCGACGACCGACAGCCCGGTGAGTGGCCCGATGAGCCGGGAGATGACGGGGACGGCTGGTCGCCGGAGACGATGCCGGTCGACACCGGAGCGGACGACAATTCGAGCGTCGAGCCGACCAGCGACAGCGCCGTGACCGTTCCGGAAGGCGAGTTCGCCTGTCCGGAGTGTGGATTCACTACCGAAGTGGAGTCGACATCGTTGCGTGCCGGGGACTTCTGTCCGGAGTGTCACAAGGGGTCACTTATCACCCGTGACGAGGAGTGAACGCAAAGGGTAAGACAGCCCCTCGCAAAAACTCGCCCATGCGAGAGTACAAGATGCGACGGGGCGAGCATCTCGAAGACCGCGTCCCTGACATGGAAGCGTTCGTCGAGGAGTACTTCGGCGAAGTAACCGATACAGAAGAGTACGAAGGCAACGACCTGCTGGTCGTCGACGACCCGGACAACCCCGTGTTCGAACGGGTCGTCGCGGGCCGCGTTGAGTACGGCTCGAAGAAGGACAAACTCGCGCTCCACATCGACGAGCGGCCGGCGGAAGAGGTCATCGCCGAGGGCAATGTCGACGCGGCCGAGGACGCCGTCGCCATCAAGAACGATTTCCTAGAGGAGGCGACCGACCGGGACGCAAAGGCGCGACGTGACTCGCTGAAGCGGTCGGTCGAAGACGACGCCGACGCCCCGGACAACGTCTAACGACGGCAACCGGGTGCGCGCAGTCCGTGAACATCGGCAGGCCGGCACTGCGCTATCGTGTTCAGCACGGTCCGCGTAGCCGTTCGGAAATTCTTCGAACCCGTCGTCGAGCGCCGCCAGTATCACTCGGCGTCAGACGGGCGTCACATCTAAATACGCTTGTGGCATACATTCACATACGCCTTACCCGGAGGCGCTCACAAGTATCCGGGGCACGAGACACCCCTCGTGTTGCCACGGACGCGGATTCCGGGGCAGCCTGTCATAGTTTGTCCGCCCGCCGGAGCGGACCCAATCCGGCATTCGCGGCCAGGTCAGTTATCGAGACGGCACTCCCGTTTTATTGGCGCAATATTGACGGCAGAATCCAGCCCGGACCAGAGCGGCGCTATTCGGCGAGTCCGTAGCCGCGCCTGAACAGCACGTAGTCGATTGACAGCACGACCACGGTCGTCCCGGTCAGGACGGCCAGCGACGTGTTCGGGTCGATTTCGGTGACGCCGATCATGCCGTACCGCACGCCGTTAACCATGTATACCATGGGATTGAGTAGCGAGACGTTCCGCCAGAACGCCGGCAGGACTTCGAGCGAGTAGAACACCGCACCGAAGAACACCAGCGGCCGGAGGATGAACTGGTTCATCACCGTGAGGTAGTCGAAGTCGCTCGCCCAGAGGCCGCCGATGATGCCGAGCCCGCCGAACAGCGTGGTAATCACCAGCAGGAACGAAACGAGATACACGGGGTTGGCGACGGGGACAGACGTGAATATCAGCCCGACGCCGACGATGAGCAGCGACGTGACGATGCCCCGGAGCGCACTGGCCGAGACGTAGGCCGCCACCATGCTGCGGTTGGACATCGGGGACGTGAGGACGGCCTGGATGTAGTCGTTCCAGCGCCCGTGGAAGATAGTGAAGGAGGCGTTCTCGAAGCTATCGGAGATGGCCCCCAGTACGACCAGCCCGGGCAGGACGAACTGGAGGTAGCTCACGCCCGCGATTTCGCCGATTCGGCTCCCGAGGATGACGCCGAACACGGAGAAATACAGCGCGTTCGTGATAATCGGCGGGAGGAAGGTGTTGTACGGGCGGCGGACGAACCGGAGCACTTCTCGCCGGGCCAGCGTCAGGAACTGCGTCGCGTTCTCGTTCATGCGGACACCTCCGCGTACTCGCGGTCGTCGCGGGTCATGTCGACGAACACCTCTTCGAGCGACGCGCGGCGGATGTCAAGCGAGGTGACGGTGTGACCCCGGGCTTCGAGTTCGCGCATGATGGCCGGCGCGGTCTGGCTCCCGCCCATCGCGGTGACGGCCAGCCCCTCGTCGGTCAGTTCGACGTCGGTGATGCCCTCCACGTCGAGCCGCGGGGCCGTCCGCGGGGTCTCGGCGAGGTCGAGGACGATAGTGTCCGTGCCACGGGCCATCAGGTCGTTGGGAGTCGCTACCTCGACTTTCCGCCCCTCGTCCATGATTGCGACCCGGTCACAGAGGCGTTCGGCCTCCTCGATGTAGTGGGTCGTCAGCAGAATTGTGGTCCCGGCGTCGTTCATCCGGTTGATAATCTCCCAGAGGTCGTGCCGGAGCTGGACGTCGACCCCCGCCGTCGGCTCGTCGAGGATGAGCAGGTCCGGGTTCGAAACGAGCGCACGCGCGAGAACGAAGCGGCGTTTCATCCCGCCGGAGAGCCAGTCGAAGCGCGTGTCCCGCTTGTCCCAGATGCCGACGGTCTTCAGCGCGTCTTCAGCGCGCTGGCGGGCCTCGGCCCGGCCGATGCCGTGGTAGCCCGCCTTGTGTTCCAGTACCTCGATAATGGGGAAGAAACGGTCGACGTTGAACTCCTGTGGTGCGACGCCGATGCGGTCGCGGGCCTCGCGGTAGTCGTCTTCGACATCGAAGCCGAACACTTCGGCTGTTCCGCGGTCCTTGTGGACGAGGCCGACCAGCGTGTTGATGAACGTCGTCTTGCCGGCGCCGTTCGGGCCAAGCAACCCGAAGAACTCGCCTTGCTCGACTGTCAGTTCCAGGTCGTCGAGCGCCTGGACATCGCCGTACCGCTTCTGTAACCCACTGGCGCGTATCGCCGGTTCAGTCATTGCCGCCCTTAGCGTGGCGACACCGAAAAACGCATTGAAGCCCCCGAAAATCGGCAGTTAGACTGAGATACGCTGACAAGAGCAACCGAACAACGAGGTCTCGCCGACCGGGCTAGCACACTCCTATCGGCCGAGTCGTTCCCGAGAGATGCCGACGCCAGCCGGCGTGATGATGAGCTGGTCGTCGTCTTTCTGGACGATGTCGCCGCCGACCTCGTTTGCGACCTGCTTGAGTTCGTCGCTGATGTGTTCCATCGTGCGGTCCTGCGTGGAGTGGCGCGTAATGTCTGCGACGACCACGTCGCCGTCGTAGACGGCGTCTTTGATGTCGATGACGTCCTGCTTGTCGCTGATACGGGCGATCCGGACCTGGCGTTCGAGTTCCGTCCCGGTCATCTCGAATTCGTTCGCGTTCAGTTCGACGTAATCCTCGGTGTTCCGAGAGGATCCAGACTCTCCGAGGATCTTGCTCATCAGTCCCATGTCACTCACGGCGTGCGCTACCCGTTTCAACTTTTCGTCCATCGAACGTATCGCCACAGCACACCCTGATCGGCCGTGGTGACGACCGAGATCGGCGTGGGCTGCACAAAACGTTATTTAGATGACGGAACGAACGCCGACACCAATGCGCCTGCCCTCCATCAGGTCGACGCCCAGTACCGTCGCAGCCGTCGGTGGCATCCTCTATGCCATCGGCGTGCTGTCGTGGCTGTTTGCAAACGGCGTCCACTTCTCGTCACACGACACAGCGGCCCTCGTGTTCGGTGCCAGCTATGCCGCCGTCGGGATGTTTCTCACCGGTGCCGTCCCGCTGTATCTCTGTAGTCGCCTTTCGCTCGTCACGCCGGTGCTTGTGACAGTCTGGCTACTCGGCAACACGGTATCCAAGTGGCTCTACGGGACACATCTCCACCCGCTGTCGTCGTATCTCACCGTCTGGCCCCTGTTGCTCGGCGTTGCCGTGGGCGCTGGCGTAGTCGAAGCGCTCCTCAGAGTCACGGTAGACCGTGGCTTCGACCGGTTTGGGCTCCGACCGCTGGTGTGACTGAAGCGAGTGCAGAACTACCCTACACCGAAAACTCGAACAGGTCGTCGCCGACGTGGTGGAGCGACTTGACGACTTTGCCGCTGTCGCCGACCATGTCGTCGCCGTCGGTCTGTGCGCGGCCCACGGCGAGGAACTTCCCGTGAGACTCCTCGTTGATGACGACCAGATCGCCCTCGCTGATGTCGTCGTCGGCCACGGTGATTCCCGGCCGCATGATGTCCGCGCCGTCTGAGACAAAGGAGACGGCCCCGGCGTCGACGGTGACGACGTGTTTCTCGGGCGGGTGCTGGTTGGCTCCCTGTACTGTGAGGAACGGCTCACCATCGAGGTAGAGCACGAGTGGGTCGCCGTCGACGAGGACGACATCCCAGTCGCTGTCGTCGAACTCGACCTTCTCGAAGCTATCCGCGTCGAGTTCGACACCGAGGTTCTCCGACAGCGCCGTCGTGATGGTGTCGACCTCGTCCGAACGGAGGTGGTGTCGCGACTTGACTTCCATGCCCGCGTCTCGTCGGCGACAGAGGGTAAGCGTAACGAAGCGTGCGAGGTGGCGGACGCAGGTTTTTGTCCGCGCGGACCAAGGTCGGAGTATGCGAGTCGTCACGCTCCTGCCCTCGGCGACGGAAATCGTCTACGCGCTCGGTGTCGAGCCGGTCGGTGTCTCACACGAATGTGACCATCCGCCGGCAGCCCGCGAGAAGCCGTCGGTCAATCGGTCGCGCGTCGACCCGACGGCATCGAGTGGCGAGATCAACGAGCAGGTCGCGGCTGCCGAGGAGAGCGACGGCGTCTACGCCATCGACCGCGACACGCTGGCCGAACTGGACCCGGACCTCATCGTCACGCAGGGCGTCTGTGACGTGTGTGCTGTCGACCACGTCATCGTCGCCGAGGCCGTCGAGGAGTTGGGACTGGACGCCGACGTGCTGACGCTCGATGTCCACAGCCTCGATGACCTGTTCGAGTCCATCCACCGGGTCGGCACGGCGGTGGGGCGCGACGACCGCGCCGCCGACCTCGTCGCGGACCTCCGGGACCGCGTCGCGGCGGTGGAAACGACAGCGGCGCGAGCCGAGACGCGGCCCCGCGTGGCGGTGCTGGACTGGCTGGACCCGGTGATGGTCGCCGGCCACTGGGTCCCCGAAATGGTCGAGACGGCCGGCGGAACCTACGGGATGGAAGCGTCGGGCGCACACTCCCGGCCGCGCGAGTGGGGCGAACTCCGCGAGTACGACCCCGAGGTGCTGGTGACCGCGCCCTGTGGCTTCGACGTGGCACAGACCCGTGAGAACCTCGCCGACCTGACCAACCGCCCCGGCTTCGACGACCTGTCCGCGGTTCGAGAGGGCCGGGCGTACGTGATGGACGGGCACCACTACGTGAATCGGTCGGGGCCGCGACTGGTCGATACGCTTGAGTTCCTGGCGGCGCTCGTCCACCCGGACCTGTTCGAGACGCCGCCGCGGGACGCCGCCGTCGAACTCGGGACCGTTCGGGCCTAAGCGGCGGCCGCGGCCAGGCCGACGTAGGTGTTGCCGAGGACGACAGCCGCGCCGACAGCGACGACACCGAGGAGCCAGGCCCGCCACAGCGGGACCCGCTCGACCACGTCACGACACTCCAGCAGGACGACGCCGACATACAGGACGACCGCCATCTTCAGCGCGACGACGAGCAGCGGTTCGTGAAACAGCAGCGCCCGAATCCAGGGATTCGCCTCCAGCCCTGGCCCCGCGAAGCGTGCGGCGAACAGCGTCGACATCGCGTCGCCAAAGCCCCAGACGAGTACCAGCGAAAAGACAAGTTCGACGTAGCCGGGTTTCTGGAGGCGAACCGAGAGAGGGTGAGACGCGTGATCAGGGCGGGACATGGGAGTCGCTACCGATACTCGCGGCTATCGGCGCATAAAGCTCGGTTCCACAGTATCAGCTGTGAGAACAGCGGTGGAGCGTGTGCCGGTCAGTCCTCGGCGAGCGAACAGCGCCCCTCGTAGCTGGCATCGGCGACACTGGCGATGGCTGGGTCGTCGCCACACACCGGACAGTCGGGGTTGGCCGCAACGGGGACCTCCTCGAAGGACATCTCGGCGGCGTCGTAGGCGATGAGCCGGCCATCCAGCGTCTCGCCGTAGTCCATGGCGAGCTTGACGACTTCAGTCGCCTGCATACACCCGATAGTGCCCGGCAACACGCCCAGCACGCCCGCGGTCGCGCAGTCCGGCACGGTCCCCTCCGGCGGCGCTTCCGGGAACAGACAGCGGTAGCAGGGGCTGTCGCCGGAAAAGGTCGTCACCTGTCCCTCGAACTGGAAGATAGCGCCGTGGGAAAAGGGCGTGCCTGAGAGCGTGCAGGCGTCGTTGACGAGGAACCGCGTGGCGAAGTTGTCAGAGGCGTCGACGACGATGTCGTAGTCGGCCACCAGGTCGGTCGCGTTCTCCCGCGCCAGCCGCAGTTCGTGGCGGTCGACGGTCACGTCGGGGTTGAGGCCGGTGACGAACTCGGCGGCGCTGTCGACTTTCGGCCGCCCCACGTCGTCGTCGCCGTGGATGACCTGCCGCTGGAGGTTCGACCGCTCGACGGTGTCGTCGTCGACGATGCCGAGCCGGCCGATGCCCGCGGCCGCGAGGTACTGGAGCACCGGCGCGCCGAGGCCGCCGGCCCCGACGACCAGCACGTCGGTGTCGAGCAGCGCGGCCTGGCCCTCCGGCCCGACGTCGTTCATGATGATGTGCCGGGAATAGCGGTCAAGCTGTTCTGGGTCCAGATCCGGTCGCATAGTGGCAGTATGCCACCCGGAGGAATAAACGACTGGTTCGTCTCGGGTGTTTCGAACTGTATGGCCGACGTGTGCAGGCTGTTCAGTTGTTGCGCTGGAGGTCCGCGACGAGGTCGTCCATCGCCTGATTGATGTCTGTGAGAAGGTCTGTTTGCTCGTCGGATTCCTCGGCGATATCGGCCGTGCTGTCGGCGATGTCCTTGGCTGCGCCCGTGGACTGATCGATCATACTGGCCACTTCCTCAGTCGAGGCGGCCTGCTGGTCCGTGGCTGTAGCGACCTCCTCGATACCGTTGTTGACCTCGCGGACGGTGTCGTCTATCTCTTCGAGGATTTCGGTCGATTCCTCGACCGTGTCGATCCCCTCGTCGATCTCGTCGTTGCTCTCTTCGAGGCTCTCGACGGCGTTCTCGGTGTCGTCCTGGATGCCGTCGATCATCTGCTCGATGGTCGTCGCCTGCTCCTGTGACTCCTCGGCGAGGCTCTTGACCTCGTCAGCGACGACGGCGAACCCCTCGCCCGCCTCGCCCGCTCGCGCGGCCTCGATGGACGCGTTCAGCGCCAGCATATTGGTCTGGTCGGCGATGTCGTTGATGACGTCGACGATCTCGTCGATCTCCTGAACGCTCTGCTGTATCGTCTTGACATCCTCCGCAACGCTGTCGGCCGCCTGCTGGATATTCTCCATCGCCTCGTGGACTTCGTCGGCGTTCCCCTGCCCGCGCTCGGCGAGTTCCTTCGCTTCGCGGGAGGCCGCGGACACCTCTTCGGACGACGAGGCGATCTGCTCAACCGACGCCGAGAGGTTCGACACCTCGTTTGCGATGTCTGTCAGGCTCTCGTACTGCTCGGCGGCCTGTTCGCGGATGTCGGCAGTTTCCTCCGCGATTCCGACCGACGACCCCTCTACCTCGGCCAGCATCGTCTGGATTTCGCTTGCAGCGGTGTGGTTGTAGCCAGCCTCCGTATCGATGTTCTCCGCGACCTCGTCCTCGATGTCAGTGTCAAGCCCCGCACCCGTTTGCCCCTGTACGTTTTCCGTCGGTCTCTCAGCCATAGTAGTCGACACGATGGGCGGGGAATATAAAACGAGTAGCCCAATAGTATCAGAGTCGATATCTGGGACGGCGTTCGTCGACCGTCGTGTCAGCAGTCGTACAGCGACCGGTACTTCTCCTCGGCGTAGTCGAGGAAGTGGGAAGCGGTGAACGATTCACCGGTCGCTTCTTCGACGAGGTCGTCGGTCCGGTAGCGAGCACCGTGCTGGTGGATGTTCTCGGTGAGCCAGTCGTGGATGGGGTCGAACTCGCCAGCACAGACGTGGTCGTCGAAGCCGTCGATGTCCTGTCGAGCGTGGTGGTCGAGTTGTGCGGCCAGCACCGAGCCGAGCGTGTAGGTCGGGAAGTAGCCGAAGGCCCCGTTCGTCCAGTGGATATCCTGCAGGCAGCCCTCGGCGTCGGTGTCGGGACGAACGCCGAGGTACTCCTCCATCTTGTCGTTCCAGACCGCCGGGACGTCCGCCACGTCGAGGTCCCCGCGGATGAGGTCCCGCTCGATTTCGAAGCGGACGATGATATGCATGTGATACGTTAGCTCGTCTGCTTCGACCCGGATGAGGTTGTCGTCGTACACCTCGTTGGCCGCTTCGTAGAACTCCCGGGCGGTGGCGTCGGTCCCGAGGCGGTCGTTGGCGGTGTCGGCGAAGAAGTCCCAGAACGGGCGCGAGCGGCCGACGTGATTCTCCCAGAAACGGGACTGCGACTCGTGGACCGAGAGGTCGCGGTTGTCGCCCAGCGGCGTGCCGTAGGCCTCCTGCGGGAGGCCCAGCGTGTACGTGGCGTGGCCGAACTCGTGGATGGTCGACCCCAGCGCGTCCAGCGGGTCCTCGGGGGTGAAACGGGTGGTGACGCGGGCGTCGAACTGCGTCCCCATCGAGAACGGGTGCGGGGCGGTGTCCAGGCGGCCGCGGTCCCAGTCGTAGCCCAGGTCGTCGAGCGCAGTCTCAACGAGGCCATGCTGGGTGTCGTCGTCGTAAGTCCCCTCGAACGGGTCCGCGAGGGTCACGTCGCTGTCGGCGATGTCGTCGATGAGCGGCACGAGCGCGTCTCGCAGGTCAGTCAACACCTCTTCAGCGGTGTCGATGCCGAGGTACGGCTCGTACTCCTCGAACAGAACCTCGTAGGGGTCGCGGTCGGGGTCAATGGCCTCGGCGTACTCCCGGCGGAGTTCCACCAGTTCTTCGAGCGTGTCGGCGAAGGCGTCGAAGTCGTCCTCGGCCTTGGCCTCTTTCCAGACCGGCAGGGCGTTCGAGGACGCCTCCGAAATGCGTTCGACGAGGTCGGCGGGGACCTTCGTCGCCCGCTCGTGGTCCCGGCGGACCTCCCGGACGACGGCCGCCTGTTCGGCGTCGAGGTCGGCCTCGTCGAGTTCGTCCAGCCACTCGGCCAGAGCGTCGTCGGTCAACAGGTCGTGATGGAGCGTGGAGATAGCCGAAGTCTGTTTCGCCCGGGCCGGCGTCCCGGCGTCGGGCATCATCACCTGCTGGTCCCAGTTCAGGACGCCGCCGGCGTCCTGGACGTAGTGGAGGCGGCGGACGTGGTCGAGGAACTGCTCGTACGTGGACTCGCTGTCCTCGCTCGCTGTTGCCATACGGCGGGGTTAGGCCGGCGACGGTAAAGACCCGATGCCGCCGGTAAGGGGTGCACTAACGAACAGGCCCTATCATGGCGACACGGCACAGTCGACAGTCACTCGGACGGCCACGACTCGGCGACGCGCTCGTAGATGTCCCGACACCGCTCTATGACCGCCAGCGACACGCTCTCGTCGGCGGTGTGTGCCTCACCGGGTTCGGCCGCACCGACAATTACACAGTCCGTTCCGGCCTGAGCGAGCCAGCCGGCGTCGGTCGCGTGCGGTTTGACGACGTGTTCGGGCGCGCTGTCCTGCGCATCAGCGGCGGCGTCGAGCACCGCGTCGGCGAAGTCGGCGTCGCCACAGGCCATCGGTGGGAGGTCCTGGTCGACGCGCCAGGTCACGCCGTCGACGGCTTCAGCGCGGTCGAGCGGCGCGCGTTCGCCGGGGACTGTCCGCTCGTCGACGGTGACCGTACAGCGCTCGGGGATGACGTTCCAGGCCGATCCGCCGTCGATTTCGGTGACTGCGACGCTCCCGCTCATCTCGTGGCCGAGCACGGACGTCGACGGGAAGTCGAGACCCCGGACCACGTCGACGGCATCGGTCGCGCGGTAGATGGCGTTCGCGCCGGCGTCGGGTTCGCTCGCGTGGGCCGCCGCTCCCTCAGCGACCAGTGTCGACCCGCGCCGGCCCTTGTGCGCGACGGCGACATCCGTGGTGCCGGGAGCGGAGTAGCCGGTCGCCCCCTCGCCGACGACGGCGTAGTCGGGCGCGAAGCCGTCCTCGATGGCCGCCTGACAACCGACCCCGCCCTGTTCCTCGCCGACGAAGGAGACGAAGACCAGTTCGCCGGCGGGGTCGGCGTCCCGGAAGGCCAGCATCGCCGCGGCGACACACCCTTTCATGTCCGCCGCGCCCCGACCGTAGAGGCGACCGTCGCGCTGTTCGACGACGTACTCGCCGTCAGCATCGACCTGCGAGCCGTCCGGCGGGACCACGTCGTGGTGGCCGACGAGGGCGAGCGAGTCGTCGCCCTGTCCCTTGCGGGCGATGACGTTGCCGTGGCTGTCGCGGTTTACCGCGCCAGTCGTGTGCTCACGGAGCCACTCAGCGATGAACGCCCCTGCCGTGGACTCGTCCGCATGGCTGGGAATCGCGACAAGGTCCTCGGTGAGGTCAATGACGCTCATACCAGCGGGAGTGTGCGGTGGGGCAAGAGTCCCCCGGACCCGGCAGGTATCGGACCGGTAAGTTTCTAATTTGATAACGGGGGAGGAAGATACACGGGATTCGGTCGATGATTGAGTTGTAATGCGGCTTACGCCCGTCTTGCTCGTCGCCGCTGTGCTGTCCGGAGGTGGCCTCGCTGGACTCGGTGTCGGCTACGTCGCTCGCCGGCATCGTGACCACCCCGCCTCGCATCCGTTATCGATGATGGCGATTCCACCGGGGCTGGCCGGCCTCTGTGCGGCCGGGACCGTCGTCGCTCCACGGTCACCGATTTCAGGCGTCCTGTTGGCTGCGTCCACCGGACTGCTCTTACTCGCACCGGCGTACTTCCTGCTTTTCACGCTTGTCTATACCGGCCACGATGCGGTGCTCACCCGCGGACGGCGACGGGCACTCGTAGCCGTTTACGCAGTCGTCGGCGGAGTAGTGGTGCTGGAGACGGTGACTCTCAGTGGTATCCCAGTTCGGACGGTCAACGGTCTCACATTACCGGTCGTCGCGTCACAGGGGCCGTCCTCTATCTGGCCGCTCCTCTTCGCGTACCCACCTATCCTCGTCTCGCTGGGCCTGCTGGCTCGGTTTCTCATCTCCTCGCAGAACATCTTCCGGCGCCAGACCGCGGTGATACTGCTGGCGGTGTTGGTTACCCTCGTCGGGAACATCGCCTTCCAGGCCGGATTCAGTCCGCATCCGGGACTGAATCTGACCTCGATGTTTTTCTCTGTCGAGGCCGTCCTCATCGCACTCGCGCTCTTCCGGTATGACTTCCTTAGCGTCGAACCGCTCGCGCCAGACATCGTCCTCGAAGAGATGGACGACCCTGTCATGATACTCGATGAGTCGGCACGGCTCATCGACGCGAACCCGGCCGGGACCCAGCTCCTCGACGGAGAGTCACCGGTCGGGACGCCGATAAACCGTGTTCTCCCCGGACTGTTTGATGCCGCGCGGAACGGGGAGGAGCACGTGTTGGCGGACGGGACAGTCAGCACGGACGGCGGCGAAGCCAAGATGTACGACCTCAACAAGACACCGATCCGTGACCAGTACGACCGCGAACAGGGGTATGTCCTGGTGTTACGGGATATCACGCTCCAGAAGCAGCGTGAGCGAACGCTCACGAGTCTTCAGTCAGTCTCCCAGCGGTTCCTCAGCGCCGAGACACCCGAGGAAGTGCTGGAAATCGCGGTGACTGCCGTCGACGAATTACTCGAGTACCCCTACGCGGGAACGATGGTGTACGACGAGGACGCAAACGTCCTTCGGTCAGCGGTATTCACCGACGCGCTCGCCGACGCATACAGACGCGGAGACGTGCCCGAAAACCCTGCCGTTGAGCCGGGAGACAGCGATGTCTGGCAGGTGTTCGAATCGGGTGAAGCGAGACGCGGCGCGCCGATAGAAACGTCGGACACCCAACTGCCCGTCGACATCGGCGGGTCGCTACTGTACCCGCTCGGAGACCATGGCGTGTTGGGGATCAGTGCAGGCCCGGACCACGATGGGTTCACCGACGACGACTGTCGTTTCGCCGATACGCTTGCGACGACGACGGAAAACGCGCTTGACCGGGTCGCAAAGGAGCACGCGCTCCGGGAGAGCCGCGAACTACTGGAGATGCGCTCCGAGCAACTCCGGTTTTTCAACAGTGCTCTGCGACACGACCTGCTCAACGGGCTGATGGTTGTTCAGGGTCACGTCGACCGACTCGACGGACTCGTCGAGGGGGAGGCTGCCGACCGCGTGGCGACCATCGACGAGTGGACGGATGACCTCGCGCGGATGGCCAAGGAGGTCCGGTCGGTGACACAGACCGTGGCGGGCGAGGACGACAGCGACCTCAAAGCGGTCGACCTCGAAGCGGTCCTCGCCGAGAAGGCCGCGAAGTTCCGACAGGGCCACGACAACCTGACTGTCACCGTCGAAGCCGACTCGCTCCCGGCTGTCCGTGCCGACAGCCTGCTCGGGTCGGTCGTCGAGAACCTGTTCCAGAACGCCGTCGAGCACAACGACAGCGAGGCACCGACAGTCACCGTCTCCGCCAGCGTGGATTCGGGGGCCGTTACTCTCCGTATCGCCGACAACGGTCCCGGCATCGATGACGACCAGAAAAGCGAAATCTTCCGGGAGTCAGTCACGTCCGATGGCTCTGGGTCTGTCGGGTTCGGCCTCTACTTCGTCCGCGTGATGCTCGACCGATACGGCGGCGACGTTTGGTTCGAGGACCGTGCGGACGGGGATCGGGGTGCCGTCGCCGTCGTCGAACTCCCGACCGCTGACGCGGCTGAGTGATTCAGGAGCGGGTCCGCTGTGCCGCACAACAGGATGTCCGCGATAGCGTTGGCGACGTGCCACAGCGAACCGAGGAACGCGATTCGGGCCGACGAGTGCGGTGACGCTCGACCCACGGCCGGGCACCAGCGAACGTAGCCCGTAGCCGTGCGGACTCCACACCCTTATCAACGGCAGTCTCCAACGTTCGCGTATGGAAATTGTACCGGACACGAGCGTGGTCATCGACGGCCGCGTGTCCGACCAAGTGACGGCTGATGCCGACCCCGACACGGATGTCGATGGCATGGGCTTTGCCGGCGCGACGGTTGTCGTTCCCGAGGCCGTCGTCGGCGAACTCGAAGCACAGGCGAACGACGGCCGCGAGACGGGCTGGGAGGGGCTTGAAGAACTCCAGACGCTCGTCGACCTGGCCGAAGAGGGCCTCATCGACGTGGAGTACGTCGGCCGGCGGCCCGACGCCATCGAGAAACGGGAGGCCGGCGAGGGACAGATCGACGCGCTCATCCGCGATATCGCCGGTGACCGCGACGCGACGCTCGTGACCAGCGACGACGTACAGGCCGAGGTCGCCCGCGCGAAAGGGCTCGCCGTGGAGTTCGTCGAGCCGGTCAAACGGACCGTCGACCGCCTGCAGATCGAGAACTTCTTCGACGAGGGGACGATGAGCGTCCACCTCAAGGTCGGCGTCCAGCCCTACGCAAAGAAGGGGTCTATCGGCGATATGCAGTACACGCCGGTTCGAGACGACCCCGCGACCGAGAGCGAACTCCGGGAGTACGCCGCCGATATCGAGGAGAGCGCACGCGCCTCGCCCGAGGGCTTCCTCGAACTCGACGAACCCGGCATGACGATCACCCAGTTCCGGGACTACCGCATCGCAATTGCGCGACCGCCCTTCTCGGACGCGCTCGAAATCACGGCCGTCCGGCCCATCGTCAAGACCGAACTCGACGACTACGAGTACGCTGACGAACTTCGGGACCGCTTTACCGAACACCAGCGCGGCGTCCTCATCTCCGGGTCGCCCGGGGCCGGGAAGTCCACCTTCGCGCAGGCGGTCGGCGAGTTCCTCGTCGACGCCGACTACGCGGTCAAGACGATGGAGAAACCGCGGGACCTGCAGGTGGGGCCGAACATCACGCAGTACACCGAACTCGGCGGGTCGATGGAGAAGACGGCCGACTCGCTGCTGATGGTCCGGCCGGACTACACCATCTACGACGAGGTGCGAAAGACCGACGACTTCGAGGTGTTCGCGGACATGCGACTGGCCGGCGTCGGCATGGTCGGCGTCGTCCACGCGACCCGCGCCATCGACGCGCTCCAGCGGCTCATCGGCCGCGTCGAACTCGGGCTCATCCCCCAGATCGTCGACACCGTCGTCTACATCGAGGCAGGTGAGGTCCACACCGTCTACGACGTTTCGACCGAGGTCAAGGTCCCGCAGGGCCTGATGGAGGAGGACCTCGCGCGACCGGTCATCATGGTCAAAGACTTCGAAACCGGTCGGCCCGAATACGAGATTTACACGTTCAACCGCCAAGTCGTCACCGTCCCGCTCAACGACGACGAGGACGAGCAGGACTCCGGCGTCGACCGCCTCGCCAAACAGGAGGTCGAACGCGAGATTCGCTCCATCGCGCGGGGCCACGTCGAGGTCGAACTCCGCGGGCCGAACACCGCCGTCGTCTGGGTCGAGGACGACGACATCTCGCAGGTCATCGGGAAGGGCGGGGGTCGCATCTCCGACGTGGAGAACCGCCTCGGCATCGACATCGACGTTCGGACCTTCGAGGAACGGCCGTCCGGCCCGTCGGGCGGTCCCCAGACCGAGTCCGGCGGCAAGCAGGGCGAAATCGTCCAGCCGGAGGTCACCTCCCGGCACGTCATTGTCCCGCTCGACGGCCACGCCGGCGATACGGTCGAACTGCAGGCCGACGGCGAGTACCTGTTCACCGCGACCGTCTCACGCGGCGGCGAGATACAGGTCTCGCGCGGGTCGGGCATCGCCGAAGAGTTAGAGCGGGCCATCGACCGCGGCAGCACGATTACCGTCGTGCCGTCGTAGAATAGCCCGGCTGTCAGAACCGATTCTGCTACCTGTCCGCCGAGCGAAGCGAGGGGGTTCACCGACGTGAGGCCGGAGGCCGAACCGTCGGTCTTTTTCGTCGACGTTTTTCCAGGAGTGGTTCCTGCAGTGAGCGAAGCGAACGAAGCAACCCGACGCAGAAAAAGGTCGTGGAGCGGGCCATCGACCGCGGCAGCACGATTACCGTCGTCCCGTCCTGAGAAGGACCGAACGGACCAGTCGCTGGATATTCGTCTACCCTGCTGTCCAGTCGTCCAGCGCGGCGAGACATCGGTGGCTAAACGTATAGAACACGCCGGGGAACGCGCCGAAAGCGACAGCTAAATTCCGGTGTAGCCCCACTACCGACACATGACCGACGCAGTCGTCGGCAGGCTCGTGGACCAGGCGACGCTGGCCGACCGGGTCGAGCGCGGGGTCGCGCCCGACTGGGTCGCCGACCACTGGCGGACCTTCAGCGAGGGGTTGACCGGCGAACGAAACGACACGCCGTTCCCCTGTTTCTTCGGCGCGGAGTCAGTCCGGGACGGGGACCCACTGTACACGGCCGTCCCGTCGATGAGTGACCCCGCCGCGCTGTTCGACCTCGGCCAGACGCTACTGGAATACCTCGACACCTACCAGGACCACAGCGAGCGCGCCTCACTGGTGACGTTTTTCCGGCCGCCCGGGCGGCCGCTGACAGAGGCTGAGTACCACGACCGACTCTGGCATATCCTCCAGTTCCTCCACGTCCACGACCCGGTGCCGTGGCCCGAGGATATTCCGACCAATCCGGACGACCCGCACTGGGAGTTCTGTTTCGGCGGCAAGCCGATGTTTCCGACCTGCCGCGCGCCGTTTTACGACACGCGAAAGAGCCGCTACTGTCCGGTCGGACTGGAGATCACGTTCCAGCCCCGCGCGCTGTTCGAGGACCTGAATGTGACGGCTGATACCGAGGCCGGCCAGCACGCCCGCGATGTCATTCAGGGACGACTGGAGGAGTACGACGGCGTCTGTCCGCACGCCGACATCGGCGACTGGGGCGTCGAGGGCGACCGCGAATGGCCACAGTACATGCTGTCCTCGGACGAGGCACAGGCCCCCGACGAGTGCCCGATGACAGTGACGCGCGAGCATCCGAAATCGAGGTGGCTCATCGAGACGCCCACTCCGGAGCCAGCCGACTGATGGCACCGCTCTCGCTTTCCGCGGACCCGGTGCTCGTGCTGGTCGACTTCCAACAGGGGTTCGACGAGTCGCGGTGGGGGACCCGGAACAACCCCGACGCCGAGGCGAACGCGGTACGCCTGCTCGGAGCGTGGCGGGAGCGCGACCTGCCCGTGGTTCACGTCCGACACGACTCGACGGAGCCGGATTCGCCGCTCCAGCGTGGCGAACCGGGCTTCGCGTTCAAGTCTGGGCTGGCCCCCGAACCGGACGAGGCGACGTTCGTGAAACGCGTCAACGGCGCGTTCGTCGATACCGGACTGGCGGCGTGGCTCCGCGAGCGGGGCCACGAGACGCTCGTCGTCTGTGGCCTGACGACCGACCACTGTGTCTCGACGACGACGCGGATGGCCGAGAACCGGGGGTTCGACGTTGTCGTTCCGGGCGACGCGACAGCGACGTTCGACCGGTCGCTTGACGGCGAACAGTTCAAATCAGACCTCGTCCACCGAACTGCGCTGGCGCAACTACGCGGTGAGTTCGCAACAATCGCCCCGACGGACGACGTGGTCGCGTCGCTGTAAGTATAGTAGCCATTGAAACTCAATGCACACCCGATCGCACGACTGCAGTGCGCTCGGTGTGTGAATCGTTTCAATTGTTGCTATAGCGCGTAGTCGCGTCGCGAAACAGCCAAGCGAGAAAGCGGTCAGTCCGAGACAGCGGCATCCGCTTCCGCCGGTTGGTCGATGATTTCGTAGAGGTTCTGCCGCGCGTCAGCGAAGTACACGTCTTCTTCGATAACACCGACTTCGTCGAGTCGTTCCAGAGCGTAGCGGACGGTCCGTGCCGAAAGCATCGACTCCTCGACGATGCCTTTCTGTGTCAGCGGGCCGTCGTACTCCAGAACCTTGTACACGAGCTTTGCGCTCGGCGGAAGGTCTGCGATGGCTTCCCCATCAGAGTCCGTCATTACGCGTAATCACAAGCGCCGGGCGCATAAAGATTGAGGAGTCAGTCTCGACGGCGCACGCATTCGCGGCCGCGTCACAGTGCTGAACCGCGCACCTTTTGGTTGCGGGTAGTGGAACGTGTGGTATGGCTACGGAAACGGCGGACGGGATGAGCTCTCATATGCGGGGGCTCACTGTCACGACGCTGACAGCCGTCGCTGGCATCGCCGCCGCGTTCGGTTCCAACGCGCTAGCGACCGCGCCGAACGACCCACAAGGCGTGCTCGTCCTCGCGGTCGCTATCGCAGCACAGTTCCCGATTCTGCGGGTGATCGGCATCGACACGGACGACCTCTCGACGAAGGACGTGCTCTATATCGGCTTCATGACCTTCTCGCTGTGGTTCGTCTCGTGGGGCATTCTGCTGACGACGGGAGCGTAACGATGGCCGAGGACAGTATCGCCGTCGTCGACTTAGAGCGGTGCCAGCCCGACCGCTGTAACTACGAGTGCATGAACTACTGCCCGCCCAACCGCAGCGGGAAAGAATGCATCGTCAAGCGGGAAGACGAGTACGAGGAGGACGAACCCTTCGAGGGCCAGCCCGACCAGGTCCGCATCTCCGAGGAGATCTGCCTGGGCGAATCGTGTGGCATCTGCGTCAACAAATGTCCGTTCGACGCAATCGAGATCATCAATCTCCCGCAGGAACTGACCGACGACCCGGTCCACCGCTACGGGGAGAACGCCTTCGCGCTGTACGGGCTGCCCAGCCCCGCCGAGGGACAGGTCACCGGGATTCTCGGCCCGAACGGCATCGGGAAGACCACCGCCGTCCGCATCCTCGCCGACGAGATGCAGCCAAATCTGGGCCGCTACGGCGAGGAGCCGAACTGGGACGAAATTCTCGACGAGTACCGGGGGACTGCCCTGCAGGAGTACCTCGAACAGATGCGCGACGGCGACGTGACCGTCGCTCGCAAGCCCCAGTACGTCGACCGGATTCCGGACCAGTTCGACGGCAAGGCGCGGCAGCTACTCGACCAGACCGACGAGCGGGGCGAACTGGAGTACCTCATCGAGCGGACCGGCATCGGCCCGGTCGTGGACAACCACATCGACGACCTCTCGGGCGGGGAACTCCAGCGCGTCGCGCTCGTCGCCACGCTGGCCCGTGACGCCGACTTCTACTTCCTCGACGAGATAACGCCGTATCTGGATATCGGCCAGCGGATGACCGCCGCGCGGCTCATCCGCGAACTCGCCGAGGAAGAGGACCGTTCGATGCTCGTCGTCGAGCACGACCTCGCCATCCTGGACCTGCTCGCCGATAACATCAACGTCGCCTACGGGACGCCCGGCGCGTTCGGTATCATCACACCGCCCAAATCGACGAAGAAGGGCATCAACGAATACCTCTCCGGTTACCTCGAAAACGAGAACATGCGGGTCCGCCAGACGGAAATCGAGTTCGAGGAACACGCGCCACGGACTGCCTCCACTGGCGACGTGGTCATCGAGTACCCCGAACTCCAGAAGAGCTACGGCGACGGCGAGTTCTCGCTGGACGTGGAGGCCGGCACCATCCGCGAGAGCGAAGTACTGGGCGTCGTCGGCCCGAACGGCATCGGGAAGTCGACGTTCGCGAAGATGCTCGCCGGGCGGCTCGAACCGACTGCGGGCGAAATCGACACCAGCCTCGACATCGCTTACAAGCCCCAGTACATCGAAATCGACCAGCCGATGCGGGTCGACGCGTTCCTCGCGTCGATTACCGACGACTTCGGCAGTTCCTACTGGAACACCGAAATCGCACAGCCGCTGCAGCTGGAGTCGGTGATGGAACAGCAGCTCACTGACCTCTCGGGCGGGGAGCGACAGCGGGTCGCCATCGCGGCCTGCCTCTCGAAGGACGCCGACCTCTACCTGCTCGACGAGCCCTCGGCGCACCTCGACGTGGAACAGCGGGTCATGGCGACATCGGCCATCCGGCGCTACGCCGAGAACCACGACGCGACGGCGATGGTCATCGACCACGACATCTACATGATCGACCTGCTGGCCGACCGCCTGCTCGTCTTCGATGGCGAGCCGGCCAAAAGCGGCCACGCCGCGCCACCACAGGGCATGCGCGAGGGGATGAACGAGTTCCTCAAGAACCTCGATATCACCTTCCGCCGGGACGAGCGGACCTCACGGCCGCGCATCAACAAGCCCGACTCGCAACTGGACCGCGAACAGAAGAACGCCGGCGAGTACTACTACGCCCCGTAGGCTCACCCAGCGGCGGCGTCAGGCCGCCGGATCGCTGCCGCCGTCCGTCTCGGACCCCGCGACTGCGTCGTCTAGGCCGTCGGCGACTTCCGCCGGGTCGAACTCCTCGTCCGGGTCGAGTTCGCGGTCGGATTGCTCGTCGGCCTGGCGTTCGGTTATCGATTCGTCGCCGGTGACCGTCACGAAGACCTCTCGCAGTTCCGCGACGCGTTCGGGGGACTGACTCTTGCTCATCGCGTATGTGTACAAGTCCCACAGAAGTGTAGGTGCTGTACCGAATCAGTTTGGTATCCGTTCGCAAACTACAGGACGTTCCGCTGGCACGAGCCACACAGCGAGACCTCCTTCACGTCGACCTGTCGGACGGTGGGGGAGAAGTTCATCACGCAGCGCTTGTTGTCGCAATGCTCAAGTCCGAGCGTGTGGCCGACCTCGTGGACGACCTCCTTGCGGACCCGCTGGGAGAAGATTTCGCCGGCCGAGCGGTTCGAGAACCCGCCGTCGGAGGAGGTCTGGAGCCGGTACGTGGAGATGACGCTGCCGGAGCCACCGAGATAGGCGAGTCCAAAAACGTAGTTTCGACGGCGGTAGAAGAGGTCTTTCGGCGTGATAGCGATGTTTTTGCCGCCAGAGCCGACCCGGCGGGCGAGGTCGATAAACTCCTCTGCGCGGTACTGGTCGCGATCCCCATCGTACGCGCCGGCAGGAATGGACTGTGGCTCGTGCATCGAGACCTCACAGTCGTAGACAGAACGAAGTCCGTCCGAGGCCTCACGTTTGACCTGGGCTGAGACCTCGCCCACCGGCACGATGTCGACGTGCATGGGAACGCATATGCGCCCGCATCTCATAAATTGTACGACGTGACCGACACTACCGGCCCGCTCGTTGACCGACTGGCGTCCGTCGATTCCGTCGTCGAAGTCGGCATCGGAAACCGCCCTGACGTAGCCGGCCGACTGGTCGAGCGGGGCGTCGACGTGACGGCGACGGACATCGTCGAGCGGGAGGTCCCCGACGGGGTCGCGTTCGTCGTTGATGACATCCTCGACCCCGACCGGTCTGTGTATGCGGATGCAGATGTCGTGTTCGCCCGGAATCTCCCGCCGGAACTGCACCGGCCGACGCTGGCAGTCGCCGACGCCGCCGGGGCGGCGTTCTGGTTCACGACGCTGGGCGGGGACCAGCCGACGGTCGCCGTCGACCGGGAGCAGTTCCCGGGCGGGGAGACGCTGTACCGGGCGCGAGATAGCAAGGCGCTTGAGTGAGGCCCGCCTTCGCTCGCCCATGCAAGTCGACGCGGTCGTCCTCGACATCGACGGCGTGCTGGTGGACGTAGCCGACTCCTATCGCCGCGCCATCGTCGAATCCATCGACCGGGTGTACGGCGATACAATCGAGAAGGCGGCGATCCAGCAGTTCAAGGACGCCGGCGGGTTCAACAACGACTGGGAACTGACCGACGCCGCGGCGCTTTTCGTCCTCGCCGGCCGCGAGTCCGCCGTCTCCGACCTGGCGGCCTTTACCGACGCCATCGCCGAGCGGGGCGGCGGCCTCGACGCGGCCGAGGCGGTAGTCCGTGACCTGCTCGACGACCCGGCTGAAACGCGAGTCTTCGACGCCTGGAACCCCGACCGGCTCCGTGACGTGTTCCAGACGCTGTATCTCGGGTCGGACCTCTACCGGGACATCGAGGGCGGTGAGCCGCCGTTTGCCGCGCCGGGCTACATCCACGACGAGCCGCTGCTGGTCGACGACGAGACGCTGTCGGCCCTGCAGGACCGCTTCGCCGTCGGCGTCGTCACCGGCCGGCCCGCGGCCGAGGCCGACATCGCGCTCGACCGAGTCGGCCTCGATTTGCCCGCGGAGCACCGCTTCACGATGGACGACTGGGAGGAGGGCAAGCCCCACCCGGCCGCCCTGCGGACGCTCGCCGAACGCTTCGACGCCGAGCGGGTTGCCTTCGCCGGGGACACCCTCGACGACGTGGCGACGGCAGTCAACGCCGACGAAGCCGACGACGACCGCGTCTACTACGGTATCGGCGTCCTGACAGGCGGGCTGACCGGCGATGCCGGCCGACAGACGTTCGCTAACAACGGCGCGAGCGCCGTCGTCGAGTCGATCACCGACCTGCCCGAACTGCTCGACACGGCATAATCGGGAGTCTGGTCGCCAGCTACCACCCGGCCAGCAGCAAACGGCAACGGTTTCACTGCCGGGACAGAGACCCCGGGTATGCGACGACTGCCGACGTTCGGCTGGGCGCTGCTGGTGAGCATCTGGGCCGGGCTCGTCGGGGGCGCGGTCATCCGCGAGCCGTCGATCGACCTGGTGCCGCTGTATGCCGTTATCTGCCAGCTACTCGGTCTCGGTGCGGCCTACTGGACGATGCGTGAACACAGTCATATCCTCGAATCTGTCCATCGACCGGGCCGTGTCGGAATGTTCATCATCGTCCTGTTTTTCGTCATGGTCCCGCTCTCGACTGTCTTTGCCCTCGCGCTCGGGGACACGTCAGTCGCTGGCATTGCGACCCAGTGGCTCAGCTATCTGGTGGGCCTCGGGAGCGCACTGTATATTGCCTTCGCTGGGGGGTTCGATTGGGCCTGGGAGACCTACACCTGAGTGAACCTGTCACACAACGTTTATTCAGTGGTCGGCCTACGCCGTAGATATGGACATCGCGTTGCTTGGCGGTACTGGAGACATCGGCCAAGGCCTCGCCCTCCGCTGGGCTGACGATACCAACCACACGATCATCATCGGCTCCCGGAAAGCACAGAAGGCAGCGAACAAAGCCGAGGAGTACGAGGCAGAGCTGGCCAGCCGCGGCCACGATGACCCGTCGATCGCCGGCCTGGTGAACGAGGAGGCCGCCGCCCGCGCCGACGTGGTCGTTGCCGCCGTCCCGGCGTACCACCTCACCGACACCATCGACGCCGTCGCCGACGAACTCGATGACGCCACGCTCGTCGCCCCCGCGGTCGGGATGCAACGCGACGAGGACGGGTTCCACTACAATCGCCCCGGGGCCGGCAGCGTCACGCAACTGGCCGAAAACGCCGCCCCCGACGACACCCCCGTGGTCGGCGCGTTCCACAACCTCGCGGCCGGCCGACTGGCCAACCTCGACGCCGACCTCGACTGGGACACCATCGTCGTCGGCGACGACACCGACGCCAAAGACACCGTCTGTGAACTCGCCGAGGGCATCGAGGGCATCCGTGCGCTTGACGGCGGGCCGCTCGCCAACGCCGCTGAAATCGAGGGGCTGACGCCGCTGCTCATCAACGTCGCCCGCCACAACGACGGGATGCACGACCTCGGCGTGAAGTTCCAATAGTACCTTTTTACTGCAGGGGGTTTCCTCGCGCCTGCGGCGCTGCGGGAACCCCCCTTGCAAAAATCTACGCTAAAACCGTCCGTCTCGCTCCCGCTGGTCGCGAGAAGTGAAACCGCGCTCGCTACGCTCGCGCGGTATGCTTGCCACAACTGCCGGACCGTCCGCAGCATGTCATCGCTGCCGCGGCCCCCGCACCTGCGAGTTGATTATCAAATGGCTCAAAGTAGCCATCAGTTACTTATGAATTCCAGCCCCGACGATGAGGAATGGAGCCAGGTGACTCCCTATCGATACTCCACGTCGACGACGACGCGGCGCTGGGAGCCCTCGTCGAGACGTATCTCGAACGGGACGACAGCGGCCTCGACTGCGTCGTCACAACGGAGACGAACCCCGAGACCGCGCTGTCGCTGATTCGGTCGCCGGAGACGGACTTCGATTGTGTCGTCAGTGACTACAACATGCCGGAGATGAACGGCATCGACTTCCTCGAAGCCGTTCGGGAGACCCATCAGGAGTTGCCGGTGCTGCTGTTCTCCGGAGAGGAGACCGGTGACATCGCCGCCGAAATCATTCAGGCCGGTGTCACCGACTACCTCAAGAAATCCGTCGGAACAGACCAGTACACGTCGCTCATCCGCCGGGTCGAACACGCCGTCGACTCGGGGGGCAGTTTCGAGCCCGACGGAAAGGTCGAACTCAGCGGCGTCGGCGTCATCGGCACAGACGAACGCTTCGAGCGAGTCGACGAAACCTACGCCTCGTACTACGGCTACGGATCGGAGGAACTCGTCGGCAAGCACTGGTCGGAACTCCACCCGAGCAACGAGGTCCAGCACATCAGAACGCACGTCATCCCTGTCGTCAGAAGCGGCGGGAAGTGGACTGGCCAGAGCAAAGGGTTGCGGGCCGACGAAACCACGTTCACCGAGTCGAAGATGGTGACGGCGCTTGAGGGCGGCCGGATGCTGATTGCCGTCGACGAAATTGACGATTCGAGGCTGGCCGAACAGGAGTGAGCCAGCGGTCGCTACCGGACCGTGTCACGAACCGCAAAAACGACTGTGTTACGCCGAAGCCTGCTGCAGCGCGTCGCTGATGTCGTCGGCCTGTGTGACGCCGACGAAGCGCTCGACGATGCCGTCGTCGTTCTCGATGATGAGCGTCGGCAGGGAGCGTACCTGGTACTCGTTAGCAACATCCTGTTCCTCGTCGACGTTGATCTTCTCGAACTCAACGTCAGTCCACTCCTCTTCGAGGTCTTCGAGGATCGGGTCCTGCGTTTTGCAAGGGCCGCACCAGTCCGCGTAGAAGTCCTTCAGTGTAACCGTCATAGTACTCTATTCGTGTTAGCCCGCGGTATCTGATAAGGGTTATCCATATGTACCTCTCGTACGCAATCGCGGACGACCCGAAAGGCTTAGTGTTGGTGATACACCACCCTGAAGTATGAGTGGCAGCGACGGCGGCGGACTGATGTCCAGTGCGGGACTGGTCCGGTACTTCGACGCCGAAGACCAGAACACGATCCGTATCGACCCTCGAACAATCGTCGCGACCGGCGTCATGTTCGGGCTGTTGATGCTCGTGCTGAACGCGATGGTCGTGTAGGCGATTCCGCACTGTTTTCCTCTCCCCGCCACTGACTCGCGGGTATGCACTTCACGCAGCGCGAACAGCAGGCGCTCCGCGATGCTGGCGTTGAGCAAGCGACCATCGAAGCGGCCTCCGACACGGTGATCGAAGCCACTGACGACGCGGCCGGAGAACTCGAAGACTTCTTCGACGGCCGCGAGACGGTGTATTCGGATATGGACATCGCCCACAGTTCCAGCGATATTCAGGAACATACCGTCGAGTACTGCGACCTGTTCACCCACGCCGACGACATCCGCGGCTACCTGCGCTTTGACACCTGGGGCGTCCCGGTCGAGGGCGGACGGGTCCTGAGCGACGAGAAAGTAGAACTTTCGCTGGGGCCGACGGTCCACGGGCGGGTCCGCTTTGCCGCCGACGAGGACGCGCTATGACCGTCCGGGTCAGGGGCATCTACGCGACGGCGCTGACCCGACTACTCCGCGAGGCTGGCCAGGAGGTCGTCCAGGCGTCGGGCCCCATCGAGGACCGCTTCGACGGCGCGTTCGCCGACGAGCGGGCGGCAGTCACCGTGACGACGACGGACGACCAGCAGGGCGTCGGCGTCGTCGGTGACCGCGACGTTGCCGCCGCCGTCACGGACCGCCTGACGGACCTCGGGCGAGACACGCTCCACTGGGACGACCCGACGCCCAAGGGCGCGGTGTACGCGGGCACCGTGACCGAGACGCTGGGGAGCGGGGCGGTCGTCGACCTGGGCGACGGCGAAGGATTTCTCCCGTACGCCGCGTCCGAGGAGCGCATCGAGACGGGGGATACGCTCCGGGTGCAGGTCGTCGAGGCGAGCGCGCCGTGGACGAACGGCCGGCCCGTGCTGGACACGACCATCGCCGTCCGCGGGGACCTCCTCTCGCTCGTCCGCGGCGGAAGCGGGCCGTCGTCAGGTACCGGCGGCCCGGCGATGCTTGACCTAATCGCCGCAGACCCCCGAGAGGGCTGGGGCGTCTCGTGGGAGGCGGCGAGCGAAGACGCGAGCTTTGATGCCCTGGCCGAGGCGCTGGACGCCGCCAACGACCGCGCGGCGGCCATCGACGACGCGCTCGCGGGAGCCGACCCGCCCGGGGACTGCGCGCCGGCCCGGGACGACGAGGGGCTGGCGACGACGTGGCTGTGGTTCGGCCGCGAGAGCCGCTTCGCCCTTGACGAGACCCGCCGCGAGGTGACGCCGACGATGCCGGGCCACCACCGCGTGAAGGCCGGCGACCGCGCGGCCAGCGCCGCCGTCGACTACGTCGAGGCGCTGTGTGACGACCCCGAGACCGGCGAGACGGACTTCCCCTTCGCCGTGACGGCCCGGCAGTTCGGCCCGCAGGTCGGCGGGTCGCTGTCGCTGGGCCACGGCAAGCCCGACGGCCGGCTCATCACACTGGGCAACGGCGAGGTCCAGGCAGTCGACGACGACGGGACGGTGACCATCGAACGGGAGATGAGCCCCGGCGGCACCTACGACGCGCTGGGCGTGCCCAAGGAGGCCGGCGACGTGGCCGAGACGAAAGTCAAGGAGGGACGGTGGTGGTATCCGACGGTGTACCGCGACAGCGACGGCGAGAAGAAAGGGACCTACGTCAACGTCTGTACGCCCGTCGAGGTGTTCCCCGACACCGCCCGGTACGTCGACCTGCACGTCGACGTGGTGAAACACGCCGACGGAACCGTTGAGCGGGTCGACGACGACGAACTCGACGCGGCCGTCGAGTGCGGACACATCTCCGAGGAGCTGGCCGAGCGCGCCCGGAGCGTCGCCGCCGCTGTCAAGAGCGCACTGGAGTGAGCCAGCGACGCGGCACGGCGTCAGTCCCGCCGGCGTCGGGCGCGCCAGGCCGCCAGCCCGACCGCGGCGACCGCCGACCCGACGCCGAAGCCGGGACCGCCGACACCGAGGGAAGTGCCGTCCGCCGCATCGTCGGTGCCCGACCCCTCCGGCGTCGGGGTCCGTATCTGCGGGTCCGGGAACGTGTACAGCCCGGGCTGGACCTCCGTCCCCTGGCTGGCGTTCGTACTCCCGGCGACGAAACAGCCGGCGGCCCGCTGGGCGGTCCAGAAAGAGGTCGATTCGGTGTCGCGCCACTCGAAGGCGAGGTCGGGCGCGGTCGGGTCGGTCAGGTCGTGGACCCGGACCCCACCGTTGTACCACGCGGAGTAACAGCGGTCGGCCGTCAGTTCGAAGTTGTGGGCTGTCGTGAGGATGCCCCCCGGCGACGGGTCCGAGGTCGGCGGCGGGTCCAGCGTAGACAGGAGTTCGGCGTCGGCCGGGTCGCTGATGTCGTACAGTTCGATGCCGCTCGGCCCGCCGCTGTCGTCGTCGCCGAGGTCCCACGACTCGCCGCCGACGCCCAGCAGCGACGCGCCCTCGTCGACCGTCACGAAGTGGTCATTGCCCGGCGGTTCGCTCCGTTCGGTGCCGGGGTCCTCGATGGCGGCGAGGGTCTCCGGGTCCCGTCCGCGGACCTTCGCCACCAGCGAGATGTCGGTCGGGTCTGACACGTCGACAATCCACGTTCCGCCGTCCCAGTAGGCCAGATAGGCCCGGTCGTCCTGCACCCACACGTCGTGGAGCGGCCAGAGACTCGTCGGTACGTCGTGCCAGGCGTCACCGGCGTCTAACAGCGACCACTCGCCGACTTCTTGCTCGGTTTCAGTGTCGACGACGAGCAATGGATTCCCGTCGCGGTTGTTCGCGGTCAGGTAGGCGTAGCGGCCGTCGAAGTGACAGTTGTGAATCCGTGTGTCCAGTTCCAGCCCCGCGATTCGTGTCGGCTCCTGCCGGTCGCTTACGTCGAAAACCACGACACCGTGGGCTCCGTCGGCGGGGTGGGCCGGCCCGGCGGCCAGTAGCCGCGAGCCGCTGACGGCGAGGTCCTGGACGCGCTGTATCGGCCCGTCGTCGCTCTCTGCCAGCAGGCCCGTCTGCCGACCGATCAGTCTGGGGCTGGTCGGCGCAACGAGGTCGACGAGCGCGATTCCGTCCCCCGTCGCGACGTAAGCCGTGTGGCCGTCGGGGCTGGTGACGACCTCGTACACCGTTTCCATCTCCAGCACGCCCAGCGGGTCCCCGCCGGTTGGGGTGTCGGCGGCCGCTGGCTCGGCCGTTCCATCACCGGTGGGCGTTGGATGACCGTGGGTCGTTCCCGTAGCCAGCCCGATGCCTGTTCCTGCGAGGGCGAGTCGTCGGAGGACCGTCCGGCGGCGCATAGCCGTCCCTGAGAGAGCCAGGGCAAGAAGGATTCCGGTGGCGTCAGTTCCCCTGAATCGCGTCGATAACCATCGCCGCGGCGATGATCGGCTCTTTTGGAACCGTGCTGGCGTCGTCGATGGTAATCTCGTAGCGGTCCTTCAGCGAGAACTGTCCGTCGATGTTGCCGACGTGGTTGCCGTCCTGGTCGGTGATCTCGTACTTGTGGGGAATCCACCCGCCGAACGGGACGACGTTGCGGGCGATAGTCACGAGCGCACCCTGAGAGTTGATTTCGGCGATTTTCGCCTCGGTACTGGCGTCCCGAATCTTCCACGTGTCCTGAAAGATCGAGTAGTCGTTGTCGAGGATGACGATGTCCTCGCCTGTCTTGGAGTCGGTGAGTACGTAGTTGCCGGCCACGTCGATGATGCCGCCGGCGTTGACCTCGAACACCTCGTCGCCGTTCGCGTCGACGAACGGGAACTGCTCTTTCATCTTCAGCATCTTCTGTTTCCCGCGGAGAACGACGTTCCCGGCGGCGTCCATCGCTTTGTACTTGTTTCGGACCAGACTCTGTTCAACTGTGTAGCTGTCGTCGGAGAGGTCAATCCCTGCGATGTCGTAGTCGCTCGTTCCCATACTAATCTCATATTCGATATTCGTGGTAAATCTTTCGCCACACTGTCTAAAATAAAATTAGTCAGGTGCGAGGCGTCGTCTATCGGCATTCGAACCGACAGGGTTTCCCTCCTGCCGGCCAACGAAGATGCAAAGATGAGCAAGGATATCATCGAGGTCCGAGGGGCCGAGGAACACAACCTCAAGGACGTCGACGTGGAGATTCCCCGCGAGGAACTGACAGTCGTCACCGGGCTGTCGGGGTCGGGCAAGTCCTCGCTCGCATTCGAGACGGTGTACGCCGAAGGCCAGCGGCGCTACATCGAATCGCTCTCCGCCTACGCACGGAATTTCCTGGGGCAGATGGACAAGCCACAGGTCGAGAACGTCGAGGGGCTGTCGCCGGCCATCTCCATCGACCAGAAGAACGCCGCCAACAACCCCCGCTCGACGGTCGGGACTGTCACCGAACTCCACGACTACCTCCGCCTGCTGTACGCCCGCGTCGGCACGCCACACTGTCCAGAGTGTGGCCGCGAAGTCGGCGAGCAGTCCGCCCAGAACATGGTGTCGCGGATTCTCGAACTCCCCGAGGGAACCCGAGCGAAACTGTGTGCGCCGGTCGTCCGCGACCAGAAGGGAGCCTTCGAGGACCTGTTCGACGACCTCGTCGGCGAGGGGTACAGCCGCGTCGAGGTCGACGGCGAGGCGTTCGACCTCACGCTGGACCGACCCGAACTGGACGAGAACTACGACCACACAATCGACGTGGTCGTCGACCGCGTGAAGATATCGCCGGACGCCCGCTCGCGTATCACCGACTCCGTCGAGACCGCGCTCGAAGAGGCCGACGGGACGCTGAAAGTCATCCTGCCGGACCCGGCGGAGGGGGCTTCGGAGACGCTCGGCGGGTCAGACGCCCGGGCAACGGGGGACCTCGCGAGCGAGGCGCGAAGCGCCTCGGACGACGCGAGCGGGCAGCGCCCGCGAGGGAACGACCGCCTCGTTGTCGAACTCTCGGAGGACCTCGCCTGCACGCACTGCGGTATCGACATCTCCGAAATCGAGACGCGCTCGTTCTCGTTCAACTCACCGCACGGGGCCTGCCCGGAGTGTGAGGGGCTGGGCGAGACGAAGGAGGTCAGCGAGGACCTCGTCATCACCGACCCGACGAAGCCGCTCAAGCACGTCTTCGAGCCCTGGAGCTACGACCGGACGTACTACTCGCGGCAACTGGACAACGTCGCCGAACACTTCGGCGTGGACCTCTCGACGCCGTTCGAGGAACTCGACGAGGACATCCAGCGGCAGTTCCTCTACGGCACCGACAGCAGAGTCCACTTCGAGTGGCGGACGAAAAACGGGACCCGCGAGAAGACCGAGCGGTTCGAGGGTGTCATCCCGAACCTCGAACGCCGCCACGTCGAGACGGACTCCGATCGCGCCCGCGAGCACATCGAGGAGTTCATGGCGACGACGACGTGCCCGGCCTGTGAGGGGACACGGCTCAAGGCGGAGTCGCGGGCGGTGCTCGTGGACGGCACCTCGATTACCGAGGTCAACGAGATGTCTATCAGCGACGCGCTGGCGCACTTCGAAGGGATGGAGGGGAACCTCTCGGCCCGCGACCGGAAGATCGCCGAGGAGATTCTCAAGGAAATCCGTGCCCGCCTTGGCTTCATGACCGAGGTCGGTCTGGACTACCTGACACTGGACCGTGAGGCCTCGACGCTGTCGGGCGGGGAGAGCCAGCGTATTCGGCTGGCGACTCAGATCGGCAGCGGCCTCGTCGGCGTCCTCTACGTCCTCGACGAGCCCTCTATCGGCCTGCACCAGCGCGACAACGACCGGCTGCTGAACACCTTAGAGGAACTGCGTGACCTCGGGAACACGCTGCTCGTGGTCGAACACGACACCGAGACGATGCGCCGAGCCGACCAGATAATCGACATGGGGCCCGGCCCGGGCAAGCGCGGCGGCGAGGTCGTCGTCAACGGCCCGATGGACGAGGTCATCGACACCGACGCGTCGGTGACCGGGGAGTACCTCTCTGGCGAGCGGACGATTCCCGTCCCCGACAGCCGGCGCGAGGCCGACGGCGAACTCACAGTTCGGGGCGCGCGCCAGCACAACCTTGCGGACCTCGACGTATCCATCCCGCTGGGGACGTTCACCGCCATCACGGGCGTTTCGGGGTCGGGCAAGTCCACGCTGATGCACGACGTGCTGTACAAGGGGCTCGTGCGTCGGATGAACGACACCGACGTGAACCCCGGCGAGCACGACGCCATCGACGGCCTCGACGACATCGAGACGGTGCGGCTCATCGACCAGTCACCCATCGGCCGAACACCCCGCTCGAACCCGGCGACCTACACCAACGTCTTCGACCACATCCGCGAGCTGTTCGCCGAGACCAGCCTCTCGAAACAGCGCGGCTACGAGGTCGGCCGGTTCTCCTTCAACGTCAAGGGCGGCCGCTGTGAGGGTTGTGGCGGCCAAGGCACGGTCACCATCGACATGAACTTCCTCTCGGACGTGACAGTCCCCTGTGAGGAGTGTGGCGGCGCGCGCTACAACGACGAGACGCTGGACGTGACCTACAAGGGCGCGACCATCGCCGACGTGCTGGAGATGACCGTCGAGGAGGCCTACGACTTCTTCGAGAGCCACGGCGGTATCCGCCGGCGGTTGGAACTGCTGAAAGACGTGGGGCTTGGCTACATGCGGCTGGGCCAGCCCTCGACGACGCTGTCGGGCGGCGAAGCCCAGCGCGTGAAACTCGCCGAGGAACTCGGGAAGAAGGATTCGGGCGAGACACTGTACCTGCTGGATGAACCCACCACCGGGCTCCACCCGGAGGACGAGCGCAAGCTCATCGACGTGCTCCACCGACTCACCGACGACGGCAACACCGTGGTCGTCATCGAGCACGAACTCGACCTGATAAAGAACGCCGACCAGATCATCGACCTCGGTCCCGAAGGCGGGGAGAACGGCGGCGAACTCGTTGCGCAGGGGACGCCGGAGGACGTGGCCCGCACCGAGGCGTCCTACACCGGTCAGTACCTCCGCGACCTGCTGCCGAACGTCGACCTGGAGGGGCCGCGAGCGGACCGCGACGTGGCCCAGCCGGCGGCTGACGACGACTAATCGGCCGCGTCGTCGATCAATCGCTCCGCTCGCTTCACTAGACTTGCACTGAGGCGAGCCCCGACTTCATCCATCGCATAGAGCGTCTCCTTCGCAGCGTCTGGTTCGATATCTCTGGTTTCCACGGCACGAACGAGTACACCGATTGTCCCCGAAACGGGTATCGATATCGACTTACAAGCCTGCCGGAGCGGTTTGTCATCGGTGATGACGACACACTCGTCCGCAAGTTGAGCGCCGGTGAGCAGTGCAACATCGCCGTTGACGATCATTGGAACTTTACTTTCGGTATCGATAACCGACCCAGGATCGTTCCCGAGTCGAGTTGCTGAATCGGACACGAGTTTATCCTTATCTTCCTCTCCAGCCCAAGCGAGAATATTAGTTTGAACGATGTTCCCTTCATCTATGCAGGTGTCGAGTGCTGATTTAGCAGGCTCTTTCGAGATCTCGAATTTTACCGCCCGAGGGACGACTAATCCGCCACGCACGGAATCGAGTAAATCAGTCGATCCGGTTTCAGCTAATGTAATAATAACGCTCGCATCAAGAAGTACGACCCGCCCGTTCCAGGTCATCGTAGCGCATCCACGTCGTCTGCGAGGTCGGCCTCATCGTAGTTCGACAGCACCCCACGGTCATTCGCTTCGGCCATCATCTCCGCGATGGTGAGTCCCGCTAACTCCGCCGCACCGCGCATCCCCACGTCTCCTTCTTGATACCGCTGAAGGGCGACACGGATGAGTTCCTCGCGGGCACCCTGACGGATTGCCTGCCGGATGGCATCGCTCCGACTCTCTCCTTTCGCCTCAGCGAGACGCGCCACCAGATCGAGTTCCGTATCACTCATTCGAGTCGTGACGTTCTCCATATGAAATACAACGCATTGCATCGTATTAAGCGTGCGGCCAGACACCCAGATTGGGCCGTACTTTCGTATAAATCTCCATACGAGCCACCAACGCTTTTCACGCTAGCGAACCCTGTTACAGCCACTCATGGCCCAGTCGACAGCGGATCGCGTCGAACGAAAACGGGGTATCGGTGGGTTGGCGAAACAGGCGAACCCCGCCTTTGCCGTCGGGGCGGTTGCTATCCCGCTTATCGCGTTCGCGGGGGCACTCGCCAGCGGAAACATCCGCGCGCTGACCTACGTACACGTGATGGCCGGGGTGCTGTGGACCGGTATCGACCTGTTCATGGGCCTCGTGTTGGGACCGGTGCTGGGCGGCCAGGAGCCCGAGGCACGAGCCGACTTCTTCACGTCGTTCACGCCCAAGATGACGTTCCTGATGCCGACGCTCGCGGCAGTGACTATTTCCGGCGGCATTCTGCTGGCGCTTCGCCTCGGGAAGTTCCCCAACGCCGACCCGTGGCTGGCGCTGCTGACCGCCGCGACGCTGATTCCCGTCGTCCTCCTCGTCGGCTACCAGTTCGACGCGCTGACCGACCCGAAGACGCTGGGCGTCCTCGGCGTCGCCGTCGCTGGGTCCGGCGCGTACCTGGCGACCGCGCTCCCGCAGTTCGCGATGACCTCGTGGTGGATCATCGCCACGCTTGCTATCGTGACCGTGCTGTCCGTGCAGGGTTTCGGCGTCATCTTGCCCGGCGAGGTCCGCATCTACCGGCAAGTCGTCTCCGAGACCCCGGACGTCGACCTCGTCTCCGAGATCGGGATGCGAAACGCCAGACTCGGGGGCCTGCAGGGCCTAATGCAGCTGGCGATCATCTTCGTGATGGTCGGCCTGCGCTGGTGGACGCCGTAGGCACGGTTTCTGTATCACAATCGACGGACAATTCCGGAAACGCCGGGCCGCCCACCTAGAGCGAGTCCGGCAGGCTGCGCCGGCCGGTGAGCAAGACGGCAGCCCCACGACGCGAGAGTGTGGAAGCGCTTATCACCTTGCCTGTCGACCGTTTCTGGCAACGATGGGTTGGTCGGGACACGCCGAGAGTCGCTGTACGTTCACCTACACCCTCTCAGAGTTCGAGGGCGAACCCGAACGGGAGTGGAAGTGTCCACACGGCGCAATCAAAGGCAGGGACCGCTGTCCGTTCCACTGCCAGCCCGAGGCCATTCCCGACGACGTGGCCGTGTCCGAAGCGTTCCTCGATTCAATTGCTGGAGACCCTCCCGAGAGTCGCCAGGACCGCAAGCGAGCAAAACAGTTCATCGGAGCCACCTTCGACGGTCTCGACCTGTCGAACGCGGTTGTCGATGCCGCCGACAACCATCCGGTCGACCTCCGCGGCGCGACAATCGGCCGGCTTGACTGTACCGACAGCGAGTTCGGCCAGCGCCTCGACCTCCGGGGCACGACGGTCACGGACACGGCGACGTTCGACGGGACGTACCACGAGATCGACGCGAAAGACGCGACGATTGCAGAGGCGGTGTTTACCGGGGTGACGGCGGACCGCGTCGACCTCAGGAACGCACAACTGGACACCGCTGCGTTCGAGCGCGCAACGCTCTCTGAGATTGACGCCCGTGACGCGACACTCGGAACTGCGACCTTCGACCGGGCCTCGATGACCGACGCCACCTTCGACCGGGTGACCGTCGACGACGGCTCGTTCCAGCACGCCACGCTGGAGATGGCAGATTTCGACGAGGCACAGTTCGGGACCGGAGACTTCTACCACGCGACCTTCGACGAAGCGGACTTCCGACAGGCGGAGTTCGGCACGGCGCGGTTCTACGGCGCGACGTTCAGCGGCGGCTACTTCAACGAGAGCAGCTACGACGAGGCCGTCTTCGAGCGGGTCGAGGCCGAGCGGCTCTATCTCCCCGACGTGACGCTCACCGACGCGACGTTCGCCGACGCGGCGATTTCGATGAAGCTGGTCGTCCACGACGCTGTGCTCGTGGATGCCGACTTCGAGGGCGCAACCGTCGAGCGACTCGACGCCACGGACACGACGCTAGTCGCCGCGTCGTTCGTCGACGCCGCCGTCACCGATCTCCACCTGGACGGGGCGACGCTGGCGAGTCCGCAGTTCGAGGACAGCGAAATCGACCGACTGCGCGCGACAGATGTGGCCTGTACGGGCACCGTCCGACTCCACGGCTGCACCGTCGGCGCGGTCGACCTTCGGCCAGCGGCCGTCGGACCGGACGGCGTCGGACTCGTCTCGCTCTCCGAGACCACAGTCGAAGACGGCACGCTCGGCCAGCCGGATACAGGCGCAGTGGTGTATGACCCCGAGCGAGCGACGCTCGGCACTGTCCGATTCGAAGGCGACGGGACGCAGAGCGTCCTCGACTACGTCGCGTTCTACCGGACGCGGTTCGCGGGCTTCGACTTCCGCGACGACGATGCCCTCGACTTGGAGGCGTCGAACTATCGGCTGCACGAACTCGACAGCGGACTGTGGGACGGCCTGCGGACCGCGCTGGCGTACCCGTCGGCCCTCGACGAGGCCGTCAAAGCCCTGGCAGACGGCGGCGGGAACGGTGAAGCTGCCGAGCCGGGCGCTGTCCCGCGAGTCGCAGCCACCGGCGAGGACGGGGCGGGTTCGACCACTAGCGATGACAACACAGCCGCGACGGCCGACGAACCGCCGACTCCACTCGATGTGGCGGCCGAGCAGGCCAGCGGCCACGCGCTCCCGACAGCCGCCCGCGCCACCGCCGAGCGACTTGCGACGGCCACGAAGGGGCGGATTGAGGCCGCCGCCGGCGAGGTGACGTACCTGCGGGCGAAAAACGGCGCGAACGACATCGCCGACAACACCGCCGCCTCCGAGTTCTTCATGTCGCAGATGGCGTACCGGCGGCGCTGTCACTCCCAGCGGGTCCGGAACAGTGCGGCGTCGTTGCGAGAGCGCGGTCGGGCGCTCGCCCGCTGGGGAATGAACGCGTTCCTGTTCGTGACCACCGGTTACGGCGAGCGGGCGTCGTACACGCTGGCGGCGTCGGCTGTACTCATCGCCGCCTACGCGGGCCTGTACCTCGCTCTCGCGCCGGACCTGTTCGGGAGCGTGGGCCAGTACGCGCAGCTCAGTCTCGGCTCGTTCATCGCCTTCTTCCTCGGCGGCGTCGGCGAGGTCAGCGATCCGACCGTCTCCCTGCTGGCCCAGTCCGAGGCGTTCCTCGGCGGCTTCTTCGTCGCGCTGTACGTCTTCGCGCTGACGCGGTCGGTCAGTCGCTGACCACCACCAGCTTTCTTCGCTCGGGCCTCGTACAGTCGGCTATGGACACCGTCTACGCCGCACTCGGGGACCGCGTCCTCGTCGGGGACAGCGACACCGGCTGGGACGACTGCTTTCTCGGTCACGACATCGAGTGCGTCGCCGCGAGAACGGCGGAGCCGGAGCGTGCCTTCGCGGGCACAGCCGACGCCGGCCTCCAGCGGACAACCGACCGCGGTGCGACGTGGGAATCGGTCCTCGACGCCGGCGACCGCGTGACGAGCGTGACGGGCAGCCCACAGGACCCTGACGTGGTGTGGGCCGGAACGGAGCCGAGCGCGGTCTACCGTTCGGCCGACGGCGGAAAGACGTGGACAGAGCGGCCGGGGGTGACCGACCTCGATTCGGCGTCGCGGTGGTCGTTCCCGCCGCGGCCACACACCCACCACGTCCGCTGGCTCGCGCTCGCCCCAGACGATCCGGAGCAGGTGTACGCCGCCATCGAGGCCGGCGCGTTCATCCGTAGTCCGGACGGCGGCGAAACGTGGGTCGACCATCCCGACGATGCTCGGCGGGACAACCATACGCTGGCCACCCACCCAGACGCCCCGGACCGGGTGTACACCGCCGCCGGCGACGGCTTCGCGCTGTCGACCGACCGGGGAGCGACGTGGACCCACCCGCAGGACGGGCTGGCCCATCGGTACGTGTGGGGGCTGGCCGTCCACCCCGACGACCCGGACCGCGTCGTCGTCTCGGCGGCCAGCGGCCCCCGGTCGGCTCACAGCACCAGCGGCGAGAGCTACGTGTATCGGTGGAACGGCGAGCGCTGGACACAATCGATGGACGGCCTGCCGGGGCCGGACGGGCTGGCCCGTCCGGTCCTCGCCGCCGACCCGGACGGTGGCTTTCTCGCGTTGACGAACCACGGCCTGTTCCAGTCGAACCGCGGGGAAGCGTGGACGCGACGCGACCTCGACGACGGGGACTGGCCGACCGACTACGAGCAAGTCCCGAGCGGGCTGGCCGTCGTCTGATACCGCCACCGCCTGAGCGGATTTGGTGACACCTAGAACACACAGCAGACAGAAGCCCTACACGGCGGTAACAGCCACGGACCCGATGCCGGCCGTCACGACCGTCGCAACAGCAGAGAGCAGGAGGATTTTCGCCGCTTTTCGCCGGTCAGCGCGAACAGCCTCACTCGTGTCTACGCGGCCGCTTTCCCCTCCGGACCCCGAAAGGTCGTAGCGGGCCAGCGCTCCGAACGCGACACAGAACCGGAAGTAGTCCTGAAACGCGCCGAGGTACCCGCCGAAAATGAAGGGGACAGTCGCCCACAGCGACAGTCGAGGGACTGCGCCGACTCCGACGGCGACTGCGATGCCAGCAGCGACCGCGAATGACCCAATGGCCGACAGTCGGCGGGTGCGGCGCTGGTTCGCCCCGATATTACACACTCCGGGCTGATACTCTGCCATAGGCCATACCAGGGGTTACGCCGACAAATACGTCCTGCTTCGTCGAAGACACGACGGGTACTGACGCGGTGAGACAGTGCCAGCAATCCGTACGAATCAAGAAGCTATTTGATTCGTGACACCGAGAGAACGTGTATGTACGATGTTGTGGTGGTCGGCGCGGGTCCGGCTGGGTCCCGGTACGCGCGTCAGGCGGCGAGCCGGGGGCTCGACGTGGTGGTGTTCGAGCAGGGGGAGATCGGCAAGCCACTGGCCTGTTCGGGCCACGTGAGCACAGATATCTGGGAGTTTACCGAGGACGCCCGCGACGACCTGTTCCAGAACGAGATTTCGGGCGCTCGGTTTCACACTGGCGGTCCCGGAAGTCAAGACCACCCCTTCTACAAGGACGAAGTCATCTCGAACGTCATCGACCGCGTCGGTCTGGACAAGCACCTCGCCGACGTGGCCCGCGATGCCGGCGCGGACGTGCGCGAGGGCCACTCCGTCGTCGGCGTCTCCGAAGACAGGGACGGCGTCACCGTTGAAGTACGCGGCGACGACAGCGTCGAAACCCACCGCGCGAAGATGGTCGCCGGCTGTGACGGCCCGAAGAGCCGCGTCCGGCGGGAACTCGACCTTCCCGAACCCGACGAACTGCTGCATGGCGTCCTCGGGTTCAGCGACGAGGTCGACCACGGCGACTTCGTGGACGTCCACCTCACCGTCCCACGCTTCTTCGCGTGGCGCATCCCGCGGGGCGAGGCCGGCGTCGAGTACGGGCTGGCCGTCCCGCCGGGCGACGACGCCCGCGGGCGGTTCGAAGAGTTCGTCGACGGCTACGGGGTCGAGACCGACCGCCGCTGTTCTGGACTTATCCCCATCGGCCCGCCGAAGCGAGTCACCGGCCGACGGTCGTTCCTCGTCGGCGATGCCGCGGCCCAGACCAAGCCTTTCACCGGCGGCGGCATCCGCTACGGCATGACTGCCGCCGACCACGCGGCCCGAGAGATCGACCCCGACGACCCGGCGACGCTGGGCGAGTACGAGCGCGCGTGGCGCGACGACCTCCGACAGGAGATCCGCCTCGGTCACGCGGTTCGGGCTGGCTACTCTGCGCCGGAGCCGATACAGAAAGCCGGGATGAAAGCCTTCGAGGGCGAAATCGGCGTCCACATGGACCGGCCGACAACGCTGTTCTCCCGGGAGCAGTTAGCAGCGCTGTTCTCCCGGTCCTGACGGACGTGTTACCGCTCTGGGGTGTGCAGATAACGTTTTTACCGCCCGATAAAAAAGGACGGGCGTGGTAACACGCCGACGTACCTACGTCCTCGCGGGCCTGCTCGTTCTTACCGGCTGCCTGACGGCAGTCCTGCTCGCGCGGGTGCTAGCGACGATTTTCTTCGCAATCACGGTCGCATACGTGCTGTTCCCCGTCTCGGAATGGCTTGGACGCCACGGGCTCAACAGGCGCCTGTCGGCGGCTGTGACAACAGGTATTGCCTTCATCAGTGGGACATTCATTATCGTCCCGCTCGGGGCTGTGCTGTATCTCCGCCGCCGCGACCTGTTTTCGTTCTTCCAGCAGCTCCCGTCGATGGTGACCCTCGAATTCGGCGAGTTCAGCTACCCGGTCGAGATCGATCCGACGTTGATAGCCGCCCGGGAGACACTCACGGCTGTTGCGGTGGATCTAGCCGCTGAATCGCCCGTGCTGGCGCTGAAGGCCGTCCTGTTTGCGATCCTCGTCTACGCGATGCTCTGGCAGCCACAGGCGCCAAAAAAGGCCGTCTATCGGACGGTCCCGGCGTCGTATCACGAGGTCGTCAACCGACTCCATCAGCGGCTCCGGGGGACACTGTACGCGATTTACGTTCTTCAGGCGGCGACGGCGTTCGGGACCTTTGTCGTGGCGTGGATCGTCTTCTGGCTGCTGGGCTATCAGGGCGCGTTCGCACTGGCGGTGGTCGCCGGTATTCTGCAGTTCGTTCCCGTCGTCGGCCCCAGCGTCGTCGTCCTCACCATCGCTGTCGCGGATGTTATCAACGGCAACATCACCGGGGCAGTCCTGGTGACCGTGTTCGGCCTCGTCTTCGTCGGTTTCCTCCCCGATGCGGTCATCAGACCGAAGCTCGCCCGCTACACGACGGGACTCCCGGCCAGCCTCTACTTCGTCGGATTCACTGGCGGCGTGTTGACGCTTGGCGTCATCGGCTTCATCGCCGGCCCGGTCGTCATCGCGCTGCTGGTCGAACTGTCGTCGCTGCTGACCAGCGAGCGGCAGGGCGACCAGCAGAAACTGACGTAATGTGGAGCCTGTCAGCGCGACGCCGCCTCAGTTCGTCTCCAGCGGCCGCCCCTGTGCTTCCCACTCAGTGAGACTCCCCTCGTAGAAGTCCACCCGCTCGAAGCCGAGGTGGCGGAGGACGACGTAGGTGTGGCTGATGCGCCGAGCCGTGTTGCAGTAGAGGACGACGCGCTTCTCGGGGACGATGCCGACCGATTCGAGGACAGACAGCGCCGACTCGCGCGCGAGCAGTCCCCGTGTCTCGTCATCGACGAGGTCCCGCCAGTCCAGCAGAACTGCGCCGGGGATGTGGCCCGCGTCGTACTCCTCGTCCTCGCGGGTGTCGACCAGCACCGCGTCGGGGTCGTCCGCCGCCTTGGCGACCGTATCCGGGCCGACCAGCGGCGTCGACGCCGGCCGCTGGACGGCGTACTCGGTCGGCTCGACGTCCGGCGTCTCGCTCGACGTCTCGCGTTCGAGCTGCCAGCTGGAGAAGTCGCCGTCAAGGAGGTGGAGGTGGTCGGGGTCGTGGCCGAACAGTTCTGCGGTGACCAGAAACCGCGCGGCGAAGACGCCGTGGTGGTCGTCATACGCCACGATGTCGCTCTCCGGCGAGATGCCGGCTGCCGAGAGCAACCGTGCCCACTCGTCTTCATCGGGCAGCATGCCCTCGCCAGCATCGGACTCCGCGCCGTGTTCGTCCGCCCGGAACGAATCGAAGGGGACGTTCACCGCGCCCGGGAGGTGTCCGAGGCCGTCGTACTCCCACGCGTCTCGCACGTCGACCACCCGGAGGTCGTCGCCCCGACTCGACACCCACTCCGCAGAGACGAAATCAGTCATCGTCCACGCGTAACCGCTCCGTCCGCTTGAAAACTCTCATGATGGGCGGTCGAAGGTGGATGCAAATGCTGCCGCATTTTGCGCACGCACAGCAGGACTCACATCCGGACATGGAACGCCATGGCTCCTGTCCGCTGGGCGGCAGACGTGTTGGATAGCGACAGGTCTCAGTAGAGGCAACGTCTGCCGACACGGTGGACGAGTGGCCGAACATGCCGAAAGTCGTAGTAATATATGTCTGGTAGACTTACGCTTCGATGCATTATGACTGACTACGCTAACGACGTGCTCGTCTCGGCCGACTGGGTCAGCGAGCATCTGGACGAGTTCCAGAGCGACGACCCCGCCCACCGACTGGTAGAGGTGGACGTCGACACGGAACTGTACGACGAGAGCCACGCGCCCGGTGCAATCGGCTTCAACTGGGAGACACAGCTTCAGGACCAGACCACCCGTGACATCCTCGACAAGGAAGACTTCGAGGAGCTGCTTGGCAGTCACGGCATCAGCGAGGACTCGACAGTCGTCCTCTACGGCGACAATTCGAACTGGTTTGCCGCCTACACATATTGGCAGTTCAAATACTACGGCCACGACGACGTGAAGCTGCTCGACGGCGGCCGCGAGTACTGGGTCGAGAACGACTACGAACTCACCGACGAAGTGCCAGAGTTCTCCGAAGTCGACTACGAGGCATCCGGCCCGCGCGAGTCCATCCGCGCCTACCGCGAGGACGTCGAGAACGCCATCGAGCGCGAACTGCCGCTCGTCGACGTTCGCTCGCCCGAGGAATACTCCGGCGAGATTCTCGCACCCCCCGGACTGCAGGAGACCGCCCAGCGTGGCGGCCACATCCCCGGCGCACAGAACATCTCCTGGGCGGCCGTCACCAACGACGACGGGACGTTCAAAGACTACGACGAACTCGAAGAGCTCTACGCTGAGTACGGCATCGACGGCGACTCCACGACGGTCGCGTACTGCCGCATCGGTGAGCGCTCCTCTGTCGCCTGGTTCGCCCTGCACGAACTGCTGGGCTACGACGACACCATCAACTACGACGGCTCCTGGACCGAATGGGGCAATCTGGTTGGTGCGCCTATCGAGAAGGGCGAGGCCGACGACTGAGCGTAGCGAAGAGTCGACCTCGTAGCGGAACGGCGACCACCGGGAGCCGCGAAGCAGGGCGAAGCTGAGTAAGCGTAGCGCACGAAGCTTCGAATCGGAGCGGTAGCGACTTACCTTCAGATTTTTGTGGCGCTGTTCGAGAGCGATAGCGTTCCTGAGACAGTGACATCCGTTCCGGACGGCTGTTTCGCGGCTGGGAAAAACAGCCGCGTTCCCAACCGTACATTCAAGTCAAATGCGCATCCTACACGCGAGTGTGGACCGAACGGAACTCGAACGGGAACTCCGCGATGCCTTCGACGCCGATCCCGATATCGTTACGGTCGTCGCCAGACAGGCGCGGGACCTCTCGGAATCAGACCAGTTCGTGACCGACTTCGGGGCGGAACTGACCGTTGCAGATGTCATCGACAACCTCGCGGACGCGCCCGAGGAGTATCAACTCGCTGAGCGATGGAACTGGTGGCTGGGTGCGCTTGACCTCTCGCACGGCGGCTACGCGCGGTTCAGCGTGCGACAGGACATCGACAAAACGTCCTGACCTGTCGCTGTCGGGATCTCTGTGTACGAAAAGCGGCGCGACGCCAGTTAGTGTACGCTAAGCCCGTGTGCCTCTCGTGCGTGTTCGAGGAGTTCCTCCGTCGTGTCGAACTCCTCACCGCAACTGCACGTGTGGTACGTCGTCGGGGGTTGCTGGCGTGTCGCCATGACAGGTGAACAATGTGCCCCGAGTATAATAATTGTTTATGCTAGGGTGATAACACTGCCCAACCAATGTGTTAGCTACACACAATACAATCTCCCAAAATGACTGCTTGAGGATTCATCCCCACTAAACATCGAGATATCGTCGTGTTCCGGTTCATAGATATTACGCTGGCCCGGCGGCTAACGGCACGAGTCAGCTAGAACCGACGAACGGAAACGGGCGCGACGCGTCTGTCGCGATAATGGATGTGCAGTTTCTCGGCGGGGCTGGTGAGATTGGTCGAAGCGCTGTCCTCATCGACGAGTCGTTGCTGCTGGATTTCGGGATGCTGACCGACTCGCCGCCACAGTTTCCCGTTCGGACGCCGTCGCCGGACGCTGTCGTCGTCTCCCACGGCCACCTCGACCACGTCGGGACCATCCCAGCGCTGGTGTCGGGCGACGCACGACCACCGATTCACTGGACGCCGCCGACGTACGAACTGGCGATGACACTCGCCCGAGACACACTCAAACTCCACGGAGGGACAGTCAATTGTCCGTTTACCGAGACCAACGTCAGACGGGTAACGCAGGTGTCGGAGACACACGGCTACCGCGAGTCGTTCGAGGCCGCCGGCTACGAGGTCACCTTCTACAACGCCGGCCACATTCCGGGGAGCGCACACGTTCTCGTCGACGACGGCGACACTCGACTGCTGTACACGGGCGATTTCCACACCGACGACCAGCGCCTCGTCTCCGGGACGACGGCCCGTCCGGACGCGGACACGGTCATCTGTGAGAGCACCTATTCCGATGTCGCTCACGACCCCAGAGAAACGGTCGAGGGGCGCTTCGTCGAAAGCGTCGAAACGACGCTCTGGGAGGGCGGCACCGTCGTTGTCCCCGCCTTCGCCATCGGACGAACACAGGAGATGCTGCTCATCTGTGAAGCACACGACATTCCATGTTACGTCGACGGGATGGGGAAGCAGGTGACCGAGATGCTCGGGCAGTACCCCGAGTTCGTCCGCGATGCGGACGCGCTTCAACGGGCAAAATCCCACGCCCGGTTTGTTACTGGGAAGGACGGCCAGCGCAAACGTATCACCGACCAGAAGGCGGCTATCGTCACCACGAGCGGGATGCTCTCGGGCGGCCCGGCGATGACGTATATTCCTGCGGTCCGTGGCAATCCGATGAACAAGATCACGATGACCGGGTATCAGGTCGAGGGAACGCCGGGTCGGGACCTGCTAGAGACCGGTAGTGCCGAGATAGACGGCCGGATTATGCCGGTCAGCGCCCGGGTCGAGCAGTACGACTTTTCGGCACACGCCGACCGCGAGGGGCTGCTGGCATATCTCGACGCCTATCGGGACACGCCAGTGCTGGTCAACCACGGCGACCGCTGTGAGGCCTTCGCGGCCGCGCTCCGTGAGGACGGCTACGACGCGACAGCGCCCGAACTGGGCGCGACTATCGCCGTATAGGAGAGGAGTCAGTCGCTCTCGTTCGCGTCTTCGGTGGCACGCTGTTTCAGCCACTCGTCGAGCAGGTCGCGAATCGCGGCGTCCCGGTTGTCGCGGTGGTCGGCGAACGCCTTGTCGTCAATCGCATCGAGCAACTCCTCGTCCAGTTCGACCTCAATCGATTCGAGGTCTAGAAACGCTTCGTCCATTGATTACGGGGAGTTGAACGGCCAGAGAAATATATCCTCGTCAGACAGCCGTCGGTCAGTCGCGTGACAGGGGGCACAAAGGCGAGAAACTCAAGAAGCATGTCGGAAACCCGCCGTGCTTTGATTACAACTCGTGTCGTATCCACGTCGTGATGGGTTCGCTACAGTCTCTTATCGGTCCCCACCGGCTCGACGCGCTCGGCGCGTGGACGGTAACGGGAATTCTCATCGGCGGCGTCGGACGGTTCCTGGCCGGTGGCGAATTCGATTGGGCAGTACTCACGGCACTCCTCGTCGCTATCGCGGTCACGGTTCCGTTCGCCACGCGGAACCTCGAAACGACAGTGCCCGCGGAGTTGCTTGGACTGGTTGCGGTCCCGGTACTCGTCCGGACGTTCGGCGGTTTCCCGCAGGTCACCCCGTTCCTCGTAATCGCCGGGGTCGCACTGCTTCTGGCCGTCGTCCTCGATGCGTGTACCTCACTGACGATGACGCCGCGGTTCGCAACGGTGTTCGTCGTCATCGTGACGATGGCCGTCGCGGGCGTCTGGGCGGTCGGTATCTATGCGACCGACACGCTACTGGGAACCGCGTTTCTCGATGGACAGACCGAGCTGATGTGGGACCTCGTCACCGCGACGGCCGCCGGTATCGTCGCCGGTGTCGTGTTCGAGGTGTACTTCGAGCGGTCGGCGCGCATCGCCCGACTGCGCGTCTCAGGCGCAGACCCATCCGAACGTGACCAGTCGGGCGCGTCCCTTCCCGGAGACGGCAAGCACCACCGCATCGCTGTCCGGACGCTACAGGCTGTCCTCGGGGTGATATCCGCTTTCGCGCTCGTCCGGAGCAACGTGACGCTGTTCGTCAACACCGGCGGCCCGCTGGCGATAACGTTCCTGCCGGCGCTGTTCCGACGGGAGTACGGCTACGCGATGGACACCGGTCTTGTGCTGTGGATCACGGTGGCCTCGACGCTGCACGCGGCCGGCGCGCTCGAACTGTACGAGGCGTTTGGCTGGTACGACAGTCTGGCCCACGCCGTCTCGGCATCGCTCGTGGCCGGCGTGGGATACGCGATCGCGCGGGCGGTCGAACGCCACTCCGGGGTGGTCGATTTCAACAGAGGATTTCGTGCGACTTTCGTCGTCCTGTTCGTCCTCGCGGTGGGCGTCGGCTGGGAGATACTGGAGTTCGCCAGCGGCGGCCTCGCGTCGGTCGTCGGCGGCGAGGCGGTCCTCGCCCAGTACGGAACGAGCGACATCGTGAACGACCTCGTGTTCAACACGGTCGGCGCGCTCGTCGTCGCGGGCTGGAGCACCGCCCACTTCGAGGGTATCGCGGCCCGGCTCACCGGCCGGGTCGGGCGGCTCGCGGGCGGGGACTGAGCGTCCCGGGAGTGACGCCACAGTACGGACAGCCCTGTCCGTATGGAGCGAGCGCGCCTCGACTTCGACCGCTACTTCGAGGTCGTCATGGAGGCCGGCGAACGCCACGGCACGGAAAACGAGGGGCCCGGACCGCTGGAGACGGCCTACTTCTACACGCCGCCGTGGTAGCCGTCTCAGTGCCGTCGACCGGGAACTGTTTTCAGCGTCAGGCGACGCCGGCCTCGGCGTCCATCGGATCCTGAATGTCGCCGACGACCTCTTCGAGCAGGTCCGTGACCGTCACCAGCCCGACGACTTCGCCGTCTTCGAGCACGAACGCGAGTTCCTGGCGCTCGGCCTGGAACTGGTCGATGGCGTCGCTGACGGTGGTGTCCGGCGACATCGTCATCGGCGGCGAGGCGACAGCTTCGAGGTCGATGCCGTAGAGCAGACCGCCCGCCCCGTCCTGTTCCTCGCGCTCGTCGACGAGCGCCGGGATGTAGACGATGCCGAGGAAGTCTTCGAGCGTCTCGCCGACGAGCGGGTAGCGGGTGTGGGGCGTCTCGGCGATGCGCTCGGCGTTGGTCGCGTCGTCGTCGCCCGGCGACAGCGCGACGATGTCCTCGCGTGGCACCATCACGTCGCCGACTTCACGGTCGCCAACGCGGAACGCAGAGATAATCTCCTCGCGGCGCTCGTCGGGCACGTCGCCGCGGTCGAGAACCGAGCCGAGTTCGTTGCGCAGTTCACCGCGGGACTCGATGCTGTCGACCTCGGCTTCGAGCCACGCGCCGGACATCTCGACGCCGAACAGCCCGAGCGTCCACTTGGCGACGCCGTCGCCGACCTTGATAATCGGCGAGATGACCCACGCGAAGTAGTACAGCGGCGTCGCGCCGTACCGGCAGACGAACTTCGCGCGCTCGACGCCGAGGTACGTCGGCGTCTGCTCGCCGTGCGTCAGGTGGACGAGGTTGATGATGAGGAAGGCGATGGCCGCGCCGGCCCCGACGCCGGCCAGCGCGGAGGACTGGAAGTACGGCTCGAAGATGGCCGCCAGCGCCGGCTCGGCGACGATACCGACCGCGATGCTGGAGGCGGTGATACCGACCTGACAGCTCGTCAGATAGATTTCGAGGTCGTCGGTCATCTCCCAGGCCCGCCGGAGGCCGGGTTCGTCGAACTCCGATTCGGCGTACTGTCTGGCCCTCGTCAGCGCGAACTCGATGGCGACGAAGAAGCCGTTTGCGAGGATCAGGGCGACCCCTGCAAGCAGCCTGAGCGCGATTTCGACTGGTTGCATGTATCGGCGGGGTTCACGTCCCGACGTAAAAAAGTGGGGCTTACCCGTCGTCCTCAGGCGGTCTCGAAGTCGTACTCAACGCCGGTGAGGTCGGTCGAGACCTCCCAGAGCCGCGCGGCGGTTTCCTCGTCGCGCGAGGCCGCGTTTGACTGCTGGAACTCGGGCGGGCCGCGCATGTCGAACAGGCCGCCGGGGCCGACGTACTCGCCGCCGATAACATCGTCCGCGGTGGCGGCGTACAGCATCGGGAGCGCGCCCTGCTCGGCGGATTGGGCCAGCACGGCGTTGGCAAGGCCCATGGCCGCTGTTCGCAGTGTCGACCCCATCTCTCGGGGCCCGCGGAACTGGAGGTCGGTGTCGGCGTAGCCGGGGTGGCAGGCGACGCTTATCACGTCGTCCCAGCCGTGGTTGCCAAGCCGGCGCTGGAGTTCGTAGGCAAAGAGGAGGTTGGCGAGCTTGCTCTGGCCGTAGGCTGACCACTTCCCGTAGGAGCGCTCGCCCTGCAGGTCCTCGAAGTCGATCTCGCCCATCTCGTGTGCGCCGCTGGACTGCGTGACGATTCGGGATTCGCTGTCGGCGGCCCCGAGGAGGTCAAGGAGGTGCCCGGTCAGGGCGAAGTGGCCCAGATGGTTGACGCCGAACTGCGTCTCGAAACCGTCGGCCGTCTCGCTCCGGGGAATCGCCATGACGCCGGCGTTGTTACAGAGAATGTCGACGGCATCGTACTCGTCTCGGAGGCCGTCGGCGAAGGATTCGACGTTCGAGAGGTCCGCGAGGTCACACTCACGGACATCGAGCGTCGCGTTCGGGACGGCGTCGCGAATCTCCGCGGCAGCCGATTCACCGCGGTCGACGCTCCGGCAGGCCATCACCACCGTCGCGCCTCTGCGAGCGAACGCCTTCGAGCCTGTAAGTCCCAGCCCGCTGTTCGCGCCGGTTACGACCACGGTTCGGTCCGTCAGCGGGGGCATGTCTTCGATAGTCCAGCCTGTCATTGCGGGAGTTACGGGCGCGAAGCACTGAAACCCATCGCCGACCAGAGAGTGAGAGTCTTATGCTGTCGCCCCCGTGTTCCAGTGATGAGCGACGTGTCGATCACCGTCTACACGCGGGAGGACTGCCATCTCTGTGAGGAAGCCGTCGAGACAATCGAGCGAGTTGCCGACGACGAGGGGGTCGCTATCGCGATAGACCTCGTCGATGTTGACGAAGATCCCGAGCTTCAGGCGGAGTACGGCGAGCGCGTTCCCTACGTCTTCGTGGACGAGTCGCCGGCGTTCAAGTACCACGTCGACGAGCGACAGTTACGCGAGAAACTGCGGCGGTCGTCGTAGCAGTCTGTAGTCACGACAGGCCCGCTGTCGCGGCTACCACCGAATTTATTAATTCTGGGACACGTCTCACCGCTGATGCCCTCCAGTATCAGCAACGCTGTGTTCAGCGAACCGTCCGGGCCACGGATTGCTCTCGTCCACTTCGCTGGGTCGCTTGTCTTCGCCGGTCTCTACGTGTCTGCCTGGGTTACCGAAGGTGCTGCCCCGGACAACTGGTTACTCGCGATGGTCGTCGGAACCGGATTAGCGGGCGTTGCGGAGGCGTTGCCAAAGCGCAGACGACAGATCGCCGGCGTCCTCCGCTCGGTCGCGATTCTCGTGTTTCTCTGTCTCGTCGTCGTTACCCTCGTCACGCCCGACCTGCTCGGTATCTGACGCCCACAAACCGGGCTGTCTCGGCGGTACCGCGAACAGGCCAGTGCTATCGCCCCTGCTCGACGGCACTGTGTAACGCGTCCGTCGCCGCCTCCGGGTCGTCGGCCTGCGTGATTGCTGTGATGACGGCGACCCCGTCCGCGCCCGCTCTGACGACCTCAACGGCGTTGTCGGCCGTGATGCCACCGATGGCAACAAAAGGGATGTCTACTGCGTCCGCGATAGCAGCGACTCGCTCGGTGCCGATGGCGTACTCCTCGTCATCGATGTCGTCTTTCGAGCCGGTAGCAAACACTGCACCGACGCCGAGGTAGTCCGCGCCGGCCGCCGCCGCTTCCCGGGCGTCTTCGACAGTTGAGACCGAGCGCCCGATGAGTGCGTCGTCACCCAGAAGCTCCCGCGCGACGGGAACTGGAAGGTCGTCGTCGCCGAGGTGAACCCCGTCGGCGTCGAGTGCCTGTGCGATGTCGACGCGGTCGTTGACGACGAACGCGACGCCGGCCTTGCGGGTCAGTTCCCGCAGTTCCCGACCGAGTTCGTAGCGTTCGCGCGCTGTCCGGTCCTTCTCGCGGAGTTGGACGACGCCGACGCCGCCGTCAATCGCGTCCGCGACGATTGCGTCGGTTGTCCGACCTGTCGAGAGCGACGCCTGCGTGACGAGATACACGTCCCAGTCGACCATAGTGAGTCTCGGAACCGACGGGTCTTGGGTGCTGTGCGTTAGGTCAGGACTCTGTTTCGGCTGTCGAACTCGACGCGTTTGCCTCGTCAGTGTCGGTCGCTGGGTCCGAGAACGCGCCGTCTCGAACGGCCATCCGAAGCCCGAGTTCGGCGATATTGCCGCCGTGTTCCGCCGTTCTGGTGAGGCTGTCGAGGGCGCGCGTGAGCCGGTAATCGGCGTCACCGGACTCGAACAGCTGTCGGTCGAGACTGGTTATCCGCTCTCGAACGTCCCGGCGCGTGGCCAGTGTCTGTCGGGCGGTGTCGACACAGGCGTCGCCGATGATCACTCGGACAGCGTCCTCGACGACGGCGCGGACATCCTGTGCGATGTCGTCGAGGGCTGTGATGATACGCTCGTCGGGTTGGCCGTCGAGCCGGTCGGCGACGGTCCCGATGCGCTCGGCGTGATCGGCCACGCGTTCGAGTTCGTTCGCAGTCCCCCAGAGGGTGAACAGTTCGGGACGGGTCTGCCCGAGCGCGTCTATCTCGTCGAGTCGGGCCAGTCCTCGCTCGAAGTAGCGGTCGATCATGGCGTACAGCCGGTCGGCCTGCTCGTCGCGGTCACCCCACCGGTCGCTGGTCGTCCCGGTCGTCAGCGCGGCCATCGCGTCCCGGTGCATCGACAGGGCGACGAACTGGAGCTGGCGGACCGATTGGCTGACGGACACCTCGCCAGCGTCGAGCAACGTCTGGACCGTTACCGTGGAGCCGGTCTCCTCGGCGATGGTTACGCCTGTCAGGTTCCGGGTGACGCGTTCGATGGCCCGATGTTGCTCGTCGCTGTAGCCATCGGGGAGTTCAAGGGCCACAGATTCGACGCCAGCGGCGTAGGCCGCCCGCAACAGCTGCTCTATTTCCGCCGGGTCGTCGTTTCCGACTTCCAGTGTGAGGCGGTTCCGCGCCGTTGTCTGTGACTCAGGGGTCTGAATTACCAGGAGCCCGTCGATGTGCGTGTGGAGGTTCACCGTCGTCCCGGCCGTACAGTTCTCCGATTCGGCCCACTCTTTTGGGAGCGAAACGGTGTAGGTCCCGCCGCCGACGGTCTGTATCTTTCGGGTGTCCATAGTCAGTAGATGAGTTCCGAGTCAGTTTCGACCATGTACAGCGTGCGTGCCGCGATGTTGACCGCGTGGTCGCCGACGCGTTCGAGGTCACGGACCGTGAGCAGGAGCCGGGACACGTCGTCGAGGAGTTGCTCGACCGCCCAGCCGTCGTCGCCGTCAGCCTCCCGCTCGATGAGGTTCCGGGCGACGGTCTCGCTGGCCCGCTGGCAGAGCGCGTCGAGCGCGTCGTCGTCAGCCGCGATAGCGCGACAGTCCTCGACGGCTTCCCGTCGATAGGCGTCGATACTACGCTCGACCATGTCGGTGGCCTCGCGGCCGATGGTGTCGACATCGACCTCAGGAGCGAGTCGACGGTCGGCCGACTGTGCGTACGCTGCGAGGTTCGTCGCGAGGTCCGCGACGCGTTCGAGGTCAGTGATGATCTTGAACGAGGCGGCGACAAAGCGGAGGTCCGTTGCGACCGGCTGCTGGAGGGCAAAGAGGTCGATACAGTCGGCTTCCAGCGCCAGATACAGCTCGTTTATTTCGTCGTCGCCGTCGATGACAGACTGCGCCATCTCCCGGTCGACCGTCCGGAGGGCCGCAAGCGCCGCTTCGAGTCGCTCAACGACGAGGTCGCCCATCTCGACCACGTTCTCCCGGAGTTCGTCCAGTTGTTGCTGGTACGACTCGCGCGACATGAGTTACCCGAACTTGCCGGTGATGTAGTCCTCGACGCGCTGGCTCTCGGGGTTCTCGAATATCTTGTCGGTATCGTCGTACTCGACGAGTTCGCCGCCGGTGAGGAAGACAGCGGTCTGGTCGGAGATGCGGGCGGCCTGCTGCATATTGTGAGTGACGATGACGACGGTGTAATCCTTCGACAGTTCCTCGACGAGGTCCTCGATTTTCGAGGTGGCGATGGGGTCCAGCGCCGAGGCCGGCTCGTCCATCAGGATGACCTCGGGGTCGACGGCCAGACAGCGCGCGATACAGAGGCGCTGTTGTTGCCCGCCTGAGAGGCCGAGCGCGTTATCGTCGAGACGGTCGCTGACCTCGTCCCACAGCGCGGCCTGCTTCAGCGAGCGCTCGACGAGTTCGGCCTCGGCCTCCGTGTCGTCGCGGCCGAACAGACGCGCGAGCAGGCCCTTGTTGATGTCGCCGTGCTTGCGCGGGCCATACGAGATATTCTCCCGGATCGACTTCGGGAACGGATTGGGCGACTGGAACACCATCCCGATGCGTTTGCGCAGTTCGACGAGGTTGGCGTTGGGGTCGTAGATCTCGGTGCCTTCGAGTTCGACTGAGCCGTCGACGCGAGCGGCCTTGATGCGGTCGTTCATCCGGTTCAGACACCGCAGGTACGTCGATTTGCCACAGCCGGATGGCCCGATAAGCGCCGTGACGCTGTTCTCGGGGATCTCCATCGAGACGTCCTTCAGCGCGTGGTCGTCGCCGTACCACACGTCGAGGTTCTCGACCGAGAGCTTCGAGTTGCCGTCGAAGTCGTACTGCCGCCACGCCTCGCGGATCCGCTCGTCGCTCTCGCCGGCCGTCGTCTGGGCGCTCGGCGAGGTGGTGTCGACTGTCTGTCTGCTGTTCGTTTGCGTGTCCGTGCTCGGCTCCGTGTTGATGCTATCACTCATAGTTGAGTTTCCTCCGGAAGTACGTCCGCGCCGTGATACCGACCGCGTAGAACGTCAGCACGACGATCAGCAGAATAAACGCTGTTGCCCATCCCATCTGTGGCGACCCCGACACCCCGGCCGCGATGACGGCCCACACCTGCGTCGGCAGTGACGCCGAGGCCGAAAGCAAGGCGTCATTGACGATGAACGGTGGCCCCGAGACGAAGCGGAACCCATCGATGACGTCGACGGCGGCCGTCGCGTTCAACGTCGAGCCGAGGACAAGGATGAGCGGGGCAGTCTCGCCAGCGATGCGGCCGACGCCGAGGATGACGCCGGTGATGACGCCGGGCATCGCCGCCGGCAGGACGACGCTTTTGATGGTCTCCCACTGGGTCACACCCAGCGCCGCGCTGGCGTCGCGGTACTCGTCGGGGACGGACTTAATCGACTCTCGCGAGGTGATGAGCACCAGCGGCAGGAGCATGAAGCCAAGCACCAGCATCCCGGCAAGCAGCGACTCGTCGCCGCCAAGCCGGGGAATCAGGAACGCTGCTCCGAACAGGCCGAAGACGATGCTCGGCGTGGACCACAGCGCGTTTGTCGCGATTTCGACCACCGAGGTGAATCGGCCCTGCTCGGCGTACTCGGTGAGGAACACCGCTGCACCAACACCCAGCGGGACGGCGAACAGCGTTGCGCCGATCACCAGCCACACCGTGCCGATGATAGCAGGCACGATACCGCCGGGCTCGGCCCCCAGCGGGATGTAAGCCTGCATCACCATTGGCCACGAGAGGCTTCCCTCGGTGGCGATGGAGACACCGAGAACGTTGAACGGCGTACCAGTCACGGCTACGTGCAGGCCCACCAGCGCGGTGAAGCCGGCTGCGCCGACGAGGCCGAGTCGCGTCTCCTCAGTCAGCAGGCGTCGGGTAATCGTCTCCTCGCTGGACTGCTTTGCAGCCGTGGTGAGCGTCGCCAGCGCGAGCGAGGCCACAGCGGCCCCGAGCGCGACCGCAGGCACGAGGTTCACCGGGCCAACCCGCGGATTGATGCCGGCAACTGGCTGGAGCAACAGCGTCGCCAGCAGCAGCCCGAGTCCGCCAAACACCCCCAGTGTGAACAGCGGGGCCTCCCGCTGTGCGCTCTCCGCTACCGTCGGCCCGTCGCTTGCGAGCACGCCGACGAGCGGAGAGACCGCGAGACCGCCCGCGGCGACCGATCCGGCGACGACAGCGGCGAATGCAAGCGTCTCGTTGAGGGGGAGGCCGAACGGAGTCGGGCCGAAAGCGATGAAGAAGCCGATGAGGGCGACCATCGCGAGAACCGCGGTCGGGGCGGCCTGTCGGATCGAGCCGGTTCGATCAGACTGCGTCCCGACGTTGCGGAGCGAGCCGAACGACCGGAAGAACGTGACCGCGAGCAGGAGTGCCGGGAGGACGAGCAGCAGCGTCCCGACTGTCGTGCTAGGCGTCACTGCGAGTGCTGTATCGAGCGCCTGTCCCTGTCGGTTGACCTGGACGGTGTAGGTGTAGGCGTACCGCAGCGGGGTGCCAGTGACGAGCACGCTCGCGAACACCGCAGCGAGCGAACCGACCGCCGCCAGTGGGAGGATCCGGAATAGCTGTCGCGCGCCGGTGTTCCAGTCAGTCGTGCCCGCAGGTGAGCGAGCGAACTGGATTGTCGCCAGAAGAGCTGGCGTCAGGAGGACCAGTGCGGTCAGCGCACCAATCGACAGTCCGTGGACGGCGTAGCCGACGCCCTTGATGGTCACGAACACGACGATTGTCGCCATCACGGCCACCATCAGGAAGGCGTTGAGGTTGATGACGAGGAAGGCCCCGTACTCGCGTCCCCGGGCACCGAACCCGGCCCGGCACTTCGCGGCCGACCAGGCCGACAGCAGCGTCCCGATCAGGAGGAACACGGGGATGACCGCGCCGCCGGTGAAGCCACCGGAGAGGGTCTGTGGGCTCCACTGCCAGCCCACGCCGATAGTGCCGGTCACGATTGTCAGCCCGAGTGCACCGACGACGAGAGCCGTCGGGAGCGTCGAACCGAGGTCCTCGCGAGGGAGGATCGCCAGCAGGAACAGGCCGACGCCGGCGACGGCGGCGGTGACAAGCCACAGAAGCGAGCCGAATCCGGTGAGGGCACCCCCGACGGCGGCCCCCATTGCGAGACCGATTGCGCCGAGCGCGCCACCAGAGAGCAGGCCGGCGCTCATGTTCGGTTCCGTGTCCACGAGTGCAAGCCGGGAGGCGACACCAGCGGCAGTGATCGCCAGTGCCTCGACCAGCAAGACGGTTCCAAGCAGTGTCGCCATCGTCACCGGAAGAGCCGCGGCAAGGGCAGTCAGCGCGACCGTCGAGATAACGAGGCCCAGCCCGATGCCGCGCACTCGCTGTGAAGTGACCGGGACGACGTTGAGGAAGGAAGCGAGGCCAGTGATTCCGACTGCTCCGACGACGACCGCAAGTAGCGTCCCGAGGGCCGTGGTGAGGGCACTGCCGCTGGCACCGGGCGGGACCAGATTTACGAGCGTAATGAGCCCGAGCGTGAAGCCGACGACGCTGAGCGCAATCGCCGTATCGAGGCCCCGGTCGTAGATGTTCGAATCCGCACTGACGAGCTGGTCCGTTGTCGCGTAAGCGTCACTCATTGTTGCCCCTTCAGTTTCCGCTGCATGCGTCGCTCGATGTACTGCGAGACGATGCTCATCCCGGCGACGATGACGAACAGCATGACACCGGCGACGAACAGCACGTCGACGGTACTCTCGGATGCGCTCCCGTACTGGGTCGCAATCAGGCTGGTCAGCGTCGCGTTGGCATCGAAGATGTCGAACAGCGGGTCGGCGAACTGCGTCCCCGAGGCCATGATGGCGGCGACGGCCATCGTCTCGCCGATGGCCCGGCCAAGGCCGAGGATAACGGCCGCGGAGATGCCCGAGAACGCCGCCGGGATGGAGATGCTCTTCATCGTCTGCCACTCGGTCGCGCCCATGGCGACGGAGCCGTCACCCATCGACTGTGGGACGCTGGAGAGGGCGTCCTCGCCGACGGAGACGACCGTCGGCAGCGCCATCACGCCCACGACGACCCCGGCGATGAGAAAGCTCGCTCCGTCGTCGAGGAAGTTCGTCTGGATGAAGCCGTTGAGTACCTGGAAGCCGATGAATCCGTAGACGATGGAGGGGATGCCAGCCAGAATCTCCACACCGGGCTTGATGAGTTCCCGCAGGCGGTCGCTGGCGACCTCGGCGATAAATAGCGCGCCGAACAGGCCCAGCGGGCCGGCGACTGCGCCCGCGATGAGAGTGACGACTACCGTCGCCCAGATCATCGGTATCAGCGAGTACGCCCCGCTGAGCGGGTTCCAGTACGTCGAATTCGACGGCAGGACGATGTCGAGCCAGAAGAACCAGCGAGCTGACCCGCCCTGTTCTGGAATCAGTAGCAGTCCAAGCCCGTGTTCGAGAAACGCTGGGAGCGCGCTCGCAAACAGGAAGAACGTGATGAACGCGACGGTCAGCACTGTCAAGACCGTCGCGACCAGCGTGAGCAGGCGTGCAACTTCGGCCTGATAGGTACTCCAGCCGACCGCCGTGACGAACACGAACGCGAGTAGCATCGGCAGCACTATCGCCGGCCGAAACAGGAACACGAGAATCGTCGCCGCCAGCGTCGTCGCTATCGCGCCGACCGCAAGCGCTGCGCCATCGATTTTGCCCCCGCCCGACACCGACTCACTCTCCGTCGTTGGTATGTCTTCTGTCATATTATCGAAAATCGACCGAGAAGGTCGAAATCGTCAGACTGCGTACAGCCGGTTACGCCTGGTCGGGGAGCTTGGCGCGCTGTTCTTCCTGACGGCGCGCACCGAGCTTGAAGTAGTTGTTCGGCGCGACGAACGTATCCTGACCGAAGTCGGACAGGATCATGTTGATGACCGCGGCTTCCTTCTTCGAGGTGCCTTCCCACGTGTACATGTGGAGGTCACGCGAGAGGGGGTAGGCCTTCGAGTCAAGGCCGTTCTGGTCGTCCTGATAGCTGTAGGTCGTTCCTTCCCACTCTAGGGCGACGGGAGCCAGCCCGTCGGTGTCGATAAACGCCAGCGCGAGGTAGCTGATGGCGTTGTCGGCCTGTGCGATGGCCTGCGCGAGACGCTGGTTCTGCCCGTAGCGGTTGGCGACGCTGGTGTCTTCTTCGGGGTTGCCAAAGACGTTGGAGACGAAGGAGGTTCGCGTCCCGGAGCCCTTGACACGGCCCAGAACCTGAATCTCGCGGTCCGGACCGCCGAGTTCGCTCCAGTTGGTGAGTTCACCTTTGTAGAGGCTTTTGAGCTGGTCGCCGGTTATCTTCTCGACGCCAGCGTCGGCGATCTCCTGAGAGACGACAAGCGGCTGGCCGTCGACCCCGACGACGTGGTCGACGAACTGCTCGTAGGAGTCCCGGTCCGGGAGTTCGTCCTCGACGTTCCCGGAGGAATTACCGATATCGTTCTGGCCGTTCATGACCTTCTCGACGCCGGTCCCGGAGTGGGAGAGACCAACGGTGAACTGGAACGGCGGTCCGTCCTCGCCGCCGGCCTCGAACCCGTAGAGGCCTGCCCAGTAGTCAGCGAGATTCTTGTCCGTGTCGATGTCGTACTCGCCGTGTGGCCAGTACTCACTGTCGCTGGCCGGCCGGTTGGCGTTCCAGTAAGAGGCCGCGGTGTTGGCGATGGGGTACACCGTCGAGGAGCCGCCAGATTCGAGCGGGCCCATGCTCTCCTGGCTTGAGCTTTCGGTCGCTTCCGTCTCCGCCGAGTCCATCTCCGTCGATGGTGCTTCGGTGTCCGCGCTCCCACCCGAGCTTCCGTCCGAGCTGGAGTCGCTGCTGCCGCTGGAACAGCCGGCGATTGCAGCGATACTGGTCGCACCCGTTGTTGCGATGAATTTCCGCCGCGATACGAAGTCTGACAGCCCGTCTGGGTCGTGCGCCATCACCAGAACCCAGCGGGACAGGTAATAAGTAACCTGCTAAGATAGCTATATTTATGGAAGTTCTACTATATAGACGTAGTATGATAAACACTCACGAACAGGCAGACATATATCGGCGAATACGCTGCTATCATGCCTCTAGAGCTTCGAATATGGCCGATGCCGATGAGCCGCCAGGTCTAGCATTTTTACCCGTTTGAATTGCCTATACCGGCGAATATCGTCGTATTATCGACGTTTAGCCGGAAGATATGTCCCCAGATATTAGAGATCCGATATAGTATATAGATATGAGTGGATTTATACCATCCCGTGAACGAGTGCCAGTCACATGGAGACACGCAAGGTCCAGGTGACAGGCGGGTCGACGTACACCGTCTCCCTCCCCAAAGAGTGGGCAACAGAGAACGACGTGAGCGCTGGCAGCGTCGTCGAATTCCACGCTGAACGGGACCTGCTGTTGCTCGCTCCGCAGCGGGACAACGACCGCGTTGAAGGGAGTCTCGACGTGGAGGGACTCGAAAACAGGCACGAACTCACGCGGGCGGTAATGACGATGTACGTCAGCGGCTTCGACATCATCCAACTCGAGGCGACCCGGATCACGGCCGAGCAGCGACGCATCATCCGCGATGCGACCCAGGGACTGGTCGGCTTAGAGATGATCGAGGAGACGACTGACCGGGTCGTCCTGCAGGACCTGCTCGATTCATCGGAACTGTCGGTCCACAACGCGATTACACGAATGCGACTGGTCTCGTTGACGATGCTCTCCGATGCTGTCGAGGCGCTCATCGAGGACGACGACAACCTCGCAGCGGACGTGATGCAACGCGACGACGATGTGGACCGGCTCTGGTACATGGTCTCGCGCGTGTTCCGAACCGTCCTCCGGAACCCGACAGCGGCTAACGAGATCGGCTTCCCGCGGGAGACCGTCTTCGACTTCCAGTCCAGCGCCCGCCAGTTAGAGCGTATCGCCGACCACGCGACGAAGATCGCCAGCCTCTCACAGGAAATCGGAGAGATCACCGGCGAAACTGCCGACCTACTCGATCAACTGGAAGCAGAAGCTATCGCCGTCCCCGAAACCGCGATGGACGCCCTGTTGACCGACGACTCTGACGCGGCCGTCGAACTGGCAAACGAAGCCCGGAGTCAGATCCCTGACGTCGACGAGACCGCCCGCGAAGTCGACGGCCAGATCCGCGAGTTCGACCCACAGAGTGCCCAGGTACTGGGCCTCATTGTCGACTCACTGTCCCGGACCGCCGACTACGGCGGCAATATCGCCGAGAGCGCCCTCCAGAAGGCCGCACCGCGGCCACAGTCCTGACCGCTCGGCGATATACAAATCAGACGCAGCCACCCTGCGGTCTTAGCGTGTCGAAACGATGCAGTGACGACGATGCCGCCTTATCATATCGAGGCACGCGACGGTATCAGCGAGTGCCGGACACGTCACCGGACAGTCGTCGTAGAGATACCGAACGAGACTGGTTCCGTCGACACCGGAGAGAGCGGCGGTCGACCGACTGTGAAGCTGTTGCTGGCGGGTCGCTGCCACTGCCTCGCACTCGCTCTCGATCTCGGCGAGTTGATTGTCGATGCTGTCGAGCCGGGCTGGGTCAGTCGTTCTGCGCGCGTTCGCACCGAGTGCGGCCCCGCGGCGTTCACAGTCGTCAAGCGTTGCTCGCACTGACTGTAACGACTCCCGCTCGCGTTCGAGCGCCGGGAGCAACGTCTCGCGCTCGTCGCGTGCCCCCTCACTTGCGGTCAGCAGCGCCTCGTACAACTGTGGAGTCAGGCACGCTCCCGTGGCGATCTGCGTGCCGAGTTCCGGGCCGAACTCCATCGACATGTTGGCTTCCAGCGAGTCATCGTACTCGGCTTCGAAATGTGGCACGGCCATGACCGTCTCTCGGTATGCGTCTCGGACGGCACGCAGGCTCGTATCGGGTTTCGGCTGTCGGGCACTGAGCGCCGACATCCCTCCCGCAGAGGTGTCGACAGAGCCTGCGGACCGTGCCGTCGGCTCGATAGATACAAGCTGGGTCCGAAAGCGCCTGAACGCCGTCAGTTCTGCCTTGACACAGTCGATTTCTCGTTGAACGACAGCGAGCGCCTGCTCGGTTCGCGGCTGGCTTGTCTCGGAGTTAGACACGGAACACTCAGCCGGAGTGTTTGCTCTCGTCGTATAGGTATTTTATATGTTCGCTATATAGACAATCGTACCCCTACCGGCGAAGTCGGCAGTGGTCCGCTACGCTCAGAGCGACAGTTCGCTGCCAGAACGGGTGCTGGCAGTCCATCTGCTCACCCCGTCCGCAACGGATGCACTTTTCCCGAGTGGGGGACTACGACCTGCTGGTGGCGATGACGAGATGTTACCCCCGCTGAGCCCCTTGTGACGATGCACTATTCCTGAGCCACCATTTCACTCCGAACAGCAGCTAAAACGGTGCAGCAGGGCCTTCGTCGGAATCTCCGTCAGCAGCTGCAGTGTCTGCCGTCGCCTCCCCGTCAGCAGTTGCACGTTCCAGTGGGCCGTCCCAGCCGTTCAGCCCTGGTTCAAAGCTCACAACGTCGCCATCAAAGCCTTCATACGACGCGATAAGCCGGGCAGCCTGGACGCTAGACTTCCCCTTCGGACATACTGTCACAACCTCGTCGTCGCCGTCGAACCGTTCGACTTCGTCAACGAGCGACGGGAACGGGACGTTCTCGCTTCCGGGAATGTGGCCTCGCTCGAACGCGCCGGGCGAGCGGATATCGACCACCCGGACCGCCTCCTCGTCGAGTTTCGACCGTAGCTCGTCGGTGTCGATTTCGCCGTCCATACCCAGCCGCTAGCGGCCGATGCCTAAACCTTCACCGGCTACAGCAAGCCGTCAGCCTGCGCTAGCAAGATGCCTTCGATGGTCGCGTCGTTGGCCGGTTCGCGCCGGGCGACCTGCAGCGCTTCGTCGATGGGGACGGTCGTCACCGAGAGGAATTCATTGTCGTCGAGTTCCCGGTCGACCGGTTCGAGCCCCTCGGCGAAGACGATGCCGCGCCGATGGCGGAGTACGCCGGTCGAACACGAGAACTCCTCGATGAGCGAGACGCCGGCGGCTTCGAACCCGGTTTCCTCGCGGAGTTCGCGCGCGCCGGCGGTCGTGTAGGACTCGTCGTCCTCGACGATACCGGCCGGGAGTTCGAGACACTGCTCGCGGATGGTCGGGCGGTACTGGTCGACCATGACGAGTTCGTCGCCGGTCGTCGCGACCACGACGGCCGCGTCGGGCAGTTCGGCCCAGTAGTAGTCCTTCTCCGAGCCGTCGGGCTGGCGAACCCGGTCGTAGCCGCCGGTGTACCAGCCGGTCTCGTACTCGCGTTCGGTCTCGACGACGGGCCACTCGTGGGCCGGTTCGCGGGTCATACGTCCTGTCGGACCGCGACGTGGTAAAACGTGCCGTTGTGCCGGACGACGACACCGTCGTCAGTCACAGCTCCGTCGTACTGCTGTCGCAGGGCGTCGCGTTCGTCGAACGGCGAGTGGGTGAACGCGCCCTTGAAGCCGAACGGGCCGCGCCAGTACGGCTCGGACTGCCCGGCCGCCGACTGGGACGCGTCTGCTAGCGCCGCGCTCGTGTACGGGAAGCGCCGCTCGGACTGGGTGCTCCAGTTGATGGCAGTGCCGTTCTCGACGCTGTACTCGCCGTCGCTCGGCGTGGCGACAGCGTAGTAGGGATCGCCGCTCTTGAGCAGGCCCGGCAGCGCACCCAGCGCCAGCAACAGCACGACGACAGCAATGATGCCGAGCAAGGTGTTCCGTGTGACCGGGCGCATCAGACGACCTCGCGGTAGATGCGGCCGAAGGCCTGCCGCCGGAGCGTCCCGACGGCGGCTCGGCGTTCATCCTGAAACGTCGCCGCGACGGCCTGCTCTGCGAACGGGGCGGCGTGCCAGACGACGTTGTCGACGGTCTCCGCGCCGACCAGCGTCACCTCGCAGTCTGTGTCTTCGCGCCACTCCTCGAACTCGTCCATCGTCCCGACCTGAACTGCGAGCGACTCTGCGAACAGTACGTCGCGGGCGGTCGCAACGACTTCACTCGTGACCCGCTCCTCGTAGGTCTCCGGGTCGAGATCCATCGCCTTCGCGACTTCCTTGACGACGACCTGCGCCGTCGGCCCGAACGCATCGTAGCGCTCACTGGCCTCGGCTGCCGATGCCGGCGCGAACTGCCCCTCAGTGTCCATACGTCCACTTGCCGCCGGCGGGACTACTCGGTTTCGTCTTCGTTTGTGTCAGTGTCGTCGCTGTCGACCGATGTATCGCTATCGGTGGCGTCGCCATCGCTCTCGTCGTCGCTCTCGCGTAGCATCTCCCGCGTCAAATCGCGTGCCTCGGCCAGCACCTCGCTGTCGTGATCGCTGAGCGCGTTCGACCCACGGTGGCGGTCCGCCCCCTGTGGCAGGTCGCTGTGACCGTGTCCGTGGTCGTGGCTATGCCCATCATCACTGCGGTCGACGGTGTCCTCAAATACCTGTGGGAACTCCGTCACCTCGGCGTACTCGACGACCTCGGTGGACAGTTCGGCCTCACCGAGCTGGCCCCAGCCGGGGACGCGCTCGTCGAGCCACGCTTCGTGGTCGTCACCGCCGGTCATCGCCGTAAACGCGAGGTGATTCGCCAGATGCACGTCGTCGGCTTGCGGGTCGTCACACACTGGACAGGCGTATCCCATCAGTGTGCGAACCGTGGATGCGGAGCCGTATATGCAGTCGGGGTCTCGGCGAAGCGCAGCGACCACCTACAGCAGGCGGACCATCACAAGGGCGTCTTCGCCGTTGCTGTAGTAGTTCGGAATCGTCTTGCGGTGCTCGAACCCGAAGCGCCGGTACAGCTTTCGTGCGCCGTCGTTGTCGGCCCGGACCTCCAGCTTGACTGAGCCGGCACCCGTCTCGCCGATAACCTCAAGTGCGCGCGTCAACAGCGCGCTTGCAACCCCTTGCCGACGGTACGACGGCCGAACCGCGAGGTCCTTGATGTGGCCGAGCGGAGTACCGTGGTTCGGCACCGTGTCCGCGATGACGTAGCCCGCGACGGCGGGCGGGTCGCCATCGTCGTTGCCGGTTTCGGCGACGAGAAACCCCGGTTCGCCGAGATAGCTCTCGAGTGCAGAAAACGGCCACGGCTGTGGAAACGACGCCTGCTCGACGCGGTGGACCTCGATGAGGTCCGCACGGACAGCGCGCCGAACCGCCGGCGCACCCGGCGTCTCTGGCCCGTCTGGAGCGACCGTTGTCACGTATGCATTTCGGTGTGGACCTACATATGTGTTACCGCCGACCGAAGATACCCGAGTTCTGACTGTTTGTCGATAGGTACTGATAATTCATGCATCGATGGGACCGAGGGAAGGTTAGAAATGCGGAAGGTTCTTTAGTCTGACGAGTGTAGTTGTAGTCGCACCCATTTGGGTGCCACCACCCCCACCCCCACCCCTCTTTCCAAACTTTTCCATCGCTACCTGGGCCTGTCTTAGGGACCGCTATGCCGTAACCGGGACCCGCTTCGCCGTGAAACAGCGTCGCTACGAGTATGTCGAATCAAAAAGACGGTCTCGCGCTGTCGCCAGCCCGGTCACCGGAACCCGAATGCCGATCGACCAGAGCGGATGCCGCGCTGTTTGTGGCTTCACTGCTCGAAAAAATCGCGGTCGGAGAGCGACCGTGTTTTAGTCGTCTGCGGGTGCGGCGCCGCCTTCGTCGTGCTGCTGCTTCGTGTGCGAGAGCTTGCCACCGGCGGCGAGGATCTCGCGTTCACGCTCGGAGGCGTCGAGCTGGCCGGTTGCTTCCCAGTCGTCGTTCACGCGGATGGTGAACTCCGTCTGGCCGGATTTGACGGCCTCGGCCGCGTCGTCGACAATCTCGATGTCGTCGCCTTCCTCGATCTTCTCGTAGGTTTCCTCGTCGATGGTGAGCGGGACGATGCCGAAGTTGAACAGGTTCGCCTTGTGGATGCGGGCGAAGCTCTGTGCAAGGACGGTCTCGATACCCAGGTACATCGGGCACAGGGCCGCGTGTTCACGGGAGGATCCCTGACCGTAGTTCTCGCCAGCGACGAGCACGCCGCCGTCAGCGTCGAGTGCGCGCTCCGCGAACGTGTCGTCGACGCGCGAGAGCGTGAACTCGGAGAGCTTCGGGACGTTCGACCGGTACATCAGGATGTCCTGTGTGGCCGGGATGATGTGGTCCGTCGTGATGTTGTCCTCCATCTTGAGGAGAGCTTCACCACCGACTTCAGTCTCCAGCGGGTCCTTCAGCGGCACGTCGCCGATGTTCGGGCCCTTGATGAGTTCGTCGTCGACAGCGTTGTCCGGCGCGATGAGGTCCGATTCGGAGTTGCCGATGTACTGGTCGGGCATCTCCAGACCGGGTGCCTCGAGGTCGCCGAGTTCGTCGGCGAGGTCTCGCGGATCGACGATTTCGCCTTTGATGGCCGCCGCGGTGGCGACTTCCGGCGAGCAGAGGTAGACGTTGTCGTCCTCGATACCGGAGCGGCCCTCGAAGTTGCGGTTGAAGGTCCGCAGGGAGACGGAGTCGGAGGCCGGGACGTGACCGATGCCGATACAGGCACCACACGTCGCCTCGGAGAAGTTGACGCCAGCGGCCATCATCTCCGCGGTCCAGCCCTCGCGGGCCAGCATCTCGGAGGCCTGCTTGGAACCGGGGGCGACGATCATCTCGGTCTTCTTGTCGATGTTGCGCCCTTCCAGCATCTTCGCGGCCGGGAGGATATCCTCGTAGGCACCGTTCGTACAGGAGCCGATCATGACCTGCTCGACGTCGACGCCCTCGACCTCGGAGACCGGCACGACGTTGTCAGGCATGGACGGCTCGGCGATGAGCGGTTCGAGGTCCGAGAGGTCGACGACGATCTCGTCGGCGTACTCGGCGTCCTCGTCGGGGCCGATGTCCTCGAAGACGTCCTCGCGGCCGAGGCGTTCGAGGTAGTCCTTGGTCTGGTCGTCCGTCGGGAAGATGGACGAGGTGGCACCGAGCTCGGTCCCCATGTTGGTGATGGTGGTCCGCTCGGGGACGGTCAGCGTCTCGACGCCGGGGCCGGTGTATTCCAGCACCTTGCCGACGCCGCCCTTGACCGACAGCCGGCGGAGCAGCTCTAGAATGACGTCCTTGGCGGTCGCCCAGTCGGGCAGTTCGCCTTCGAGGCGGACGTTGACGACTTCCGGCATCTCGATGTAGTAGGCACCGCCGCCCATTGCGACGGCGACGTCGAGGCCACCGGACCCGATGGCGAGTTCGCCGAGGCCGCCGGGCGTCGGCGTGTGCGAGTCGGACCCGAGCATCGTCTTGCCGGGTGCGGCGAAGTTCTCCTTGTGGACGTTGTGACAGATACCGTTGCCGGGGCGTGAGAAGTGAGCCCCGAACGTGCCCGCCGCAGAGCGGAGGAAGCGGTGGTCGTCGGTGTTCTTGAAGTCGAACTGATAGGTCTGGTGGTCACAGTACTGTGCGGCCAGCTCCGTCTGCACCTCTTCGAGGCCCAGCGCTTCGAACTGCAGCCAGACGAGCGTCCCGGTCGTGTCCTGTGTCAGCACCTGGTCGATCTCGATCCCGATCTCTTCTCCGGGTGTAAGTTCCCCTTCGACGAGATGGTCGTCGAGAATTTTTTCCGTAAGCGTCTGTCCCATAACGTGCGTCAATGGATGGCGCGGCGGTATAAATCCCGCGTATTCCGTCGTATTTTTCATATAAAAATCCGTGCCGTCCGTCACTCGGAAGCGAGTCAACAGGACGGGACAGCGGGTGGCCAGACCGGCAGGTCTTTCCACGACACTCGCACAGAACCGCGTATGTTCAAGAGTGGGCGGTTCGTCGCCGATGCCCTCGGCGACCTGAGAGAAGCACAAGTGCAACCGAACGGCGTCGACCTCACGCTCGGGGCAATCTACGAACAGGTCGAACCGGGGCGCATCGAACGCGGCGGCAAGACTGTCGGCGACCGACAGGAGATCGAACCCAGCGACGGGATGTACCACCTCGACCGCGGCGGCTACATCGTCGAGTACGCCGACCGAGTCGTCATTCCAGATGGCCACATCGGCTTTCTCCTCCCGCGGTCGTCGTTGCTCCGTAACTCCTGTATGCTCGATACGGCCGTCTGGGACGCCGGCTACGAGGGGCGGGGAGAGGGGCTACTGGAGGTCCACCATCCGATAGAACTCGAACAGGGGGCGCGGATTGCACAGCTCGTGCTCGCCGACGCCGCTCACGAGGGGACGTACGAGGGGTCGTATCAGGGCGAGAACCTGTAGTTGCGACGGGCCGCTTACGGCGTCACGGTGAACGTCAGTTCGCTCCCGTCGCTGAATCCGAGCGTGATCGTAATTTCCTCCCCGGCCATGTCGACGGGCTTCCCGGAGTTACCCTTTCCTGAGGTCAGGAATTCGTACATTGTGACCTCAGCCGTCGAAGTTCCGGAAACCGTTGCGGCGTCAGATAGCACCGCCGTACTCCCGATCTGATAGCCGTCTTTCCCGGCGTTGCGTTCCTTGTTCGTGTCCCAGACCCCCGTCGATGCGCCGACGACACGGATTTCGTGGTCAGTTTGGGTGCTACCGGACCCGCTCTCGAACAGCGTGCTGGCAGCGTCCGTACTGACAGTGACGTTCCTGACACTGACTGCCGTCGAAGCCGTGTTTTCAATCGACAGCGCGACACCAGAGCCGTCACTGCCGAACGTGTCGGCATCGCCGGTGTACCTGATAAAGTCGGCCGCGTCGCCCAGCGCCACGGTCGCGGTCTGGCCGGTCGCGCCGTCGTTACCGTACGCGTCCGTCAGTTTCGACAGCGTGACCGTGTATTCGCCGGGCTGGCTCACGGTGTACCTGACTTTGTAGGTGAACGACGAGCCGCTGTTGTCGAGGTTTACTTGCTCGACGTTTTCCACAGTGCCGGGTCCGGACACGCCCAGTGTCACGTCACTCGCTTGCATCGAGGTCTGCTCTGTCGCTTCGAGCGTCACGGTGAACGTTCGGCTGCCAGTCTCGGTCGCGGTGACAGAATCGACCACCGGAGCAGTCGTGTCCTTCGGCGTCTGGTCGTTCGTGACTGAATCGCCGCGGTTCCCAACGTCGTCTTCGACGACCGCCGTTGGCGTGACTGTCCCGTCAGCGAGTGAACTCGTGTCGAACGTCAGCGTCGTCTCGTCAGTCGCCGGGTCGATAGTCGCCGACCGCGTGATGTCGTTCCCGGTTTGGTCAGTCAGCGTGACGCGTGCTGTCTCGTCACCGTCCAGCGAATCCGGATTTGTGATAGTCACGTCCACGGCGTTCTGGTTCGCCTTGGTGATGGCGTCGGGTTCGACGACGACGTTGTTCACCTCGCCTGGCGAGCGACTGTCGAGCACGAACGACAAGGCAGTCTGTGGCGACATTTCGGTTCCGTCGGCGTCTTGCGCTTCCGACACCTTCGCGTCGACAGTCTCGTCCACGTCGTTGTCGGCGAACCGGACCGGGACCTCGTACGTTTTCGCCGTCGTCCAGGTCCCGTCCGCGGTCACCGCTGTCGCCGAGCTTTCGGTAACGCCGTCGAGTTCGATGCTCGGCGCGACAGTCTGGTCCATCTCCGTATCGAAAGTCAGCGTCAACGTGCGTTCGACGTTGTTGTTAGCTTCTGTGTCATCTATCGGTGTTCCGGGGAGTGTCGCCGAATCGATAGCCGGTGGCTCCGGCGCTGGCGTCGCAGTCTCCGTAGCCGGTGTCTCAGTCTCCGGCGCTGGCGTCGCGGTCGCTGTGTCCGTGGTCGGCGTCGGATCAGTAGCTACCGTTCGGCTCTCCCGACCGAGGACCGTATTGCTGTCGACAGCAACGGCGAGGACGGTGACAGTGCCGGTATAGGAATGAGATAGTCGCACGGTATCGGTCGGTTCGAACGGCCCGGTGACGGCTGACTCATAGCGCTGACTCGCAGTTTCGTTTCGGATACTAACGTCGAATGCCCTGCCGTCGATAGTGTCACCGCCGTTGTGTGTGATCAAGACGGTAGTGTTCGTGATATCTATGTCGAGGTCCACCAGCGGCTCCGCGGTCGGTTGTGGCCCGGACGAGAGAACACCGGCACCCAGCACCGAGACCATGACGACAATAACAGCCGTCAGTAACACGATGCCGACCGTCTCCGATTGACCGCGGGATGAGTCAGTCATGTCAAGTCCGACCGCAGCGCCTTGTGTGGAACCGTCGACCGATGATGTCAGCAGGCGTCGGCAGAGCGGATATTGTACTAGTACTCATTCGCGTTCAAAAGGGTGCTGATGGTTGAGACATGGTAGGCCATGCTGTGAATTTAAGTGGATTTCCCGAGTGCTATCCATTGGTGCTTGAATCGACTATACCCCGGTCCACACCGCCGTCAGCCTTCAGTACCCGGAAATTACACAAGCACCGTTTTCAGGTACGACAACTGTCTGACCGGGGTTTATCACCGTTGCTGCGTGACAGTGAGACATGATAGTAGAATTTCACATCGATGCCCCCCTCTTGCAGCGAACAGCTGAAACGCTGAGTAAAGCAGCGATACGGATACAGCGACTGCACTGCGAGAGCGGCGACTGTCGTGCCGTCGCCTGGATTGGCCCCGTTGAGCGGCCCGCCATTGAAGCGAATCTGGCCCAGGACGAGAGTATCACCGACTATGCCCACGTAGCGGCAGAAGGAGATGGTCACTGGTACACCCTACATACAACTGATACGACAATCGACACGATCGGAGAAGCGTTGTTGAACGCGGACGGGTTCCTGCTCGGCGCCGCACAGACCGGCGAAGACTGGGTCTTCCGGGCCCGGTTCCCCGAGAAGAGTTCGGTGCTGTCGTTCCGTGACGCACTCGTGTCCAGTGATATCACCATCGACATTCAGACCATTACTGACGACACGGAAGCCTCCCCGCAGTTCGGCGTGACGGACCCACAGAGAGAAGTGCTGTTGCTCGCGCTCAATCGCGGGTACTTCACCGTCCCGCGGGAGTCCTCTCTCTCGGACCTCGCCGCCGAACTCGGTATCTCCAGCCAGGCCGCTTCGGAGCGGCTCCGGCGGGGGACCCGAACGCTGGTACAGAACACGCTGGCGGCCCCTGAGCGGCCGCTTGTCGGCTCACCGCCGGAGTAACCGGAACGAGAGCGACTTCCGGGTGGGAGAACGCGATGGTGGTGGGACGCCGACCAGCTGTGAGCAGCTGGTCTGGGGCGACATAATGGTAAGTAGCCGCGTTTGCGCCGACAGTGTCGAAGAGTGGTCCGTCATCGGCACGCCGGTTACTTCAGACAGTGAAACAGCTCATCCGCTGTTATAAGAGAAGGGAGCGTATACTGGAGTATGAGCTCGAACGAGGGGACTGTGTATATGCTGCGGAACCGGGCCACAGAGGGGTCCGACGACTGGGTGAGCCCCGAACCCGCAGGAGATGTTATTGCCGATGCGGTACTCGAAGCGACAGATCTGGATGCGGATGATATTGACAGGCTGGATACGTACGTCGACAGCGAGTCGCTCCGTGCGGTTGTCGGGGAGGGGACGACGGAGTCGCTGACGTTCGCTGTCGAAGGGCACGACGTGACAATAACCGCTGACGGAAAGATTTCTGTCGACGGGTAACCGGCGCTGACGCGCCGACGTCCAAATGAGATAAGTCGATGGCCCGAGAGCGCCAAGTATGACTCGCGTGGCGCTCATCGCACATGACGACGAGAAGCCAGAGATGATCGATCTGGCACAGAGTTACGAATCGACACTCTCGGAGTTCGACCTCGTCGGGACCGGCACGACGAGCAAGCGCATCATGGCAGAGACCGACCTCACGGTTGAGCGCAAGGAGAGCGGGCCGATGGGGGGCGACACGCAGATCGGCGCGGAAGTCGCCGAGGGCCGGATGGACGGCATCGTCTTCCTTCGGGACCCGCTGACGGCACAGCCTCACGAGCCGGACATCTCCGCGCTCCTTCGCATCTGTGACGTCCACGACGTGCCGCTGGCGACGACCAGAACCGCGGCCGAGTACGTCCTCGAAGGGCTGGCCCGGGACGAGGCCGACGACTAGCCGTCGAGCGGGGGACGACCGCCCGAGGTCTGCTTACTCCGCGTACGTCGGTCGTTCCGCATACTCGATTGGGTCCCGTTCGCCGATGCGCTGGAAGGCTTCGAGCCGGAACGCGCAGGCGTCACAGGTCCCACAGGCCGGTTCGTCGTCCCGGTAACAGCTCCACGTATCCGCATAGGGGACACCGAGTTCGACGCCGCGCTCGGCGATGTCGGTTTTTGACCACTCGACGAAGGGCGCGACGAGGTCGATGTCCGTCTCGGGTTTCGTGCCGGCGTCGATGACGCCCTGGAAGGCGTCGAAGAAGGCGGGCCGGCAGTCCGGATATCCCGAGAAGTCCTCGCTGTGTGCGCCGATGAAGACCGCCCCGCAGTCGTTGGCCTCGGCGTAGGAGACTGCCATCGACAGCAGGTTCGCGTTGCGGAACGGGACGTACGAGGTCGGAATCTCGTCGCTGTCGGTGTCGGCATCGGCCACGTCCATCGCGTCGTCGGTCAGCGAGGAGTCGCCTATCTGGGTGAGGTGGCCGGTCTCGACGTGGAGGAAGTCCGCCGCATCGACGTGGTCCGCCAGCGCGCTGGCGCACGCGTACTCCCGGTCCTCTGTGTTTTGCCCGTAGCTGGTGTGCAGCAGGTACAGGTCGTCGTAGCCGCGGGTCTGTGCCTCGTAGGCCGCCGTGGCGCTGTCCATGCCGCCGGAGGCGAGCACGACAGCACGGGTGTCGTCAGTCATAGGTAGAGTGGTAGCAGGCAGTTACGTTCCCGGTGCGTCGTTCCAGAGGTCGACGTGGAGCCGCGGCGTGTACCGGTAGCCGTACTCCAGCGCGAGGTCCGCGACGGTCTCCCGGGTCGATTCGAGCTGGTCGCGCGTCTGTCCTTCCGGCATCAGTAGCACGTCGTCGTCCCGCACGCGTGCGGACGCGGCGTCGCGGACCCGCTCGAGGAGGCGCTCGATTTCGGCCATGTCTTCCCGGCCCGTCACGACGAATTTCAGTTGCGTGTCGTAGGTTTCGACGAGTTCGGCCAGTGTCGGCACGTCGAGTCGGCGCTGTTCGTGGCGGTCCGCCCACTCGCCGTCCCCGTCGGGGTCGCGGTCGGCCGTCGGCGTGCTAGAGGCCAGTTTCGGGCTGACGCTGGCGAGGTCGATAGGGGCGTCCGGAACCACGGTCCCGTTGGTCTCGACAGTGGTGTGATACCCCCGGTCGGCCAGCCGCTCTAACAGGTCCTCGCTCGCGTCGTGAATCAGCGGCTCGCCGCCGGTGAGGACGACGTGGTCGGCGTCGTACTCCTCGATGGCGGCCAGTACGTCGTCGACGGCGAACCAGTCGTGGGTCGGCTCCCAGGAGGTGTGATAGGAGTCACAGAACCAGCACCGCAGATTACAGCCGCTGGTCCGGACGAACACGCTAGGGACGCCGGCCAGTCGGCCTTCGCCCTGGAGCGACTGGAACAGTTCGTTGATAGGCAGGTCGCCGGTCTCCGCGTCGCCGTCGGTCCGCTCGATGTCGCCCGCGGGCGCGTCGTTCGCGACCGGCATCAGCGGACACAGAGTTCGCTGGTCTCCCGAACGGAGACGGCCACATCCGACACCGTCTCCGGGAGGCGGTCGGCGAGGCGCTGTTCCAGTATCGCGGCCATGACTTCGGCCGTCGGGGGGTGGTCGAGGACCACCACGGCGTCGCCGTCGCCACTGGCGTCGAAGGCCTCGACCAGCGGGTCGCCGGCCTCGAGCAGGAACCGGTGGTCCCACTCGTCGACCACGTCCGTGATTTCACCCTTGTCGACGACCCATCCTTCGTCGGTGAGTTCACCGGTGACACGGACAGTTATCTCGTAGTTGTGTCCGTGCGGGCGCGAGCATTTCCCGTCGTGATGTAGCAATCGATGGCCCGCAGAGATACGGAGCGGCCGGTCACCGCCGACGACGAGTTCCCGTTCGCCAGCGTCGGCGAGTGTGTCATCGGCCTTCGATAGTCTCTGAGACATACCACGGTATTATCGGTCGGTGGCTTAACTCTCACGGGAGCTGGCTAGCCAGCGCCTCGGTAACACAGAACTGAGACGAGCGAGGGGCGAGTCATCACTGTCCGACAGTAGGGTCGCAGTGAGAGACACCCATTGAAAACGAACGGACAGCGGCGAACCGGACCACGTTTATTCGTGAGCGGCGCTCAGCGACCTCCGAAGGGCACTCCGTGTATTAGTGGAATCACGGTCACTCCGAGAGTGAGTCGTCGTCGACGGCCGCAAGTCGTCGGTTCATCGCTCGGAGATACTCGGCAGCAGCGTCGTGCTCGTTGGTATCAAGCGCGGCGGACACTTGCTCGCAGCCGTGGAGCAACTGCGAGCGTAACTCACACTCCGGGAGTTTGTTCCGGCTGACCGTCTCGGCCGTCGCAACTGTCTGTCGAGCCGTATCGAACTCCGCTGCAGTAATCGCCGTTTCACCCTCTTCAGCGAGTTGTGTCAGCACCGCGTGTACGTCGCTGGGCAGGTCACTGGACACAAACGCTGTTAGGCATACACAGTGATAACGGTCATGTTGGTCGGACGGCAGTGAGCGCCGGCCCGCGTCGTGGGCGACTATCACTGCGGGGGAACCGGCGTAAGGGATAGGTCACTGTAGCCCACAGGGTTGGGTGTGACACGACGTGCCGTCGAACGGGAGTTCGAACGTTACCTCTCGCAGTTCGTCGACGAGACGTACGCGGCGTTCGATGTTGCAGCCGTGCTACGCGGGTCAAACGGGAGCGGCGGCCGCGTTGCGAGCAAACTGCTGAACAACAGCCGTCCGCTAGAACGCCACGTTATCCGGCCGAAACTCCAGTCCTACCAGCAGCAGATACTCGACCAGCTGGAGCCGGTGCTGGATTACGCTGCCGCTGATTCGGCGTTCGACGCCTATGCTGACGACGTACTGGCCCGCGATATCTACTGGAACGCGCTCCGTGACACCGTCCGTGGCGACCGACGAGACCAGATTCGGGAGCGACTGCTGGCCCGACAGCAGTCGTTTGGAGACGACCTCGCGCCGCTGGTCGCCGCCGACAGCGACGACTTCTGGACGGCTGTCACTGACACATACGACCAGGAGACGGCGACAGATATCGTTCAGACGCACTTCGAGTTTTCCGTTCCGCTGCGGGAGGACCAGAACGCCTTCGCCTTCGAACTCACCATCGACCCCGGCGAGGTGCTGGGCGGTCTCGCACGGGCCCTGCCCACGCTCAACGTCGAATTCACCGACGAGGCGTTGCGGTCGATGCGCCACGCTGAACAGCAGGTCATTCCGTCAGCGAAGGCTGACGTAGAGCAGGCGTACGACTCATAGAGCGGGCCTGTCGCTACGTGCTGTGTTGTACAGTCTACGTTACCAGTCGGTGTTTGGAGTAGTATCGTCCGAAAGTGGACACAGCGGCCGTCTTGGCACGTGGACGGCCGTTGTGTCAGGTATTGGTGTTGGTGTTGACTGACGACGGCAGGTATGGTTACTCACGTCGACTCGGCCTCGGACTCCGCGAGGCCGATAGAGCATGGGAGCTTGGCAGTGAACGCCGGCAATGGCGTTCACATACGGGCTACAGTACGTAGACCACTCAACCTGCCATCGGTTTCCATGTACCCATATGGTAAATAACCTACGGAATATGTTACTTCTATACTGAGTAAATCATTATAGTCCGTCTTCAGCGACCAGAACGCCGGAACGCAGGAGGGAGCGAAACTGCTAGAGTTCTGGTAATTCTTTATTGCAGGTCGCGAGAGTCAAACGTGGCGGTGACAGGAGAGGCGTCGCGTCAGTCGTCGAAGGGCCAGTCACCGGTACTTCGCATCCCTTCGGCGAGGTTCTGTGCTTCGAGCGCGTCGGCGATCTCCGCCGGGTCTTTGTGAACAGGCTGCACTGAGTCGTCAGCAAGCGTCACGGCGAGTTCGGTCAGGAGGATGGCCTGCTCGCGGAACGTCCGGGGTTCCAGTTTGTCCAGCGTATCGGCATGGGTGTGCCCCCAGCCACGCCCTTCGCCGGGGGTTTCGCTGGTCACGTGATAGCCAGGGACGCCCCGCTGCACGAACGGCCAGTGGTCGCTGTGGGGACCCTGCTCCGGCGTCAGCGAGATGGGGTGGTCGAGACGGGTGGCCACGTCCTCGGCAGCGGCCGAAAGCGCATCGAAGCCGTGGGTGTAACACTTCAGCGTGCGTCCCTGAACGACACCATCGAAGTTGAGCACGGCCGTTACGCCGTCAAGAGCGGTTTCGGCGGCCAGCCGGTTCGAGCCGACCAGACCGACCTCCTCGGCACCGAAAGCGACGAACTCCACGCGGGTCGCCAGTGCATCCTCGCGGCCGGCCAAGGCGCGGGCCACCTCGACGACCATCGCCGTCCCGGCCCCGTTGTCCATCGCCCCCTCTGCGATGTCGTGGGCGTCGACGTGGCTGGTCACCAGCAGTCGTTCGTCCGTGTCCGGTCCGAGTTCGGCGTGGACGTTCTGGCTCGTCGCAGCGGGCGTCTCGCAGTTGACGCTGAGGGTGACATCATCACCGGCGTAGCGGCGGGCCAGTCGCGCGCCCGTCTCGCTGGCGACGCCGACTGCCGGAATCTCGCCGATGGGTGCCTCAGCCGTGCCGACGCTCCCGGTCGGTGGCAGGACGCCTTCGACGTGGTTACAGTAGATGAATCCGACTGCGCCGGCCTCGACGGCGCGGTAGTACTTCTCCCGCCGGTGGATATACCGGTCGTACCAGTCGGGCACGTCAGAGCGGGCCAGCACTATCTGGCCCTCACAGTCAGCGTCCTCGAAATCTTCCGGGAGGCCGTGACCGATGTCGACCAGTTCGCCGGTCACTTCGCTGGACGGCGACCGCGGGAGGGCGATGCATTCGTGGGCCTGTGTCGCGACCGGTGACCCATCGGCGTGGACGGCGCTATCGCCGCGTTTCCAGCCCTGAATCCCGAACTCGGAGAGCCGAGCGTCGCGGGCGTACGCCGCCAGCGTGTCTCGGGTCGCTTCGGCAGCCCTCCGTTCGCCGTCGCTGCCTGCCATCCGGTTCCCGATGTCGACCAGCGCCTCCAGGTGGTCCCACCCGACCGTGCTGGTGAACGTCTGGCCGATCCAGTCAGTGTCGTCCATACGTCTCGGTGGGGCCGTGCCGGCTTTGAAATTGGGGGTAATCGGCCGCGGTCACGACGGCGCGAGCGGGCCGTACCGACTGGCCAACCCATACCCTATGACTGCCAGCGTAGTGCTGGCGAGTCCAACCATGAGCAGCGAAAAAAGGAGGTCAAGCGGCGTGACGGCTATAGCCGGCTGGTTCAAGAGTCGATAGTACGCCGCAAGGAGCTCGCTACCGAGGACACTTGCGGCGAGAAACCCGCCGAAACTGGCGACACCGACGGTGGAGGCGGCGACGGTACAGTACCGCTGAGACAGGTCGCGCCGCCTGGCGTCGGCGTACACCAGCGCGACTGCGACTGGCGACACAAACAGGGCGACGGCAACCGGGAGGAGGGTCATATCCGAGATAACTGGTCCGGCGTATAAAATAACGCTCCCAGTAGCATCGCCCTCCAATACTTTGTCCGGAGCGCGCGAAGCAGGCCTATGCGCGCCGCAGTGCTTGAGGCGTACGGCGAACCGCTTGCGGTCCAGGACCGGGACCCCCCGATGGCGGACCCGGACGGGGCCGTCGTCGCGGTCGAGGCGTGTGGGATCTGTCGGAGCGACTGGCACGCCTGGCAGGGCCACGGCGACTGGGCCGACGACGACGTGCCGATAGGACAGGTACTGGGCCACGAGCCGGCGGGCCGCGTCGTCGAAACGGGCGACCGGGTGACGACAGTGTCGTCCGGCGACCGCGTCGTCGTCCCGTTCAACCTCGGCGACGGGACCTGTAGCTACTGCCGAAACGGTCACGGCAACGTCTGTACGAGCGGGTGGGCGCTGGGCTTCGAGTCCGACGTTCCGGGCGCGTTCGCCGAGCGGGTCGCCGTCCCGCAGGCCGACTACAACCTCGTGACACTGCCCGACGGTGTGGGGTTCGACGCCGCGGCAGCGCTGGGCTGTCGGTACGTCACGGCCTTCCACGCGCTGGCACATCGGGCCGATATCGCTGCCGGCGACCGCGTCGCGGTGCATGGCTGTGGCGGCCTCGGGCTGGCGGCCGTCCAGATCGCGTCGGCGCTGGGTGCGAGCGTCATCGCCGTCGACATCCGGGACGAGGCGCTGGCGATGGCCCGCGAGGCGGGTGCGAACACCGTTGTTGACGCAAGCGCTGTCGAGGACGTGCCAGCAGCTATCGAGGCTGAAACCGACGGCGGCACAGAGGTGTCCGTCGACGCGCTGGGCCGGGCTGAGACCTGCCGGAACAGCGTTCGATGCCTCCGACCACGGGGAACGCACGTTCAGGTCGGGCTGACGACCGATGCTGAACGCGGCGAGGTTGCGCTGCCGACCGACTGGATTACCCGCTGGGATATCGACGTGCTCGGCTCACGCGGGATGCCGCCGTCGCGGTACGACGAACTTCTCCGTCTGGTCGCCGACGGGACGCTTGACCCCGGAACGCTCGTCACCCGCCGGGTGGCGCTGGAGGCAGTTTCGGAGCGGCTGGCCGCGATGACCGACTACGGGACCGACGGCATCGAACTGGTAACGGAGTTCGGCCGGTAGCGGGTACGCTTTTAGCGCTTCAGCTTGACAACCCACGCATGTCCGACATACTGCGTGACGCTGTCGTCGACCCAGTCCGGGACGCCGTCCCGTTTCTGGTCATCACCGTCCTGTGGGTTATCGTGATGCTCGTCCTCTACGGCCTCTTTCTCGTGACCAAGCCAAGCGATATCACCTACGACGCGTGGGTCCACGCGACAGTGTTTGTCGTCCCGGCAATCGGGTTCTTGGGACAGGTACTCCAGCAGGCGCTGTCAGGCCACCACCGGACCTAACCGACACCCCGTCACTTCCAGGGGTTCGGAACCAGTTCGGCCTGCACCGTCGCACCGACGGCGAGATGCGCGTCAGTCCTCGGCTCGGCGATACAGAGCAGGACGTAGCCGTCCGCAAGATGTCGGTCCTTGAGTGCCCGCGGCGGGCGGTGATGCACCACGTCGCCGGACAGCAGCCGAGCGGTACAGGTCCCGCACGCACCAGTCCGACAGCCGAACGGCAGCCCGATATCCGCGGCCGCCGCGGCATCGAGTATCGTCTCGCCGTCCGGCACCGAAACCGTCTCCGTCCGGTCGCTGTCCCGCCAGTCCAGCAGGACCTCGGTCATCGGCCGTTCGGTCGCGTTGCCCTCATTGCCACACGTCGCTGGTACAGTCTCCGTCGGGCCACCGAATCTCGTGGGCGCGAGCGGGGCCTTCGGGCAGGTCGCCGAAGTCCACAAGGAACTCCCGGTCCAGCGACATCGTCCCCTTTCGCGGGTCTACGTCGGCCTTGAGCATCACCGACCCCTGCTCGGCCTCCTCGGGGAAGAACTGGTTGTCCCACGACGAAAACAGCGAGGTCGTCCAGTACAGCCGCTCGCCGTCGAGCGAGAGCTGCAGCATCTGCGGACCCGCGACGATGTCACGGCCCTGTACCTGCTGAATGTCGCCGAAGTAGCCGCCGATAGAGATGGAATCTGCCTTTCGGGGGTTCGACGGGTCCGAGATGTCGTACATCCACACCTCGCCGTGGAGCCAGTTCGACCCGAAGAGGTAGCGGTCGTCCATCGAGATCAGGATGTCCGTCACCAGTGCTGGCACCGGCATGTCCCACCCCTCGTGTTCACGGTCGTCGAACTCGATGACCGGTTCGGCGTGATACTCACCGTCCGATTCGTGGAAATGGATGATGTTCGAGGATAGCGCCGCGCCGACGTAGCCGTGCGTGCTCTCGGGTGTGTGCAGGAAGCGGGCCTCAAGCGGAATCAGGCCGTCCTCGCCGAGGTCGATAGTTTGCTCGACGGTCCCGGCCTCCCAGTCCCAGAAGTTGAGCCGCTGGCCGTATTTGCCGTCCTCGACATCGTCTAGATCGAAACCGGGGTAGTAGGTTTTCGGGGCCGCCCACTCCGTCGACAGCATCACGTTCTGGCGGGGCTGGTACCAGTAGTCGTAGTTCATCTCGATCTCACCGGGCGGGTCCCACCGGCCCTGCACCTCGAAGTCGTCGTTCAGTTCCAGAAAACCGCCGGGAAGATCGCCGTCGGCGTCGCCCAGCATGGAGATAAGGATCTCACCGTCGGGGATGCAGTGGACGGTGTGGGGCGCGGAGAGGTCGTGGTCGTACACCGTCTCCGGTTCGATGACTTTCGTCAGTTCGGGGTCGCGTCGCTCCTTGGTGTCGACGATATGGATGCGCGAGGACCGCTGGCCGGGAATGACGAGATGCCGGCGCTCCAGCCCCTCCATGTGACACGAGGAGGAGCAGGCGTTCCACCCGAAATGGTGGAGTTCATCGCCCTTGTTCGGCATCTTGACCCGGTTTATTATTTCGCTGTAGGTGTCTGAGTCGGGGTCGACATCGACGACGGCCAGAAAGTCCGGCGCGTCGACGTCCTGACCGACGTGCAGGCCCATCACGTACGCTGTCTGTTCGGGTTCTGCTTCCTCGATGGCGGCCTGCGGAGTGGCATACCCCGGTCCCTCGTGGTCGTGGTTGTGATGCTCGTGTGTTCCGGTCTCGGCTGGCTGCTCTGCGTCGCTCATGCCTGTTATTTACAGACACATTACGTTTTAGTGACGTGTTCCGGATGAAACGGCCGCTACATGCGGCGTGGTAATGGCAGTGTCCGGCTCGATGCACGAGCCACCGCCAGCTTCACGCCAGTTGTCGCCAACGCCAGGTCGGTTCCCAGTCGAGTAGCTGCTGGGCTTTCGACGTGTCGATGAGTGCTGCATATGGGTCGCTGCCCGCACCCGTCTGTCCTCGGTAGTCGGCCTCGGGGTACAGTTCCGCCGCGAGTTCGGCGCTCGGTGTCTCGGCGCTCGTGTCCGGGGCTGACACCCAGAACCGCTCGTGGCCGTCGAACGACGCCTCGATGGCTGCCTCGACGAGCGTGCAGGCGTCGGTAGCGTGGACATACCCACAGAGCGTGTTCCGCTGGGTATGGAAATGCTCCGAGTCCCGGAGCCCGGCGAGAGTACGGTCGGCTTCGACGAACGTTTCGCGGGCGAGGTCGTCATCGACCACCCACGGGAACCGGAGCGAGGTAATGGTCTGCGGTGCGTTCGCGCTCCGGCGGGCGAACCCGTCGGCGGCGACCTCCAGTGTCTGTTTCCCCATTGCGTACGGGTTCGATGGTGTGAGCCGGTGGTCCTCGTCAATCGGGAGGTAGTCGAGCGTGATGGCGTCCGGTTCAAACCCGCCGCCGATAGCGCTGAAACTCGACGCCAGAGCGACCGTATCAACGCCCAGTTCGCCAGCGGCCTCCAGTACATGATAGCTGGACATGACGTTACTCTCGTAGGTCCGGTGTCCCGGCGTATGGTCGGGCGTGGCAATCATTCCGAGGTGGACGACCGCGTCGGCATCGCTCTTTGCGAGCGCTCCGTACACGTCGCCCACCTCAAGCAGGTCAGTCTCGATGTATGCGTCCGAGTGCGTCTCGTCGCGCCGACCACGGGAGAGATTGACCGTCCGGTATCCCGCTGCATCCAGATATTCGAGAACATGCGTGCCGACGCGGCCGTTACCGCCGGTGACGGCGACCGATTCGGGCATGGGAGAGTATGCAGCAGACAGATTCAAAGGAGTTCCGCAGGGACACGTCGAGGTATCGTCACGCCGCAGCGAGCGCCTTCCGGACGGCATCCTTGATCGGCGTCTGGTCGATCGGCACAACATCCTGCAGGTCCATCGCCGGGTCGACCGTGACCGGGTTCCGCATACTCTCGGCCAGCGGCCGGGCGATGGCGTACTGTACGTCTGTCGTGAATCGAAGCCAGTGTGAAGACAGACCCGGCGTCATCACCGGCACGGGGATAATAAACAGTCGCTTGCCCTTCTCTGCCGCGGTGAGTTTCAGCAGTGACTCGTAGGACCACACTGATGGCCCGCCGATGTCGTAGGTCTCGCCACGGGTCTCGTCGGCATCAAGCAACGCCACGAGGTAGCTAATCGCGTCGTCGACACCAATGGGCTGACACGGTGTTCTGACCCACTTGGGGACGAGCATCAGCGGCAGGCGGTCGGTCAAGTCGTTGACAATCCGGAAGCTCGCGCTCTCCGGGCCGATGATAACCGCCGCCCGGAGTACCGTCAGGTCGAACGACCCCTCCGCCAGCACCGACTCGACTTCGCGCCGCGACGCCAGATGAGGCGAGAGGTTCGCCTCGTCACCGCTGATACCGCTGAGATAGACAACCCTGTCGACGCCCACAGCCGACGCCGCGTCGGCGAACCGACGGGCGTAGCGACGGTCCAACTCGGCGAAGTTCTCGGAAGTGAGCGAGTGGATGAGGTAGTACGCAACGTCGATATCATCGCAGAGCCCATCGAGGGACTCCGGGTCGCCGAGGTCGCCCTCGAACGGCTCGACCCCGTCGGGAAACGATTCCTCGCTCGCGCTCCGGGAGAACGCCACCACGTCGTGGCCTGCGTCGTTCAGGGCACGAACCAGTCGCTGTCCGATGAATCCGGTCGCACCCACGACGAGCACACGCATGTGTTCGTACCTTGTGTCGGAACCTCAAGGACGTTGCGGCGATTCCCGCGCCGCGACAGTCACCGGGGGCCGTAAGAAACAGAGTACGGGTGCTGGGTTCCCGTGTTCAAACCACTCTTCGGTTCGAGATTCGACTCCTCACGTCCGTTCGTCGTCAGAATCACTGGTGGCGAGGGATTTGAACCACGGTCGTTCCGCGCCGCTACACCCCCTGATTCAAATCCTCGCTGTCGGTTCGCTCACCGCTCGTAAAACTCGGGTTCGCTGTACGGGCGGCGAGGGATTTGAACCCCCGACCATCTGGTCCGGAACCAGGCGTTCTGTCCGCTGAACTAGCCGCCCACAAGAAACGCTATCAGACTGTCCGTCTTAACGATTGTGAACCCGTCAGGGCGATTCGCCGGTCTCGATAGTGAACTCGCTGGTCGGGTACGCGACACAGGTCAGACAGTACCCCTCTTCCATGTCGTCGTCCATCAGCGAGTCGTTGTTGCTGTGGCGGATGTAGTCCTCGGCCGGGCCGTCCTCGATGTGGCCGGCACAGGAGATACACTGGCCCTCGCGGCAGGCGTAGGGAAGGTCCCAGCCTTCTTCTTCGCCGGCATCGAGAATCGTCTCGTTGTTGGCGACCTCGATTGTCTCGCCTTCCTTGGCGAATTCGATTTCGTAGTACTCGACCTCATCGTCGGCGATATCGTCGGGATCGAAGCCGTCGTCTTCTTCCTCGGCCTCTTCACCTTCGCCGAGTTCGCCTTCGGCCTCACCGGCCGGAATCGCTGTGGCACCGCCACCGCCGATAGAGCGGTTGTACGGCTCCGGAAAGTCCGTCTCAGGGACTGTCGCTGCCCGCTGCTCGAGGACCTCCTGAGAGATATCTTCCGGTGCCTCCCAACCGGTCCCTTTGGCGTAGTGGAGCGCGACCACGAGCAGGGTGAGCGTGGCCCCGGCGGCGAGTCCAACGAGTTCTACCATGTGCACGACTATGGAATACTGGTTTAATTAGCTGTTGTTTCACCCGCAGCCGCCCGCGAACGGCCCACCCATCAGACGGCTGTGTGCCAGACGAGGTGATTAATTTCCATAGCGTTTAGTACTATCAATTAATTGTGATGGCTGTGGGACTAAAAGACTCGTGGAACGATCTCGGCACCGCTGGAAAAGTACTCGTCGGACTGGGCGTCAGTATGGCTGTCTTACTCATCCTGATTCCGGTTATCATCATCGTCGCGGCGGTGATTGCATCTTTCGTGCTTGGCATAAGTAGCGGTGGGGGCGACGTAGCTGTGGCCCCACAGGCCTCGTTCTCGTTCGAGTACGAGCAGACAACAGACGACGTAGTTGCTGTCGTGACACACGACGGTGGTGATACGATCAGCGCGGAGCAACTCACCATCGAAGTGACAGACGGAGCAACAGTTGAGTGGGACGATGACGACGGCGAGGTGACTGTCGGCGATCAGTCGAGCGTTAGCGTCGAGGGCGGAGCCGAAGTCAGCCTCGTCTGGCACGGAGACGACCAGACGACAGTGCTCGCAAGAAGTACCGCTCCGGCAAGCGAATCCTGACGCGATACGGTAGCACACTCACTCCCGTCGTGGGACGTCGTGGCGACCGAAGCCGTACCTGAGGCGGCTTGCGAGACGGCGTGAGAAGCGGCCGTCGTCGGCCCGCGAACCGAACCGCTCGGCCAGCGACTGGTAAATGAGCGGCACCGGGACTTCCTGTTCGAGCGCTTCCTGCACGGTCCACGTCCCGGTCGACCCGCCCTCGACGCGGTCGGCCACGTCGCCGAGGTCGTTGCCCTCTTCTCGGAACGCCTCCTCGCAGAGTTCCAGCAGCCACGAGCGGATGACGGCCCCGTTGTTCCATGTGTTGGCGACCGATTCGAGGTCGAGGTCGTAGCGCCCGTTCGCCAGCAGTTCGAAGCCTTCGCCGTAGGTCTGCATCAGTGCGTACTCGACGCCGTTGTGGACCATCTTGACGTAGTGGCCCGAGCCAGCCGGCCCCATCCGGTCGTGGCCGTCGGGGCCGGTGGCGACGGCGTCGAACACCGGCACCAGTTCGTCGTAGGCCCACTGCGGGCCGCCGACCATCAGCGAGAAGCCCAGTTCCGCACCCGCCGGACCGCCGGACGTGCCACAGTCGAGGTAGGCCGCGTCGGTCGACTCGGCGCGGCGAACCGAGTCCTCGAAGTAGGAATTGCCGCCGTCGACCACGATATCATCGCCGTCGAGCGTCGGAATCAGTTCGTCCAGCGCAGCGTCGACCGGGTCTCCGGCCGGGACCATCAGCCAGATGCGTTTCTCCGAGCCGAGTTTCTCCGCGAGGTCCGCGATAGACGAGGCCGGCCGAGCGCCGGCGTCTGCCGCGTCAGCGACGCTCTCCTCGTCGATGTCGAAGACCACGACCTCGTGGCCGGCTTCGAGTACGCGGTCGACGACGATGCGGCCCATGCGTCCGAGTCCGATGACGCCAAGTTCCATACCGAGGAGTCGCCGACCGAACAGGTAGGGGTTGCGGTTCGACAGAAAAGCGCGGCACGAACACCACCCGTGCCGTCGTCAGTCATGGCGCCGTCGCCACCCAACTGCCTCGGAAGCGGCCGTGGGAAGCCAGCAATTGCCACGTAACGCTGTCCCGTGCTGCACTGGATACTCCGACTCTGGAATGCAAAAAATCTACGGAATACAATCACATCGTACGTGATATTCCGAGGACCACCGCCGTTTTGTTCCGGCCACTCCTGGTGAGAGCATGGACGACCGCATACGCGAACACGCTCGGATTCTCGTCGACTGGAGCGCACGCATCAAGGCGGGCGACGACGTGGTCGTGGCCGTTGAAGACGGTGCCCACGACCTCGCCGTCGCCGTGGCAGAGCAGCTTGGCGACCGCGGCGCGAACCTCCTGTCGACGTACCAGTCGGACGAACTCACACGGGCCTATCTGCAGGCTCACGACGGGTCGTTCACCGAGGACCCCGAGTACGAACTGGCGCTGTACGAGCGAGCCGACAGTGTGCTGTTCCTGAAGGGATCGCGGAATACCACCGAGACGGCCGACGTGGACAGCGACCGGCGGCAGGCGTACTCGACGGCCCGGCAAGAAATCAGGGAGGCCCGGCTGGACACCGACTGGGTGTCGACCCAGCACCCGACGCGGGCGATGGCCCAGCAGGCCGGGATGGCCTACGCCGACTACGCGGACTTCGTCTACGACGCGACGCTTCGGGACTGGGAGGCGCTGGCCGAAGAACAGGCCCGACTGAAAGACATTCTCGACGACGGCGAGACGGTCCGTCTCGTCGCTGACGGCACGGACCTCACGCTGTTCATCGACGGTCGGGTCGCCGTCAACTCCGCCGCCAGTGTGGCCTACGACTCCCACAACCTCCCCTCGGGTGAGGTGTTCACCGCGCCTTACGACACCGCCGGCGTCGTCACGTTCGACGTGCCGATGACGATACAGGGCCGCCGGGTGAAAAACGTCGAGCTGACGTTCAAAGACGGCGTCGTCGTCGACTGGTCGGCCGAGCAGGGCGAGGCAGTCATCGAGGAAATCATCGGCACCGACGGCGGCTCCCGCCAGCTTGGCGAACTCGGGGTCGGGATGAACCGCGGCGTCGACCGCGTCACCGACAACATCCTCTTCGACGAGAAGATGGGCGGAACGGTCCACCTCGCGCTCGGGCGCGCGTACGACGCCTGTCTCCCCGAAGGTGAGTCCGGCAACGACAGCGCCGTCCACGAGGACCTCATCACGACGATGGGCGAGGGATCGCGGCTCGAAGTCGACGGCGAAATCGTCCAGCGAGACGGGCTGTTCCGGTGGGAAGACGGCTTCGAGGCGTAGTCGCTGCGGTGCTGGCTGTGCCGTCGGTCGGCGGCGGCTGTCGCGATGCTGTTGGCCGAGAGCGCCCTCCGTGGCGCGACTCGGGGAAGGGCAGGTGTCGCCGCGGCCGTGACACTGGCACCGTACCGCGCGGCGACGGCGCGTGGTTTCACTCCGAGCGCGCTCGCAGAGCGCGACTCGGAGGCCGTTTTTAGCGTGGATTTTTGCAAAGGGGGTTTCCTCGCGCCTGCGGCGCTGCGGGAACCCCCTGCAGTAAAAAGGTACTAGATGGCGAGAAACTGCGACACCAGCCACTTCGTGAACGTCCCGGTAATAGCGCCGATCCATGTGAGAATGACGAAGTGCATGTAGGTGTTGGCGTTGTGGCCGCCGTCGACAGTTCGGATCATCAGCGACGACAGCATCGCGCCGAACATGATGATAATGATGAGCAGGAACTCGATGAGCGGGATGTTGTAGACGCTGGTGTTGATGAGCGAGGCGGCGTCAAGACGGCTCCCGGTACTCAGGTCGAGCGACATGCCCGCGAGGATGTTGACGACCTGCAGGCCGATAAAGAACGCGAACGTCGACGCGGCGGTCATCCCGTACAGGAGGCCGACGAGCGTCGTCGTCGCTTGCTTGCGCTTCTGGCGGAGCTGCAGCACCTGATTCATGTTCTCGGAGATGAGCTCGCCCAGTTGCTTTGGCGACCCACCCATCTCGCGGCCGATAAGATACATCTCGGAGAAGGTCTGGATGAGATAGGACCGACAGTCGGCGGTGAAAAAGCGCCAGGCAGATGTCGGCTCGATCCGCATATTCAGCCGCTTGTAGAGGTTATCGATGTTCGGTGAGAGCGCGCCGAAGTCTTTCTTTCGGAGCGTGCGAAGCACCGCCCCAGTGGTAGACTGCTTCGCGCCCTCGGTTGCACCGAGCGCGCGGATGAAGTTCGGGAACTCCGAGTCCCGGTCCTTGATGCGCTGTTCTTCCTGCCGGAAGACGATACCGGGGATGAGCATCGGCGTGATCGGCGCGGCGGCATACAGCGGCAGCGGCACTTCATCGAACATAAAGAAGAGGTCGTTCAGCGTGATCGGCGAGATGCCGAGCATCCCGCCCAGCGTGATGAACACGAGCAGCATCGACAGCCCCACGCCGGCCGCCATCGACTTGTTGAGCTTTGACTCAATCGGCGACGGGTAATCGACCGGGTGGAACCACACCGGGTCGTAGGGAGCCATCGAGCGGATGGCGAGGTAGAACCCGGTCTGGACGAACACGAACATCACGATGACGGCGCTGACGGTCATCGTCGGATTCGTCCCAGTCAGCACCGGGAGAACGACGGCGAACACCAGCGCGAACGTCATCGACAGGATCATCGACAGGTAGAGGTCCTTCATCACTTCCAGGCTGTCGAGGGAGCTCTTGTACACCGTCGAGTAGTGCTGGATGATCTGCTCCTGTTCGGTCAGGAGGTAGTCGTCGAGTCCCTGTCCGGCCCCGAGGGTGTACGCGAGGCGGTCGAAGAAGTCCGACACGGCGCGGCTCGGGACCTGTTTGGCGCGGCGACGGCAGGCGTCGTCGAGGCTCAGGTTCCAGGTGTCGACCAGCTGGACGATGCGGTGCATCTCCATGGCGAGTTCCCCGTACTCGTCCTCCTCGGCCAGCGTTCGGAACACCTCCATCCGGTCAATCTTCGTCGTCGCCAGCACAGTCATGTGCGTGATGAGCAGGTGAAACCGGTTGTTGAGTTCGCGTTTACGCTGGCTCAGGAGGATTTTCGGGTAGAAAATCGCTGACGCCATCACGAGGAAGCCGAGCAGGGGGATCGGTGCTCGGACTGCGAAGGGCTGCTCCAGCAGTAGGGCAACGACCGTCGAGATAATGAAGAAGGCGACGGCTGGTAGGAGGATGAGAAAGAGATACCGCTCCAGCGGAATCGTCATCTGGCGGTAGGACTCAACGAGCGACTGGATCGTCTCGGATATCGTCAGATCGAGGTCGCTCTCGGCTTCACCCTGTGCCATCGTTAGTCGGGCCGTGCCATATTGAACGGAATCCCTTCGACGCCGTCACGCTGGAAGTCGGAAATGAAGTCGTTGACCTCGTGATACCCCAGAATCCCCTCCTGAATGGCGCGTTCGATGAGGTTCGCACGGAATTCGAGGTCGTCGTAGATGTCACGCGTGTCCTCGTAGCCGAGCAGGGTCGCGATCTGCTCTTCGAGGACGAAGGAGTTGTTCATCCCCTGGAAGATGATCTCGTCCTCGACGGGGTCCCAGTTGAACACCTGCCGGGTAACGACACCGTCCATCTCCTTCGAGTAGCCCTCTATCTCCTGAACGCTGGTCACGCGGCGCAGGACCTGATCGCCCTGCTTGACGCGGTTCTGGAACAGCGCCACGTCGGCCACATCCATGAACGTCTCGGGAACGTTGATGGGTTCGCCGGTGAACCGCTGAATCATCGACACGATGTCGCTCGCGTGGAACGTCAGCATCACCGGGTGACCGGTCTGGGCCGCCTGGAACGCCATCCGACCCTCCTCACCACGAACCTCCCCGACGATGATGTAGTCGGGGCGAGAACGCAGTGCAGCGGCGACCAGGTCGAACATGTCGATACTGGTCCCCTCGTCTTCGCCCTCACGGGTCAGGAGTTGCTGCCAGGTGTTGTGTGGGGGCAGCACCTCGGCGGTGTCCTCCGCGGTGTAGATCTTCGCGTCGTCGGGGATGAACGAGGTGATGGCGTTCAGCGTCGTCGTCTTCCCGGACGCCGTCTCCCCGACCACGAACACGGTCTGCTCGTTCTCCAGACAGAGCCAGAGATACGCGGCCAGTTGCGGCGACAGCGTCATCCACTTGGTAATCTGGAAAATCGAGAGCGGAACGTCGTCGCCCTGACGGATCGTGAGTGAAGGCCCTTTGAGGCTCACGTCGTCGGAGTAGATGAGGTTCAGACGCGACCCGTCCGGGAGCGTCGAGTCGACGATGGGGTCCGAGTCGGAGACCGGATCGCCCATCCGCTCACCCATGTTGCGGAGCCACTGGTCGAAGGCCTCCTCGCTCTGCCACTCGACAGTCGTCTCCAGCATGCCGTAGACCCCGTGGTCGACGTGGCATTCGCTACGGCCGATAACGTGAATGTCCTCGTTGGCCGGGTCGCGCATGACCGGTTCGAGCGGGCCGAGGCCGACGATGTCGCGGTTCAGCCGGTAGAGGATGTTCTCGTAGGTCTCCTGTGTGACCTCGACGCTGCTCACGTCGGTCAGGTTCGACAGGCGCGTGAGCACGCCGCTGTCGCTGTCCTCGTCCCGGATTTTCGTGGTCTCCTGAAGCAGTTCCTCGATGCGGTCGTCGAACTGGGCCTCGTTTTCCGGCGCAGGCTTGTTGACGCTGCGCTGGAGCAGGCGGTTCCGGACCTTCCCGAAGACGGCCCGCTCGTCCTCGTCGAGTTCCGGCTCAATAGCGTAGTACTTCATGTCCTGACCCACGTCGCCGTAGATATGACAGAAGATGGGGCCACCGACCGGGTAGAGCACGTTCGGCCGGTTGGTCTCGTACTCGTCGTCAGCCTCGTCGATGAGCATCGGGAACTCACCGGTGATCTGTTTGAACTTCTTCAGGTGGTCCCGCAGGTGGGGCCGCCGCGCTGCCATCTGTCGAAGTTCGTCCGACGGTTTCGCACGTCCGTGATCTGTCATATCTTAACTCACCTCTAGGCGACGCTGCGCGATTCGATGACGATGCCGGTTCCCGAACGCACCGAGAACCCGATGGTGTCACCGACCTGCTCACCCATGCCGGCGAATCGGAGGACGTTGATCTGCCGGCGCACGTCGTTGCCGACCTCGATCATCTCCAGTTCGATGAACACGTCTGCGATGGCCCGGAACGGACCGATGGCCTCCTCGTCCAGCGTTGACGGGTCGACAGTGAGCATGATGCATTTGCCCTGTGAGATGACGTCCCGGAAGTACGAGATGACCTCCAGGGCGGCCTGTCGCTCCTCGTTTTGCCGGACGAGGGCCTCGAACTTGGGGTCGTTGCGGAGGATAGCGTCAAACGTATCGATGACAACGACATCGGCGTCCCACATCACCTCGGCCTCCATCAGCCGTTTGAGGAGTTCCTTCCGGTCTGACTGTTCGTCACCGCCGGTGAGAGCGTTCGATTCGCCGATGTCGGCGTGTAGGAACAGCACGTTCTCGTCGAGGATGTGGTCGACCATGTCGTACGACAGCGAGTGCATCTGGTCGAGGAAGCTCCCGACGGTCAGCTCCGTCGAGAGGTAGGTCACCTCGTGGCCTTCTTCACAGAGGCCGTAGGTGAACCGCTGGCTCATGGCGGATTTGCCGGCCCCGTAGTCCCCCTCGACGAGGATGATACTGCCGGGTGGGATACCGCCGCCCAGTTCCTTGTTCAGCCGGTCGTGATCGTCCAGTCCAAGCGAGAATAGGTCAGTACTTGCGATACTCATGTGTTGAACTCGAACACCTCCTCGTCGCCGTTGACGATGAGCTTGAGACGGTGGTCGCCGCTGCTGAGGTTGTCGTTGATATCGATGCGGACGACCTCACCGGGCCGCCAGATGTTGCCACCGTCCGGCTCCAGCGTCACCGTGTAGTCACTGGCGAAAACCCCATCCACGAACAGGTCCACCTGTCCGGGAACCGGGGCCAACGTCTCCGAACCAGTGTTTTTGACGTGTATCGTGATCGTTTCGTCGCCGCTATCGTAGATACTGTCGCTGCCGCTGTCGGAGATGATTTCCACATCGGTCCGGACATCGCTGCTCACGTCCACCCCCTGTTCCGAGACAGCGTTGCTCAGTTCGCCGATACTGCTCGTAAAGACGCCAGCCACACTCGCGGCGATGGCCATCGACGCGATGAACAGGATCAGGTGTGAGACGGAGACGCTCGCCATGTTAGCTCACCACCATCGTGTCGGCGATACCGTTCTCGGTGACGACTTTCACCCGGTCAGGCTGGCTACTGAGCGAGGAGACGGTAATCGTCAACCGCTCCTGTGACGCCCAGATGTCCGTCGAACCGTCACCGTCGACGGTCGTGCCGTAACCTGCGCGGTACTCGTTGTCGACCAGCAGGTCGGTTGCATCGACCGACAGCGTCTCCGAACCGGTGTTGTCGACGGTCACGACGAGATTGTCGTTCCCGCTGCTGTTCCACGTCGCCGAGACAAGCGAGATGTCAGTGTTTTGCTGATCGAGCAGTCGGTCGCGCTGGTCCTCGCGGGCATCGTTGACTCGCTCGAAGCTGTTCGCGGCCGCGGAGTAGAACATCCCGAAGCCGATGAAGGCAGCCACGAAAATGACGGCCGCCGAGCCGCTAACGCTGAATCCCATCGGAACCACCCCCCACCAGTTTCGAGAGCGCAACGGCGTCAGCGCCGCTGTCACTGTCAAGCTGCGAGATGTAGTGTAGGCTCTCGGTGTGGTGGTCGATAGACAGCCCATCCCCGGTGTCGTTCACGTCGTCGAAGCCCCGGAGGTACGCCTTGAGCTGGTCCGCGACCGACTCGTCGATCCAGTCGATAGTCTCGTAGTAGTCGATGGCGCGAGCCGTCTCACGGTAGCCCGAGTGCTGGACCAGGAACTCGAGCCATTCGACGATAATCAGGTCCGCCGCGAACCCTTCCGGCATCGTCGCCAGGTACGGTTTTCCGTCGTCGTCCGCGCCTGCGTCTGAATCGTCGTCTACCGTTGCTGCATCGTCGTGACCAGCGGCTGTCGTGTCCGTTTGCGTGGTCTGTTCCGGCTCGGGCTCAGGTTCGGGCTCCGGCTCCGGTTCTACGGCTGGCTCGGGCTCGGGTTCCGGCTCAGGCTCCGGTTCAGATTCCGTCGCCGCTTCACCGTCGTCGAGCCCGTCGTCCTCGATAACCTCGTCGAAGAGGTCGTCGTCTTCTAGCCCGCTTGCATCGTCATCCGAATCATCCTCGCCGAGCAGGTCGTCGTCCTCGTCGGCCAGCAGATCATCATCGTCGTCCGCCAGTAGGTCGTCATCGTCGTCCGTTTCGTCCTCAGGCTCCTCACCTTCGGCCCACTCGGCGTCGCCGGACTCGTACTCGTCTTTGAGCTCTGCGAACGATTTGCCGCCGTCGCCGTCGTCGCTGTCGTCGTCCATACTCTCCTCGTCGTCCATGCTCATCCCATCGTCCATGCTCATGTCGTCCTCCGTGTCGTCGAAGTCGTCGAACTCCTCGTCGAACGACCCGCCGTCGTCCTCGAAGCCGCCCATATCGTCGCCGTCGTCGGGAAACATATCGTCGACGCCGCCGTCGTCCATCGACATATCGCCGCCTGTGTCCTCCGTCAAGTCTTCGTCGAAGAACCCTTCTGCGTCGGCGTTGGCGACATCGTCGTTGATGTCCTCCTCGGTGTCGTCGCTCCCGTCATCATCGAACAGGCCGAAGGAACCGCCGCCTTCGCCCATGCCACCCATGCCGCCATCGACATCGTCGGCGAAGGGGTTGACGCCACGGGTAACCATCTCGTAGATGTCGAGCAGCTTCCGGACGTTCTCCTCGGTTTCTTCGACGGACTCCGAGATACTCTCGTTTTCTGTCCGCACCGTGTTGACCGTCGAGGAGAGGCTGCCGACCTCGTTTTCCAGTTCGTCGAGCCGGTGTTCTAGTTCGTCAGTGTCAGGCCCGCTCGCGTCCTCCATGTCGCCGAACTCGTCGTCGCCGAACCCACCCATGTCGTCGCCGCCATCGTCGAGACCGCCGAGACCGCCGAGATCGTCGCCACCGCCGTCATCGGCCATCAGACCGCCGCCGTCGGCCATCTCACCGCCACCGTCGTCCTCACTCGTGTCCGCGCTCTCGTCGTCCGACAGAATCGAATCGAACATATTTTTGATGCTCATACCGACCAGCCCGCCGGTCAGCAGAACAAAGAGGGCTGGTGCCAGTCCAACCAGTTCCGGTGAGACGGCTGGAGCCAGTGGCACGAGAGCAGGACTACTCATCTGTTGTATCTCATGCTGTTTCTACTCTTGAATATTCCCCTTAGCGTATCATATTTGATAATAATATCCCATTTTCCCGGCTCAGATACGGTAAATTAACAGCCCAAGTACTAGCCCGTTACATTTCAGATTAATTCCGACCAGACAATCGGAGAACAGATTGTCCCAGTGCGCCCCCGGCAGACGAACGGCTGTCGTCCGTCTGACGCCGAACGGCAGGCACGGAGACTGTCCGCAGATATCACAGTGTTATCGAGTCCGTGTTCGCGCTTTTGACGGTGAAATTACCGGTGTCGGCTTCGAGTTTGACGGACCGGCCGTGGTCACCACCTAGGTCTTCACCGACAACGGGAACACCGTGTTCATCGAGCGTCTCGCGTACCTTCTTCGCGTTTCGCGACCCGATAGAGGAGCCACTCTCCGAGAAGTCGAGCATATCGCTCCCACCGGCGATTTTGGCTTCCATCGCCTCCGTCGACGCCCCGGCATCCGCCATGGCCTCGATGAGTGCTTCGATGCCTGTGTCCGCGAACTTCGCATGGTTCCCGCCGTCGATATCGGCCGCCGACGGAAGCATGACGTGAACGAGACCGGCCACCGTCTTGCGGGTGTCGTATATTGCGATCCCGATACAGGAGCCGAGCCCACTCGTGGTCAGCACGGCCGGCTCTGTGGTCACCTTGTACTCGGCGATGCCGACCTTGATACGTTCGGGCGTACTTTGTTCGGGGCTCTCTGTTTGGGTACCATCGTATACTTTCATTATTTGAATATCTGTTCGACATCCGCGCCCGTCTCGGTCGCCCGCTCGACATCAAGGTCGTTGAGGGCAGCGCGCAACTCTTTCTCGTTGGGCAGGGCGTGAATCTCTGCCTGGAACTCAATGTCGTCGGTCTGCATCTGCGAGTCGATGATGAACGCGTGTTCCTGATATTGTCCGACCTGTGCCGCAAGCGGATCCATGATCGCCCGCCCCATGTCATGGACGACCTTCGGCGGCGTGTGTTCGACCGATGTCTGAAGGACATTCGCCCAGCCGTCGACGAACCCGCTCGTCATGATATTCCCCAGTTCCTCGATGGCAGCCTTGTGCTGGTCGGTTAGCTCGTCGCTGTCCATCTCGATGGGCATCATCGCCTCCGCGACGTTGATTGCAGAGACCTCGTCGAACAGTACCATGAGGTAGCCACTGGGCGTCCCGGTGAACTCGACGACCGTCCCGACAAAGGTGTCCGTGCCGATCTGTTTCGGCACGTCTTCGATGGGGGCGAAGCTGATCTGTGTCACCTCCGACTCGGTCGGGATACCGGTCATCATTTCGACGTTGTCAGCGGCTTTCTGGGTGCCGCTGGTCGTCATCTCGTTGAACGTCTGGAGCTTGTCGATGGGGATGGCGTCGCCGTCCGTGTCGACGTGCTCTACCATCATCTCCGTGAGCGACTCGTACTCAGGGAGCATGTAGATGTAGAAGTTCACCGACTCGTCGATCCATTCGATCTCGGATTTGAACACGAACACCTGCTGATGGTCGGCGTCAGCGGGTGCATCGGGGAGCACATCACTGCCGGACTCCTCGACATACATCGGCGGGGAGTGGTCGATGGTTGCACCGACGAAGTCGGCCCACCCATCGATGAACCCGCTCATCATGATGTTGCCGATCTCTTCGATACCGCTTCTGGCCATCGCCTCGTCGTCGCTGCTACCGGGCATCATCTCCTCGGTGATCGTTCCGGCGCTGTCCACGTCGAAGGCAAGCACGGTATCGCCCTCCAAAACGCCATCGAAGGAGAACTCGACCCCGACGAAGTCCCGGCCGGCCAGTTCCTCGCCGACATCTGCTCTGTCGAGCAGCGTGATCTTGGTTACGTCGACGACGGCATCGATACCCGTCATCTGGCCCATCGACTGCGTGGCCTGTTCAGCCCCTTCGTGAGCGAGTTGGTTGAACGTGCCGAGCGACTGAATATCGACGTTCATCTATGAGGGGACGACGTCCTCGATAGCCTCCATCACACTGGGTTTCTGGAACGGCTTGGTGATATACCCGTCAGCCCCCGCTTTCACCGCCTCCTTCATCTTCTCTTCTTGGCCAACGCTTGTACACATGATGACGTTCGCATCCGGATTAGAAGATTTGATCTCGTCCGTGGCCTCGATGCCATCCCGGATCGGCATCACGATATCCATCATCACCAGGTCTGGCCCCTCTTCTTTGAACACTTCGACAGCTTCGACTCCGTTCTCGACCTCCCCAACGATCTCGTGATCTTCTTCGAGAATCTCGCGGAGGAGGTTACGCATAAACTCTGAATCGTCGGCGATCAGTACGTCTGGCATGCCTATCAAGCCTACATACCGTGATGGGTAAGATAAAGGTGTCCCGTAAATTATCGCGTGTGATATCGGTGGGCTCCGAAACCAAGTTACACCGCAGGGAGATGGCGTGTGAGAACGCGGATGAAATCGAGCGCGAAGGAGCCATACTGGAAGTACACGAGCCCCGACAGGAGGAGGTACGCTGTCGTCAGTCCCGCCGGAAGTGCCAGCCCCAGTGCGACCGCTCTGGACGGGACCCGATCAGGAACGAGTGTGCGGCCCAGCACAGTCCCGCCACAGACTGCTGCCCCACCGAGATTGAGGAGTGCGTGAAACTGTACCGACTCTCCAAGCGCCAGATCGAGTCCGGCAACGACACCGAGTCCGAGGATGAGACCACCGATTGTACTCGCGGCGTACCCGCCGGCGAGCCACCCCCCCGCCTCGCTGACGGGTTCGTGAACTGCGGGAAGCCGAACGACGCCGTACATAATGATCGAGACCGTCGGCAGCAGGTATCGAACAGTGAGTTGTGTGTGCAGCGGCAGACGGCTCAGATAGATGAGCGTGAACACAGCCGCGAGAGCCGTAACGAGCAGATCGGTCTGTGTTCGGGGCGAGTACTGTGACGGACGGACACTCCATTGCCGCATGCGCTGATTAGCTGATCGGCCCAGGACCACAGGGAGTGCCGCGACCGCGCCGAAAAGCGGGACGGCCTCGAGCATCGTGAGTTCGATCGCTTCGTATGAATTGGGGGCGTAGTCGATCCGTGGCGCGGAGCCGCTCCGCAGGAATATCTGGGACATTCGCTTTGGCGTAGTTAACACGTCAAGGCCATGACTGACCGCATCCGAGACGAACACCATCGCAGGTGCCGCAGGTCCCAGAACACGTTCGAACAGGCCGAAAACCGGTGTGAGTATCGGCGTTCCGGATTCACCACCTGTCCCGGTGGAATCCCCACTACCAGTCTCGCCAGCGCCACTATCCCCTCCAGCACCCTCAGTTCCGCCAGCGGCGCTCTCGCCACCCGTCCCGGCATCGCCGCCGGGTGTAAACTCGACGTTCGCACCCCCGACGGCGGGGAGCAACCGCGGCGGTTTGACCGGGTTGCCGGAGATAAGGAAATTCGTCACGAGCATTGGGACCGATCCAAGGAAGAGCGCGAGGCCGATACCAGCGAGGTGGACGAGCGAATTTCGGCGCGCAGTGACAAGGTCCACGATGGCCAGTGTCACCACGAGGAAGAATCCCTCGAAGGCATGGATCCAAGTTACCAGTCCAGCGGCGGCGTACGCACCGGCGCGAAAGCCGAGTGCCTCCCGAAAGCTGGCGTCAGCATACGCAAGCCGGCTCCGAGCGAACAGGTACACCGACATCAGTAGCAACAGTCCCACTATGACGTGCCGTTTCGGAAGCGAAGCCCAGAATCCGACAGACGAGGCGACACCGATTGCAGCACCAGCCGCCAGGGCAACTGAGCGGTCATGCCAGATTCCGACGAGGCGGTAGAGAACGACACTGGTCGTCGCCGCTGCAAGCATCGTTGAAATCTGGAACGCAGCTATCGGGAGCGCGGTGTCCGGGAGGGCTGTCGCTGTCAGCGCACCGGCCAGAAACAGGACGGCGACGAGACTGCTACCGACCCACAGAACAGTGCGTCTCGCGGTATTGGTGTGGCGCTGCCCGAGCACGCTGACGTGAGACACGAAAGCGAGTGCAGTGCCCGACCAGAGCCCAAGAAGCAATAGCCGGGGTGTAATGAAGGTAGACAACGCCTGAAGGGCCCAGACCAGCGGGACAGCTAGCAGGATCTGCCCGTAGTTTCGTCCGTACAGCTTGCTGCCGGACTCGTGCAGGCCCGGTTGTGCGCCGAGTGTCAAGGTGTACGGCGTCTCTGTGATGTGGAGCTGCCCGTTCGACACAGCGACGAGCGCGTTGGCTGTGGTGTACGTGTCGGTGATGAAAATGCCGACGCGCCAGTAGAGCCCAAACGTAACGAGCAGACCGAGCCAGAGGACATAGCCGTAGCGGTCGCCGAACACAGCCTTTCCAAACTGTCGACAGCGACCGCTGAACCACTCGGCGTCTCGGGTCATCGGTCCACCTGCACTGTCACGTTTTCAGCGACGATTGTCTCAGCGGTTTCGAAGCTCTGGACCCGAAGCAGGACGGTTCCCCTGTACACGTCCCGCTCCAGTGTCGACGGTCGTACCGCTCTGTCGCCTGGCGCGAGTCGATGCGTTCCAGACTGGCCCTCCGAGAGGACCTGCTCGTCTTCGCGGGAGATGTCGAGCGCAGGGACCGCGACCTGATACAGCAGCCTCGGGCGGCCCGTGACAGAAGCAACGGTTACGCTGGCATCGGGTACCCGGAGATACGCAACGTCCGTTCCGAACCGGCCGTCCGTGATCCGTATCTCCGATGTTGGCAGTTGGACGGAACTGATGGCCGCCGTCCCGTCACCGATAGTCGTCGGCTGCGTTCTGACAGCGTCGACGCCGACGAGCGGTCCCGTCACGACGAGCGTTACCAGAACAAACAGGGCAACAACCGTCGGTGGCTGACGCGGGACCATTATCTACCCTACACACTGCCGCGCCCAGATTTAAATCCCCCGTCGGCTGGTTAGACTGCTGTCCTGTTGACCGCAACAGCTACTCGATTGCAGGCCGTCGTGTGGCAATGACGTACAAGCGGTCCGTATCAGAGTTCCGCGCCGTCGGCATCTTCGACGGCCTCCAGGAGATCAGCGATGGAATCGTCCGGCGTCAATTGTGTCGACCGGACGAGCTGCTTGATGACCGCTGGCGGGTAGCGAACCGGAACGTTCGATTCCGACAGCAGAATACCTAGCACTTCTTCGACCGGTGTCGATCCGTCCATCTGGCGGCCGTACCAGAGCATGAAGCTCTCGAAAACGGTGACAATGTCGTTGGAAGCAAGCTGCTGCTGGTCGACGTCGCCGTCGAACTTCGCGGTCACGTCGAAGCCGTATCTGGCGTTTGAGTCGGCCATCTGTTCGGCAAGCCACTCGTGGACGTTCGCATCGGAGAATTTGGGCGTCGACGGTTCCGGGTCTGGTGCAGGAGACGGCGATGATTCAGACGCCGAATCCGATGAGACCTGGTTCCCGTAGGAGTCGTCAGTGCGGACATCCGACGAGACGACGTAGCGGCCTTCGTCGATTTCAGTGACGTGCTCGTCGTCGGCGATATCGAGCTCTTCGGGCGAAAGTACCTTGCCCTCTTCCGGATTCGGTTCGTCTGACCGCCGAGCCATAGCTACTAGTGTGTGAGGCTATCGTATAACTCCGTCGCTGGTCAGGGTGGATGAAAAGAGAACTGCGTCAAACCGAATAGATGACCGAATCTAGAGGGTGACTGCAGAATTACCAGACAGGGTCTCCGGGACGACCAGTCGAACCGTGCTGGTTCCACCAGACTGGGTGTTCAGTCGGACAGTTGCCGTTGCGCCTTCTGACAGACCCGTGCCAGCGGTACCGTCACCGATGATATCGTTCGCAGAGAACGTCAGCTTCGCCCGGTCTGCAGGGTCGTTGAGGACGTTACTTGAAGAAATAGAGTTGTCGTCATCTTGTACGTCCGACACGCTAAATGTCGAACTGTCAGCCGAAGCTCCCTGAGTTAGGTCGTAAGACCCGTCCGAACTGACCCACTGTGCGATAGTACTTCCAAGGTCTATATTCGCAGCACCGGGTGCTCGTTTGACCGTCACTTCAACTGTATCTACCGCGCCGCCATCGACGGTCCCAACCGTGGTCACGACCTCAAGCCGATTCGTCACTTGGTCACTGCTCTGTTGGCCGGTTTCCTCGGCGCTGCTCTGGAGGAAGCCAGCCGTGTTGATCAGGACGCCCGCAGCGATTGCCGCCACCAGCACCATCGCGATGAACACGATCAGGGTGCCGATACCGACCTGCCCGCGGTCGTCGTCGTTCGTTAGTTCCGTTAGCATTGTTGATCCGGGTCTGTCTGACCCTATGCAACCGTTCTTTTCGCCAGTAATAATACCTCCCCCCAAATTATCCAACCTGATAATGGCGTTTTGAAGGGCTGTTAGCGGGATTTGCATAGAGAACACCTATAATTTGGCCTGAAGACGGTGGCCGAGCCACAGCACCTCCAAGAATCAGATTTAATCGCTTCCGTAAGTTGGTATCAGCGATGGAAATGGTCGTCTGGTGTATCGTCGAGAGGTCTGGTACTTCTGGGCTGGTTGGGGTTCGGGTTATAGAATATGGACATCGAGACCATCGTCGACAGAGAGACCCGGTCGGAGGCTGGCCGGTCAGTTGGTGTAGCCGAAACACGTAGTCACTCGTACGTGACGAGACTGTACATCACGAACAGATAGCCGAAGGTCGTCAACCCACTGTTGACCAGCAGTAGCGACCGCACCCCCTCGAAGTCGTTGATGAACGCGCTAATCATCGTCGCAGCCGCGCCCGCGATAGCGAGCGAAAACCCCACCGAGAGGTGGAGCATCGCCTGCCGAGATGTCTGGATGTATGCCCGCATGGCCATCCCCACCATTGTCAGTCCGGCGACGACGAACACCAGCGTCGATATGGCATAGAGAAGTTCTATCATCAGCACTGTACAGTGCTACAGCGAACCCGTTATTAAATCCATGCTCGAAAATATCTTTCGTGATAACGACGGTTAGAGCCGCTTTATCGCTCTGACAGGGTCCGCCACGCTTCGTCGAGTTTGTTGGTCACTTCCGACCGTTCTTCGATGTGGACTGTTAGTTCGTCGTCGAAGTCGACCCTGACCTCGTCGACATTGCGCCGGTACACCTTGATACGACGGCGGTCGTCAGAGAGGATATTGTCGTGGAGTTCAAGCAGATCGTGTTCGGTCAGTTCATCGATCCGTCTGTAACACGTCGCGATGGGGATTCCGAGTTCGTCGCTGAGCTCCTGTGCGGAGACCGGTTCGTCCGTCGCGTCAAGGATTTCGGCACTGTATTTATTACCAAGCGTCTGAAGAATCTCCCCTGAATCCATCGTTATCAAATCATAAATTCAGTCGATAATAAAGCTATCGCCTGTGATATCGAGTGAAAGAAGGGGAAACACGCACTGCGGGGCGTTCGTGCGAAAATAGCGTTCTGTGTGTCTGTATCCGTCGTTCTACGGAGTAATAATGGCCTATTCCTATTCCTAAATTGGTGATTCTTCCTCGCTCATCATCGAGAAGGCGCTGGCGTTCTGGTGGACATCGATGCCGCCGCGGTCGATCTCCATCGGATAGATGTCGGTCTCGATGTTCTGCTTTCGCATCTTGGCGACCCAGACGTATCTGTTCACGCCGGTGTCGGTCGGCGTCTGGATGAGATAGATGTTGCCGTCAGTCAGATAGTTCTCCAGCCCGATTTCGGTGTCCGGGAAAACGGCCCCCTGTTCGTTGGTCATCAGCGTCGTGAGGCCGCTGTCACTGAGAATGTCGGTGAATTTCAGGAGGTAGGTCCGTTTTTCCTTCTCGTTTTCGAAGAACAGTTCGAACATGGCAAGCGAATCAAGCACCAGCCGGTCGTAGTCGCCGTCTTCGAGTTCTTCCAGTAGAATATCCAGCGAGGACGTGAAGTCGTTCTCGCGCAAGAGAACCTGCTTGTCGTACACCTTGATATCGCCGTTGTCGACGTGGTCCTGCCAGTTTTCGAAGCCGAGGGATTCGGCGGCCTCTCGGAGGTCCGACTCATCCTCCTCGAAAGAGAGGTAGATACCTTTTTCGTCGTACTTTTCGATGCCGTTGTAGATGTACTGGAGACAGAGGATCGATTTCCCGGCGCCGGGGTTACCGCTCACCAGTGTTGTCGAGTTCTTCACAATACCGCCGTTCAGAATGTCGTCGAGGCCCTCGATCCCCGTTTTGGTTTGCTCAATCATAGTTTCGGAAGGAACTGGAAGTTGATTAGATACTTCTCTGTCGGGAATGTTAAAAAGTCTTGCTGGTGTGTCGCTAAACAAACCGGAATCAGTCACCAGCGTGGACGATGGCGGGGTCCACCCAGATAACAAAACTGTCATCTCGCTTGATGACGCCGCGAATCGAGCCTGCGTCGTTCGCGGGGGACCGGTCGACCTGTTCCGGAGTGACCTGCACTACCTGATACACTTCGTCGACGAGCCAGCCGGCCGCGCCCTGCTCTTCGACGATTTCCGGGTCAAAAACGATGATACGCTTCTCCGCGCCCTCGTCCTCGATGCCGAAGACGACCTTCGGGTCAACAATCGATGTCGTGCGCCCGCGAAGGTCCATGACACCACGGACGTGTGGCGGGGCGTTCGGGACAGACGTGAGTTCGCCGATGTCGACGATCTCAGTCACGTAGTCGATACTCACGCAGTACGTTTCCGAGCCGAGCTGGAACTCGAGTACCTGGCCGGTGGTGGCTGACTGTGCTGCCATTGCGGTTCTTATCCACACTGTCGCGGATAGTGGCGCATAAAGGTGCCTGCTGGGCTATCAACTTTGATTACGTGGGCGGAGTATTTATTTCGGGGCCGAACGCGATTTCGAAGTAGGTATGAGGATGTCTCGTTCGCCGATGTCTCCTAGCCGACGGGAGCGTTGGTGATATGGCAGATGGTGTCCGCGCCGTGGTCGCAGACGACTCTCACTTCATGCGGAGTGTCATCTCTGATATCCTCAGTGATGGCGGTATCGACGTTGTCGCGCAGGCGCGTGACGGCGAGGAGGCTGTGTCAGCCGTTATCGAACACAAGCCGGACGTCGTGACAATGGACGTCGAGATGCCGGTAATGAACGGCATCGAAGCCACGGAGCGCATCATGGCGGAGTCTCCGACACCGGTGTTGATGCTGTCGGCCCACACCGACGAAAACGCCGACGTGACGTTCGAAGCGCTCGATAAGGGCGCGGTCGACTTCTTCACCAAGCCGGGTGGTGAGGTGTCGATGGAGATGTCACGCCTGAAAGACCAGCTGGTCGAGATGGTCAGCTCCGTCGCGGCGGTCGACGTTGGCGCGACGCGCAGCCGCGGCGGGACAAGTAGCGACAGCGGGCCAGCAGCGACAACAGCCGGCGGTTCGGCCGCTGACCGGAGAGAAACCGGGGGTTCGTCAGGTCAGACGGCCTACGTTTCGAACCCGACGCTCGTTATCGGCTCCTCGACTGGCGGCCCGAAGATGGTAGAAAAAGTAATGCAGACCCTCCCTATCGAGGCAGACCTCCGGGTGCTCATCATCCAACATATGCCGGAGGGGTTCACCGGCCGGTTCGCCGAGCGGATCAACACGCGAAGCGATTACGAGGTCCGGGAGGCCACCGATGGGGCGCGCATCGGCGGCGGTGAGGGCCTCGTCGCCGCCGGTGACCAGCACATGGAGGTCAAGAACTACCGGAACGGGCGACTGCGGACAAAGCTGACACAGGACGACCCGGTCAACAGCGTCCGTCCGGCCGTCGACGTGACGATGCGAACGGCCGCAGAGACGATCGACGACCCGCTCGTCGGGCTCATCCTCACCGGGATGGGCGAGGACGGCGCGGACGGGATTCGGCGGATCAAGCAGGCCGGTGGCAAGACTATCGCACAGGACGAAGCCACGTCCGCGGTGTACGGCATGCCAAAGCGCGCCGTCGAGACGGGCTGTGTGGACACTGTCTTGCCTATCGACGACATTGCGGACGGCATTATCGACACGATTACCACTGAGGTGACCTGACAATGGACGACCAGTATCTAGACGCATTCATCCGTGAAAGTGAAGAAGCGATTACCGAACTCAACAACTCACTGCTCGAACTCGAATCCGACCCCTCCAACACGGAGGCGATGGATTCGATCTTCCGGACAGCCCACACGTTGAAGGGCAATTTCGGAGCGATGGGCTTTGACAACGCGGCGAACCTCGCGCACGCGATGGAAGATTTGCTCGACGAGATGCGCCAGGGCGAGATGGAGGTCACGCCGGACCTGATGGACCTTGTCTTCGCCGGCGTCGACCAGATAGAGGTCATCGTCGGGGAGATCGAAGAACACGGCGAATCGGAGACGGAGACCGACGAGATGGTCGACGAACTCCGCGCCGTCCTCGAAGAGGGGGCCGCCGCCGCGGGCGGCACGGAAACGGGAGACGACGGCGACTCGTCGGACAGCGACGAGTCGCTCACCACGGATGCGAGCGTCAGCGATGTCGAGGTCGATGGCGATGCCGTCGACGAGCAGGTCCTGCAGGCCGAAATCAGCGTCGGAGACTCGGATATGCTCGGCGTCGATTCGATGCTGGCCGTCGAATCCATCGAGGGGCGGTTCGACATTCTCGATTCAAGTCCGAGCCGCGCCGATATCGAGGACGGCGAATTCGAGGACACGTTTGTTCTGTATCTCGACGGCCCCGACGCGGCGACTGTCGACGCCGAACTCGGGACGACCGGGAAGGTCGACAGCTTCGACGTGACCGACGTGACCGACGAGCTGATAAGCGGGGGAGACGCCGACACCAGCAGCGATACCGGTTCGGACGCGAGCGCGGACCCCGACCCGGGGGCCGAAGAGGAACACAGCGTCGACGAAATCAAGTCCGTCCGGGTCGACGTCGACCAGCTCGACGACCTCCACGGGCTCGTCGAGCAACTGGTCACAAGCCGGATCAAACTCCGGCGCGGTGTCGAGCAGAACAACCTCGACTCGACCAGCGAGACGCTGAACGAACTGGACAAAATAACGGCGAACCTCCAGAACACGGTGATGGACATGCGGCTCATCCCGTTGAAGAAAGTCGTCGGGAAGTTCCCGCGGCTCGTCCGGGACCTCGCACGCGAACTCGACAAGGACATCGAGTTCGACATCGAGGGCGAGGACATCGAACTCGACCGGACCATCCTCACCGAGATCTCGGACCCGCTGATGCACATCCTTCGCAACGCCGTCGACCACGGCATCGAACCGCCCGAGGAGCGCGAACAGGCGGGCAAACCGCGGACCGGCCACATCACGCTCCGGGCATCCCGTGAGCGCGACCACGTCATCATCGAAGTCGAAGACGACGGGGCCGGACTTGACGTGGACGGCATCAGAGAGAAAGCCATCGAGAAAGGCGTCCGCTCGCCAGAGGAACTGGACGCGATGGACGACTCCGCGGTGTATGACCTCGTGTTCCACCCCGGTTTCTCGACGGCCGACGAAGTGACCGATACCAGCGGACGCGGCGTCGGAATGGACGTCGTCCACGACACGGTCTCCCAGCTCGACGGGTCAGTCAGCGTCGACTCCGAACCGGGCGAGGGTACGACCGTCTCACTGCGCCTGCCGGTGACGATGGCTATCGTCAAGGTGCTGTTCGTCAAGGTCGGCGACGAGGAGTACGGTGTCCCCATCAAGAACGTCGACGAGATTACGGGGACGGAGGAGGCGAAACAGGTCAACGGACAGGAGGTCATCAAGCACAACGACGAGATCTACCCGGTCATCCACCTCGACGACACCTTCGACATCGAGGGCGAGACGGCCAACGGCGACGGGATGCTCGTCCGCATCCGCGAATCCGAGCGGCAGGTCGCGCTTCACTGTGACTCTGTCAACAGTCAGGAAGAGGTCGTCGTCAAGCCGCTTGAGGGCATCCTCTCGGGCACGCCCGGCCTCTCGGGCACGGCCGTTCTCGGCGACGGGAACATCGTCCACATCCTCGACGTGGTGACGCTATGAACAAAGGCAGCGAACGGACCTTCAACGATCTCGTTGAGTTCATCGGCGAAGAGATGGACTTCGAGTCGGGCTTTTACAACGACTCGTATCTCGACCGCCGCATCACCGCGCGGATGCGTCGGACCGACACCGAGGACTACCAGTCCTACCAGCGACTGCTGGAACGCGACGACGGCGAGCGCGAGGAACTGCTCGATTCGCTGTCGATCAACGTCACCGGCTTCTTCCGGAACCCGGACGCGTGGGAGCGACTGCGGCCGGTCCTCCGAGAGCTTACGGACGACAACCGTCGCGTCAGACTCTGGTCGGCCCCGAGCGCCGACGGCCGGGAGCCGTACTCGGCGGCGATGCTGGCACTCGACGATCCAGACATCGACGCCCGCAAGATCGAGATCACAGCGACAGACATCAACGCCGACATCCTCGAAGAGGCCCGCACCGGGACCTACACGACCTCCCAGACAACTGATATCGCTGATGAACTGGAACCACTGGACGATTTCACGAAGTACATCGAGCAGGACGGCAACACGTTCCAGATTCGGGACCGCGTCAAAGAGATGGTCACGTTCGAGCAACACGACCTCATCCGGGGCGACCCCAAGCGCGATTTCGATCTGGTGTTCTGCCGGAACCTCCTCATCTACATCGATTCGGAGTTCAAGGTCCCCATCTTCGAGACGATCCGCGGGTCGCTTCGCGAGGGCGGCTACCTCATGATCGGCATGACCGAAACGCTGCCCGCGGAGTGCCGGGATTCATTCGAAGCGGTCGATAAGCGACACCGCATCTACCGGCGTGTGTAGCGACCAATGAGCCTCTACGAACTGGAACGAGACGGCAAGGCACAGGAACTCATCCGCCTCCTCAGGGAGAGCGACAACGAGCGAGTCAAGACCCGTGCCGCGGAGCTACTGGGAAACTTCGACGCCCACGACGACCGGCGCGACGTGGTCAACGCACTCGTGGACGCGGCCCAGAGCGACAGCGACGCGATCACCGGCGCGGCTATCGACTCGCTTGACGAACTCGGTGGCGACGCAATCACACAGCTTATCGGGAGTATGGCCGGCGTCGACCTCGAAGACGACGCCGCTGACTGGGTGAAGGCGAAGGCGTACATGCAGGTCCTCGACGCCGACGTACCGGAACTCCGGATGGCAGCAGCGAACGGCCTCGGCAACCTCGACCAGGCCGACGCGGTCCCGAAGCTCGCCGAGCGCTTCGAGGACCCTGACCCGAGAGTACGGGCACGAGCGGCCCGGTCAGCCGGAAAGATCGGCGACTCGCGGGCGACGACACCGCTTGAGTCGGTCCTGTCGGACCCGAAGGCCGGCGTCAGGCGCGAGGCTGCCGACGCGCTGGGCAACATCGGGAATCGACAGGCGCTCCAGGCGCTGTTGCCGCTGTACGAGGACGACGACGAGCGGGTCCGGCGCATCGCCGTCGGCGCGTTCGGGAACTTCGGCAACGACCGACCGGTCGACTATCTCATCGAAGCCCTCTCGGACGACTCGGCCGCCGTCCGGCGGACGGCCGTCTACTCGCTCATCGAACTGCTGTCGAACGTTCCGACCGAACAGAGCCACGAGATACGGGATACCGTCGTCGAGAAGCTCTCGAACACGGACGACCGGAGCGTCGTCGTCCCGCTGGTCGAGATTCTCGAAGAGAGCACGCAGGCAGCCCAGCGTCGCAACACCGCATGGATGCTCGGTCGAGTCACCAGTCAGGAGGAGCGGGACCGGGTCATCGAGTCGCTCGTCGATTCGCTCAGCGACGACGACCAGATGCTCCGGCAGTTCGCCGCCACGAGCCTCGCCGAACTCGGCGGCGACGACAACATGGTGGAGCGGCGGCTGCTCAAAATCGTGCAGGACGACGATGTCGACCCCGAGGTCCGTGGACAGGCCATCTTCACACTCGGAAAAGTCGGAGGCGAGCGCTCCCGGAAAACGCTCGATAAACTCATCGACGAAACTGAACACGACGTAGTCCGGAAGAAGGCCTTCTCGGCCATCTCGAAGCTCGGTGGCCGCGGATGAGTCAGCCGAGTGGATTAAGACGGGCCGGGGCGTACATCAGAGCGATAGCTGGCTAACCGATGAGCGACGGAGAACACGCACTGGTCGATACGAAGGGGAAGTTCGTCCAGGTCGTCTCGGACGGGCGGAAGCGAAACGACATCGAGTGGCTACCCGGCCGGATTCTCCTCTCGAACAAGCGGCTCGTCCTCGCGACCAACGACGGCAAGCGGACCATCCCGCTGTCGAAGGTCAGCAGCGTCACGGCCAGCCAGATGAACCAGCCACTCGCACAGGTCGACAGCTACATCAAGGTGCAGGCCGGCCGGAACGTGACACTCATCTCGGCGAAGAAGGCCGAGGAGTTCCAGGAGAAACTGTACAGTACGCTGCTCGACCAGACCGTCGTCCTCGTCAACCACCCCGCAGTCAAGGGTGGCGTTGTTCAGGATGGCGGCTGGGAGAAGGGGCGGCTCAAGCTCGACGGCGACTGCATCAATCTGGCCATCGCCAGCGGCACGTTCGTCGAACTGGACATCGACGACGTGGGGACCGTTGAGGCCAAGGAGAAGACGATTCGGGGCGACGAGCGACCGTTGCTGGAGGTCGAACACACCATCGAGGGCACCAGCGTCGAGACCCACATCTCGGGGACGCCCCGACACGTCTCGCTCATCGAGGGACTTGTCCGGCAGGGCGAGCAGCGCAATATCGCCGACGACGTGGACCTCTCCGACAAAGAGACGCAAGTGCTGATGGCGCTGTACTCCGGTATCTCACCGTTCAAGATCCCGGACTTCGTCGACATGGAGATCGAGGAAGTCGAAGACGTGTACGACAGGCTGATGCAGGCTGATATCCTCGAGCCGGTCCGGACACGCCGGGAGGTACAGCTGGAGGCCCGGGGCCGTTCGATTGCGAGCGATGCGATGGCTGACCAGTAACCGAGACCGTGTGGCCGGGACGGACGGTTCGACGCGTTTTTGAAGCGCGGTTGATTGAGAACAGGTATGGCAGAATTCACGGTCGCCGTCTCCGACCCGGAGGACGGCCACACCTACCAGATCGACGTTGACGGACAGGACGCAAACCGCTTCATCGGCCGCGAGCTCGGCGACGAGGTCGACGGCGGCGCTGTCGGCCTCGACGGGTACACACTTGAACTGACCGGCGGCTCGGACACCTCCGGCCGACCGATGCGACCTGACGTTCGCGGCGTCATGACGAAAGAGATCATGTCCGATGGCGGCGTCGGCTTCGAGCCGACCACCGACGGCGAGCGCAAGCGGATCACCGTCCGCGGCCGCGAGGTCAGCGACGACACGCGCCAGATCAACGCGAAGATCACGGCCCGCGGCAGCGACGACGTGGCCGACCTTCTCGGCGACGACGAGTAAGTCACGTGCCGGACCGCGTTCCCAGTGACCACGACGCCGTCGAGACGCATCGCGTTCCTGTCGAGTCGGTGGGCCGGACCGACCGACCGCGGGTTACACTCCCGGACGAGCTCGATTTCGACGACGGCGACACCGTCCGTCTTGCACTGGACGGCGACCGATACCACGCTGTCGTCGAGACGAGCCTCGACGGCGAGCCGGTGATCTCACACGTTGCCGACAATCGGCGACTGGCCCGCGAACGGGACGGGACGAACCGCCTCGCGGAGTGGGTTGCCGACAGCGAGATCTCGCTCGGCGGCTCGGCGCACCTCGACGTGGTCACCGACGGAACCGAATACGGCCTCCGGACACCGGGCAAGCGCGTCGTCTATACAGCGACGGGCGGACCGGACTCCTCGCTGTCAGATATCGCTCGAACTCTCGATAATTGACGCCAGTAGCCCCTGTTTTCCCGAATAGATCCGATTTTTGCTGCTGATACTCGCGCGAAACGCTCAATATCAGTGCTGATGTACATCAGGTAACGGACGAATGTCGGAATCAGTGATCGCGGATTTCGTCGGTAAATTCAACTCCGAAGTGGCCGGTCGGGGCGACCCAATCAAGGGTCGGATCGTCCTCTCCCAGAAGCGGCTGGTACTGGCCGCGAGCGAGGACGACAAGCTGACGATTCCACTGGATTCTATCTTCGACATCGCCATCGGGCAGGTCCCGCCCGACCTGGGCGATTTCTTCGACTCGACGGTTACGATTGCCTTCGAGCGAAAGGGAAAGCGACTCGTCGCAGCTATCGAAGCCGGCGACGAAAAAATCGAGAAGTTCGGGACGGTACTGTTCAAGGCCGTTATCAACGGTACCGAAACGACGGTCAAAGAGCGCGCCCGCGTCGGTGGTCGCGTCACCGACGAGGCGTTCAAGTCGGCGAAACTGTTTCTCACGCCCGGTAACGTCGAGTTCCGGCGCAACGACGGGTCGTTCGCCGTCGACCTCAAGACGGTGTCGGACTTCGACCGGAACACGCGGGAGATTAACGGCAAGAGCCGGCCGGTACTGACAGTCCGGCATATGAAAGACGGCACGGCCATGACGACGCTGGCCGCGATGGCGTCGAACCGTAAGATGTCCATCCTCGGGCGCTATCTCCGCCGCGAATACGCCGAACTCATGGAGGAGCTCAAAGACGTCGAGCTCACGAAGGACAAGAAGGAGGTGCTGGTCGCCATGTACTCGACCGGCGATATGGACGGGATGCCGCTGGCGAGTATTCTCGGCAAGGACTCCTCACAGGTGTCGATGATTCTTCAGGACCTCTCTGCCGATGGACTCGTACAGGACGGCGCTGACGGCCCGACGCTTACGCCGACGGGCAAGATCGTCGCCAGCCGCCACCTCGAAGACGTGAACGCCTGACTGCTTGTCTCCGAGCCGCATTATCCAAAGCGATAATCGCTACCGTAGAGTGAAATACGACGGTAGTCAATGTCGGGTACACTATGACTGAGTGGGTGGTGCCAGCCACGTTCGCGCTCTTCGTCTCTATTCTCGCCGTCGCGTCGGGACCGCTCGTTGGCGCCGTGGACATCACCCAGGCGGGACCGTCGGTGGGTGACGGAAGCACCGCCGTGACCGTCGATTCTGTGCCAACAGAACAGGTTACCCTCAACCAAGGGCGGTTCGGGTCCGGCCGGTACCATCTGGACGCACCGCCAGCAGTGATGACCGTAGATCGTGTCACTGGGAACCCAGCTGTCAGGTACACGATCGATATCCCGTCGCTGTGGATCACCGCGACGAGCCGGTACGAGCTGGCCGGGACCGAAGGGACGCGGATGCGACTCCGGCCGAAGCCCATCGGCATCAGTCCACAACGGATCAACCGGGGTAGCTACGACGCAGTGCTGACGATATGGATCCGGGAAGGCGACAGAGAGCGACAGATCACAGTGACGCAAATAACGATCGAGGTCCGGCAATGAGCGTCCGCGAGCGGTTCACGCCTGACACCGGCGTCGATACCGACACCCTCGGGGTCGCAGTGCTCCGTGTGGCGTTCGGGAACTACATCGGGGCAACACTCTGTCTCGCCGCGCTCGCGTGGTTCGGGCTCTACTGGCGGTTCGGGTTCTTCTCAAACGACCAGTTCACCTTCGCGAATACGCTCGTCGGCGTCGTCGACGGACACCTGTTCATCGACCGGGCGGTGTACGGCCCCGCGTCCGGGGCCTCGCCGGGAACGTACCTCGTCGACGGCCGCGTGTACGGCCGGAACTACGGCATCGTAGTTGTCTCCGCCGTCTGGCTGCTCGCGCTCGAAGCCGTCTCGCTGGTTGCGGATGTCCGGGTCTTGGTGGTTGGTCTCTGGTCGTTCGCTGTCATTGGAGTGGCGGCCGGTGTCGGCGTCTGGCTCGACCGACGCCGGTTGTGTATCCTAGTCGGAGCTGCCGTCGGAGCCGCCGCCTTCGTCGGTAATCTACTCGTTGCGACGCCGCTGTCGCCGTACTGGTACCCGCTACTGGCGCTTCAGTTTACGACTGCGCTGGCAGCGGCGTTCACCGCCGTCGTCCTCTATCGGCTGGTCAGTCGTCTGTACACCGACCGGCTGGGCGTGGTTGCCGGGCTGACGGCCGCATTCGCGACGCCGATAGGGTTCTGGGCGAGCCTGCCGAAGCGCCACAGCGTCACCGCGCTGTTCGTCGTCTGTGTGCTCTACACTCTCTACCGAAGCCGGGAGGCTGATTCCGCGACCGTCGCCAGACGCTTCAGGGCGCTCACCTACGCTTGGGTCGGGCCCGTGACGTGGGTTCACGCCCCTGAGGGGTTCTTCTTGCTGGTGGCCATCGCGGCCGTCGACCTGCCGACCGCCCGGTCCAACGACCTCCGGGAGCTGCTGGTGGTCGGACTCACCTTGTCTGTCTCGCTGGTCCCGTTTTTCCTGACGAACCTGGCCATCTCCGGCCAGCCGCTGCAACCGCCCCGGCTACTGCCGGAGTACAGCGGTGACGTGCTCAGCGGCGACGGCGGAGCAGGCGGGACAAGCGGGAGCGACGCCACCGGCGGGCAGTTCGCTTCCGGCGGCAGCGTGTTGTCGCGAATTCTCGGCCAGTTCGGCGCGTCCTACGCCGTCCTACTTGACCCTGAGCGGATGAGTCGGATATTCCTTCGACACGGGTACATCGACAGTCTGTTGCCGAGACAGGACGCCGCGGTAAATCTCAGTGTCCTCGAATCGATGCCGCTGCTCGGTGCCGTCGTGGTCTATCCACTGCTCGCCGCCCGCCGACTCGCTCGCGGGGTCAGTCTCCGGCGGCCACGCCTCGCCGGACAGACGGCCCCCGTTACTGTCGTCGATGCGTTCACCGCGGTGTACGTCCTGTTGTTGCTCGGGCTGGCGCTCACGACACTCCCGCTACATCACATGCTCACGATGCGGTATCTCCACCCACTCTACGCGGTCGGCGTCTACTGGGTGATACGGCTACCGGCGGTTCGGCGCGCCCTCGAAACCGCCGGGCGGTCGGCCGCAGTCGGCTTCGGTACCGCGGTCCTGACCGGCGTCCCGCTCTATCTCGGCGTAATCGCGGTCGGTGACCTAGTCCTCGGCGAGGCCGTCCAGCTGTACGCGCTCGCCGCGCTGACGGTCGCTGCCGGCGTCGGGTGCTGGGTACTCCTCGACACAGCCGTCGGCGGGTTCGAGGCAACCGGAGCGGCCGTTCTCGGTGTCGCCGCTGGGCTGACAGCAGGCTATCTCCTCGTCTCCGGTGTCACGCTGTTCCCCAACACCGGCGACTTTCTCCTCCCGCTCTCGCGGGCCGTGAGCGAACGGCTTCACTTCATGCGGCTGTACGGAAGCACGCCGTCGTACTGGTAGCGGCGGGGACGGTGGGACCGGATGCGTCACTCCTTGTCTGCCGCCACAATCGTGCTGACACGGGCGTTTTCCTTGAGCTTCAGCCCCGCGCCGCCGACCGACAGCGGCACGCGCGGGAGCGTATCAACGTGCAGCGTCGGATGGGTCGCTCCGCGTTCGAGCAGTTCCGTCCGGGGCTGGAGCGTCACCGTCGCCGCGCCGGTCAGCGACTCGTTGTACTCAACGAGGTACTGGCCACCCCGTAGCGTCCACCACTCGTAGTCGTCAGCCGGGTCTCGTTTCTCGCTCGAATGGGGTGTGACGCCGGCCGGGTCGAGTTCGCCGCCGCCGAAGTCGATGCGCCCCGGCTCGACGACTTCGTACACCCCGGCGACGGTGAGGTCCAACCCCGGGCTGTCGGTCTGGGTCGGTTCGTGGACGATGTCCGTGACGTACTCGGCGAAGTCGGTCATGTGCGTCTGTATGCCGTGAGTGTGCCTAAAAGTGAGGCTACGACGGGACAAAGACCTGCGGGAGGAACGCGGCACTTTTGCCCGGCGAGTGACTCCCTCTCTGCATGACCAAACACACGGAGTTTCTGGCTGGCGAGCGGCCCGAAGACGTGCTGTTCTTCCTCCACGAGGACGCCGTCTCGAACCCGGGTGCGCTGGCCGAGTACGCCGACGAAGTCGAGGACGGGCACGCCCTCGTGTTGCCGGGCGACGACGGCCGGAGCGCGTTCCAGTCAGCGACCGGTATCGACCCGATGGGGCTGGCCCAGGAGGCGATGGGAACCGAGGGCGATATTGGCGACGACCTGACCGGCGCGGTCTGTCCGGTCGCCGAAGAGGAACCGGAGAGCGACCACACGACCCGCTTTATTTTTGCCTTCGCCGAGGAGCAGAACGAGGACGTGGGCGGCCTCTACGCCGAGGGCGACGTGGTCCACGCCTACGCGGTGTGTGCCTGCGGGGAACGGTACAGCGACAAGTGGGTCGTCGGGGAGTAGTTACAGCAAGACGGGTTCGGCCAGTCGGATGAGCAGTGCCTTCGGCAGGCCCGTTACGGGACCGCCGTCGTGGGAGTAGGGAACGCCGACCTCGTCACGGGTGACGCCGTGGCGGAGATGCTGGATACCGTCGAGGAGGAACCAGCCGCCGAGAAGCGCCCCGGGGACGACGACCCACGTCGGGCCGGCGGCCGCGACTGTGTACGCCACGAAGCCGAAGACGAGCAGTCCGAACACCACGTGGTCGGCGTAGTCACCGACAGCGACCTGCGCGGCGTCGGCAGCGAGCCAGACGCACAAGGCGAGCGTCGCCGCGACCGCGGCGTACCGTATCGAGCCATCGAGAACCAGTAGCGTCGCGCCGACGGCGACGGCGCTTCCGAGGTGCGTTCTCAGGGCTGTCTCGCGCGCGATTCGCGTGTGGAGGGACTCGGGCATCACCCGGCAGTGACGGCGGAGGGACAAATCAACGTTGGGTCGGGCGGTGAGACACCGCCACAATCCGCCTATCGGTCGGTATCGACGCCTCCCTCCTCTTCCTCGGGCAGCCGCCGAAACGCGTCCACGATAGCCTGCTTCGCCACCGCACCCTGCGTCGTCCGAGTCCACCTTTTTATCCTCGGAGTCGCTCACGCCGGTCGCGACTCACTCGGAGAAAAACGTGGGCGAAAAAGCCGCGCTCTCACACGGTTCGAGCGCGATAGGGATAGCCCACAGAAAAGCTACTGCTCGGTGTCCGTTCCTTCCTCCTCTTCCTCGGGCAGCCGCCGAAACGCATCCACGATAGCCTGCTTCGCCACCGCACCCTGCGTCGTCCAGTGGTGCGCGTAATCCATCATGTCGTCGTAGATGTCGGGCTTGCAGCCCGCGGCTTTCGGGTGGCCGCCGCCGTTGACCTGCTGGGCGACCTCGTGGGCGCGCTCGAAGCTGTCCGTCCCGCGAATCGAGGCGGAGCCGGCCGGCTTGACGATGACGGCGGCGTCCGCACCCTGCTCGCGCAGGGCCTCGGCGACCTCGTTTTGCGAGCAGCGGCCGTAGGTGACGCCGACCGTCCACTCGCCCACGTCGCGGAGTTCGGCCCGGTCGACGGCCTTCTCGATGAGCGCTTCCTTCTCGACGCGCTTCTCGTCGAGGAACTCGTGGAACTCCGGGGAGAGGTCGGGGCCGTGGTCGCGGACCGCCTCGATGTACTCCTCGGGTTCGCTCCAGTAGGACAGGTCCGCGAGGTCGTCGCTGCGGGGGTCGTCGCGTATCCAGAGGTCGTGGTCGCGGGTGACGGCGGCAAGGTCGGCCCACTGCTCGTCGAAGTCGTAGTCGAGTTCCGACAGCGCCACGTCGGCGGTACACACCTCGTCGGAGTCGCCGACAGTGCGTTCGACACCCGCTGCGTCCACGTCGTCTGCGAGGTCGTCAGGCCACTGGTGGTGGTCGAACCAGACGACCCGCTCGGCGGTGTCGACCAGCGAGCCGAGAGGAGCGATGTCGGACTCGCGGTCGGGACAGAGGTCACAGATGAAGACGGTCACACCGGGATCGGCGTACTCAGCGGTCCATTCGAGTGCCTCCGTAAGTTCGTGCGGGCCGGCGGGCAACAGCGCGCCCTCGCCGTGGGCCTGGCGAATCAGCGCGGTACAGGCCAGGCCGTCGGCGTCGGGGTCTGCGATGACGACGACGCCGGCGTCGTCCAGGGTCTCGGCGGCTTCGGCTTCGGCTTGCTCTTCCTCGTAGGAGTCCGGAATAAAGAACCCCTCACCGGGGAGTACGGATTTGCGGCCGATAGAGAGGCGGTCGTCGTCGATGAGCCAATCGTCCATGCCCCAGCAAGCGGACGTGGCGTCAAGAAGCCGTCGGGTTCGACCGTGACAGGACGCTGCCACGGCGGTGTGTGGGCGCGTCGGTCACGCCGTCTCGATACCGCGAACTTCGAACCGTGCGCCGCCGGAGTCGCTGTCGGTCACAGTGACCGTCCACCCGTGGGCGTCAGCGATTTGCTCGACGATGCGAAGCCCGAACCCGGTTCCGTCCGCGGCAGTCGAGTGGCCCGCCTTGAATACCTCGTCGCGCTCCTCTGGCGGGATTCCGGGGCCGGTGTCTGCGACGTAGAACCCGTCAGCAAGCGCACCGACGGTCACCGTCAGGCCGCTGGCGTCTCCATCCGGGGCGTCGGCCGGGACCTCCGAGCGGGGTCGTGCGTGTTCGACCGCGTTCCGGACGAGGTTTTCGAGGAGCTGTTCGAGCCGGCCCCGGTCCGCCACAATCGTCTGTTCGGTCCGGACTGCGAGCGTCGCGTCGCCTGTCGGGACGTTCTGCCAGCATCCTTCGGCGACTGCTCGGAGGTCCAGCGACTCCGTCTCGGTGACCTCGTCCCCGTTGCTGGCAAGTGTCAGCAGGTCGTCGATGAGCCTGTTGCTCCGCTCGATTGCCGCGGAGACGTTGTCGAGGTGATCGCTGTCACACTCGGTCCGGGCCAGCTTGAGCTGTCCCTGCGCGACGTTGAGCGGGTTCCGGAGGTCGTGGCTGACAACGCCAGCGAACTCCCGGAGGCGCTCGTTCTGGCGTTCGAGCGTCCGCTGGCGCTCTCGCCGCTCCGTGACGTCTTCCGACACCGCCAGCCCGGAGATGACATCCCCGTCGTCGTTCCGGACGGGAACCGTCTGGACCTGGTACTGCCTGTCCTGGTACTCCTGCTCGAACCGGCTCGAGCGGCCGTCAAGCGCCTCCCGGTAGTAGTGTTCGAGTTCGTCGGCAATCGCTTCCGGGAACAGGTCGTGTGGCGTCGCCCCCTCGAAGTCGGCCGACGTGAGGCCGACAGACGAGAGTTCACCGCCGCCGGAAACGGTGTACTGGCAGTCGCGGTCGAAGAGGAACACACCCATCTCGGGGAGGTTCTCGATCAGGGTTTCGTACTGCGCCTTCAGTCGCTGAAGCCGGCGCTCGCGTTTCGTCCGCTCGGTTACGTCCCGCACGAGACCCTGTACGAACCGAACTGACCCATCGTGTGTGACCGGGCTGGCGCTGACCTCAATGTCGACCAGGTCCCCGTCGGCGTCGATAAGACGCAGTTCGAGTTCGCGGACGGTCTCGCCAGCCGCGACCCGAGAGAACCCGTCGAACGCCGTTTCCATGCTCTCGTCCGGAACGTATGTCCGGAATGAAGTGTCGACGAGGTCCTCTGGGGTGTAGCCGAGAAGCGATTCGATGACCGGGGAGACGTAGGTGAATACGCCGTCGGTATCCAGACGGAATATCGTGTCGGGGCTGACCTCCGCTATCTCGCGGAACCGGCGCTCGCTCTCGCGTCGGCGCTGCTCGGACCGCTGGCGCTGGATAGCGTTCCCCAGCAGGTTGGCGGCGTTCTGGACGAACGTCACGTCGTCGTCGGTGAACGTAATCTGGTCGGTCGAGTGGGTGCCCAGGACGCCCCACGGGTCGTCGGTCCCGCCGATGACGACGCTGATACCGCTCACGACGCCGTGGTCCAGCAACAGCGGCGGGCCGCTGAAGCGGTCCTCCGTGGCTAGGTCGTCAACGACGACTGCCCCCTCGGTCTTGAGCGTATACCCGGCCTGGGACTCCTCGCCGGCCCCGACGACCGCGGTGCCGACCAGTCCGTCCTGCCAGCCGACGCCGGCCCGCAACAGGAAGTTATCGCTGTCGGGGCGGTATTCGAGTACCTTCGAGTACTCCGTGCCGAGGGCATCCGAGACGAGTTCGACCGCTTCCTCGAACAGCGTCTGTCGCTCACAGCCGGAGAGGGCGGACGTACCCAGCGCCGCCAGGGCCGACTGCTGTTCGATACGTGACTCCAGCCCCGCCTCCGCGCGGTGTTGCGCGACGAGGTTCTGGATTCGGTTCGCGAGCAGGGTGTAGCGGTCGGTGCCATGGCCCTTCTGCAGGTAATCGCTGACGCCCTTGGAGACGGCCTCGCTGGCGACCTCCTCGCTTCCCTTGCCGGTGAATAGAACGAACGGTATGTCCGGATACTCCGACCGGACGGTCTCCAGAAACGCAATACCGTTCGTCTCAGGCATATCGTAGTCCGAAACCACACAGTCGAACGACGCCTCGGCGAGACGCGCAAGCCCGTCGCTCACGTTCGCCGCCGTCTCGACAGTGAAGCCATCGCCGACACGTTCCAGAAACGTGGCGGCTACCTCGGCGAACTCCGGGTCGTCGTCGACGTGGAGTACGCGGACTTGACGATACATCTCGTTGTCTATACGTGGTGTAGAAATATAACCTTACTGTCAAATTTACAGTCGGTCGAGCGGTGCGGCCGACGCCCCAGTGCTTCGAGCGGTACCTCAGACCCCGGTTCGCTCGGGATTTGGCTCCCCTTCGAGCTGGCGGACGGTCAGCACCGGCATCGGGGCCTCCCGCACGAGTTCCTCGGCGACGCTCCCCAGCAGGTACCCGTGTTCACCGTGGCGGCCGCGGGTCCCGCTGACGATGACATCGGCGTCGTGTTCCACCGCGTACTTGCAGATTTCGTCGGCCGGATCCCCCTCGCGGACGGCGGTGACGAGCTCCTCGTCTGCCTCGGCGTCAGCGGCCTCCAGAATAAACGAGAGGGCGCGGCCGCCAGTGGTCGCCAGCGCGCGCTCCAGCGCCTCGCGAACCTCTTCGGGCGTCGTCTCAACCTCGCCGGTGTCGACGACGTACAGCCCGTGGACAGTTGCGTCGAAGCGCGCTGCCAGGTCCAGCGCCGCTTCGACGGCCCGCTCTGCGCTGCCGGAGCCGTCCGTGGCGATGACCACCGTATCGAACATACACCACGCATCGAAGCCGCGACTAAATACACTGTTGGTCACGGCGAGGGACGCTCCGGCTGACACCGCGGAGTTGGCACGAACCTCGGTGGATTTTTGCCGGCCGGGGTCGCACTGGCGAGTGATGGACATCGACCTCGTACTCGCGCCGGTCGACGGCAGCGACCAGTCGGAACGAGCGGCCGAGTACGCGATCGCCGTCGCGGAGCGGTATGACGCCGATCTCCACCTGCTGTTCGTCATCGACGAACGGCTCCACCGGGATATCGACAGCGGCAACGTGAGCGCGACCGCGATCGCCGAGGAGCATCAAGCGTTCACCGAAAGCATCCGAGAGCGGTTCCGCGACGCTCACGACGGTGCGTTCGAAACGTCGTCCGCCACCGCGTTCTCGGAGACGCGACTGATGCAAACACCGGGCAGTGTCGTCCTCGACGTGGCAGAGGACGTTAACGCGGATTTCATCGTCGTCCCGCGCGAAGACGAAAGCGAAGAGGCCGTCGGGCGCGCGGCGACCTACGTCATCGAGTACGCCAGCCAGCCGGTCCTTACCGTTTAAAGCCGGATCGCCATCTCTATCTCGAAGCTCTCGGCGCTACTGATTTCGAACCCGACCTTCTCATACAGCGATATCGCCGGGTCGTTCCACCGCTCGACGGTGAGCCAGACGTGGTCGATACCTTCGGACTGGCCGTACCCAAGCAGCGTCTCGACCAGCGCCGTCCCGATACCAGCACCCTGGTAGCTCTGTAATACGAAGATAGCGAGTTCGTGCTCGTCCTCGTTGTCTGGAACCAGCGTCGCGTGGCCGGCAACAGTGTCATCGTGTTTGGCAACGACGTTGACACAGTCGCCGTCAAGGATCGTTTCGAGCCACTCGCGGATGGCTTCCTCCTTGACCGGCGGGATACCCTGCGCCCGGTCGGCGGGGTCGAAGTCGAGATACATCTCGACGAGACTCTCCGTGTCGGCGTCGTCGGCAGGGATGACGTCGATGGAGCGGTCCTCGCGGTCAGTAATCGTCTGCGGTGGCTGTGGAAACGCTTCGGCGGGTTCGTCTGGATACGTGCGGGTCATCGGATGAGAGTCACCGGCGTCTGTGCGTTCAGGAGGACGAACTCGACGATGGGGCCGAGCTGTATCTTCCCGAGCGGCGAGCGACCGCCGCCACCGAGGACGATTCTATCGAACCCCTCGCTCTCGGCGATGTTCACCAGTTCGCTTCCCGGAGAGGAGCCCTCGACGCGTCGAAGCGGCGGTTCGAGCCCGCTTTCGTCGATACGCTCCTGTATCCGTTGGTGAACGGTCTCAACGTCGGCATCGGTGTCTTCGTTTTCGAAGAGAGCGACGGTCAGCTCGTCGCCTGTTTCCGATACGCGTTCGAGTGTTTCAGTCAGTGCCTGGTAGGACAGTTCGCTGCCCCCGACACCGAGCAGTATTTTCATACTCGGGCCATGCATGGGAGCGGTAAAAAAGCCACCCGGCTGAACTGTTAGGAGAGGACAACGACAGCGGGACGGCGGCGATACCCTTTTTCACCGCGGGCACGCATGCTCGGCTATGACTGAGGGCGCACCGCCGGACGAGACGGATGTCGAGGCGGCAGACGACGAATCGGCCGGACACCAACCGGATGAGCCGGCGGCCGCGGATGACAGAGCCGACGACGCTGACGCCACGGAGAGTGATACCGCTGACTCGGCCTCGGAAGAAACAGTCTCGGCCGAGTCAGGCAATGAGACAGCGGTGTCGGAAGCCAGTGACGTCCCGTCCGACGTACAGAAATACGACCGCTTCAAGAAGATCGAAGGCGGGACTTACGACCGCGCGAACGATTTCCTCCGGGACCGGACGTACATCACCGCCCGCGAGTGGGCCATCGCCCGCCTCTGCGCCGATTTCCGGACCGAAACGGGCGTCGAGATGACGAAAATCGGGGAGAACCTCCCGGAACTCGTCCCGTTCATGACGGACACGTACACGCCACAGGCGGTCAATCAGGCCCGCGCTGCCTTCGAGGACAAAGTCCGGAAGGCTGGCGCGACGTTCCTCTACGGTGCGATGTGTGACTTCTTCACCGCTGAGGACCTCGACGATGTGATGTACGAGGCCACCGAGGTCGCGAAGTTCCTGCTCGAAGTCGAGGGCGTCGACCTCGCCGTCGAGGACGAGATGGAGGCCGAAGACCGGATTTCCTCGGTGATGCGGGAGGTCCGCGAGCAGTCGGCGGCGCTGCGGCACGACGAGGTGTGTTGTCCGGAGTGTGGCAATGAGTTCCAGGTCGACGAGTAGACAGGGCTGAGATGGACGACATCGACCCCGACACACAGCCGTCGATGTCGGCCAACGAGGCGACACAGAAAGTGCTACGGACGGACCTGGCCATCGGCATCGGCGGCGCGGTGCTTGGCTACGCGGAGGCAGGGACAGCGCTGGTCGGCGTCCTGGCGGTGGTTGTCGGGTTCGGACTCCTGACTGGAATCGCGATGGCCGTCGTCGAACACGACGCGGTCCCGGGCGTCTACCCGGAGGTCGCCGCACTGGCGTCGTTCATCGTGCTTGCCGGGGCTGTCGCCGGCCTCGTAACGCTTTCCGAGGGGCCGACGACGCTCGTGCTCGCGGCCGTCCTCTCGGGCTTCGGTGTCGGTGTCATCGGCAACCGACTGCTCTATGGCATCGTCTTCGACGTGCCGGCGTACCGGCTGACCCGAGTCCGAGAGGGAGCACAGTCGCGCAGTCGGTGACCGTACCAGAACGGGGGTTCAGTCTGGGAAGAACGGCTCTGGGTCCTCGTGGTTGACGGTGACCACCTCGTCGTCGGTAAGCGGCCGGATATGTGAGTACAGTCCGTGGTCGTCTGCGACCTGCGAGAGGTCCGCGCGGTCGGTCTGGTCGTAGTACAGCGGCACGAGCACGGCGAGGTCGTCGCCACATTCCAGCGCGACAAGCAGGAACACCATCCCGTCGCCGGTCGCCCGGAACACCTCGGAGCGGTCGACGGTGCGGTCTTCGAGCGCGTCGGCGACCCGCCGGAATTCGTCGCCGGGAACCACGACATCGAAGCCGAGCCGCCGGGTCTCTGGCTCGTACTCGCCGGTTTGTTCGGCCATTGTCCGCGGCTCGCCGGTCAGTACCGTCACGTCGCCGGGGTGGAGTTCGATGGTCTCGCGGCCGTCGTCGCGGTACTGTGTTGCCGTCGCCGCCATGTCGTCGATGACCTGCTCCCAGTGACCGACGACACGGCCGAAGGGGTTAGATTCGGGGTCGGCAGGGTCGTTCATACGTCGAGTGTGGCGGCGGCCGGGATAAATTGTTGGTGGGATAGTGGCACAACAGTTTTACTGGTATTTTGAGAAGTGGGGGACAGATGCGCGACCTCTTAACGTTATCTGACCTCCGAACTCAGTTCGAGACGGACCGCGGCACCGTCAAAGCCGTCGACGGCATCGACCTCACCGTCAGGGAGGGGGAAACCGTCGGTCTGGTCGGCGAGTCCGGCTCGGGGAAATCCGTCACAGCGCTCTCGGCGATGGATATCGTCGATGAGCCCGGTCACATCGCCGGTGGGGAGATCCGGTTCGGCGCAGTTGAGACCGTCACGCGGCTGTCCCGGCAGTATCCGAAGGCAGTAGGGACAGAGGACAGCGACAGCGGTTTCATCACTATCGACGCGGCGACGGTCGACCGGAGTCGTCTCCCCGCATCAGTTGACACGACGGCTGACGACCTGTCGCTGGCCACGCAGTTCATCCGGGAAGCCCCGAAGAAAGCCCTCTCGGAGAGCGGCGACGCGCCCGTCACGATTACCGACGGCTACGTCGATCTGACGGCGGCCCCGGAGCGGGTGATGCGGGACATCCGCGGCGGCGATATGGGGATGATCTTCCAGGACCCGATGACATCCCTGAACCCCGCGATAACAGTCGGGGAACAGGTCGCGGAGAGCCTGCGCCTCCACCGCTACGGGAGCAAGCGAAACGACTCGTGGTTCAACGCCGTCCGTGAAATCACGCCCTCGATCAGCCGGGGCGGCGAGATGGACGAGGAGATCCGGTCGGATGTCATCTCGCTGCTGGAAGAGGTCGGTATCCCCGAACCGGCCGACCGCGTCGACGAGTACCCCCACGAGTTCTCCGGCGGGATGCGCCAGCGCGTCCTCATCGCTATCGCGCTGGCGTGCCGACCGAAGTTGCTGGTCGCCGACGAGCCGACGACGGCGCTCGACGTAACCATTCAGGCACAGATTCTGGACCTCATCGACGACCTGCAGGCGGACCTCGGGATGTCGGTGTTGTTCATCACCCACGACCTCGGCGTCGTCGCGGAGACCTGTGACCGCGTCGCCGTGATGTACGCCGGCGAAATCGTCGAAGAGGGACCGGTCGAGGAGATCTTCCAGAATCCGTCCCATCCGTACACGTACACGCTGCTTGAGTCGATACCGGGCGAGGGGACTGAACGGTTGACTCCCATCGAAGGCAACGTCCCGAGCCTCATCGACATGCCCGAAGGGTGTCACTTCGCCGACCGCTGTCCGTGGGCCGAGCCGGAGTGTCGCGAGGGCGACATTCCGTATCTCCAGCACGGCCCGGACGACGTCACCCACCGCTCGAAATGTATCCTCGAGTCGTTCGACACGGACGAGTACGGCACTGGCGACACCGGCGTTGCCGCAACGGAGACGACGCGAACGGACAGACAGCTCATGGAGGTCGACGGGCTGAAAAAGCACTTCTCGCGGGCCGACGACCTGCTGGATAAGTACATCGGCCGCGAACCGGAGTCAGTCAAGGCTGTCGACGGCGTCTCGATGGACATCTACGAGGGCGAGACGCTGGGACTCGTCGGCGAGTCCGGCTGTGGGAAATCGACGACCGGTCGGACAATCCTCCGGCTTCTCGAACCGACAGACGGAACGGTTGTGTTCGCCGGACAAGACCTTTCGGACCTCGACAAGAGCGGGCTCCGGGAAGTCCGTCGGGACCTGCAGATGATCTTCCAGGACCCGATGTCCAGCCTCGATCCACGGATGACCGTCGGCCAGACGATTATGGAGCCGCTGAAGATCCACGACCTCCCGGAAGACACCGGGGACGGCTCCCGCCGCGAGCAGCGTGTCGAACGGGTGGCCGACCTCATGGAGGCGGTGGGGCTCGACCCCGACCAGTACGACCGCTACCCGCACGAACTGTCAGGCGGACAGCGCCAGCGGGTCGGCATCGCTCGCGCGCTCGCCGTCGACCCCGATTTCATCGTCTGTGACGAACCCGTTTCGGCGCTGGATGTGAGCGTGCAGGCTCAGATAATCAATCTTCTTGAAGACCTCCAGCATGAGTTCGGCCTGACGTACCTGTTCATCGCCCACGACCTGAGTGTGGTGCGCCACATCTGTGACCGCGTCGCCGTGATGTATCTCGGCGAGGTGGTCGAAATCGCCGACACCCCGGACCTGTTCGCGGACCCGAAACATCCCTACACGCGGGCGCTCATGTCGGCGATCCCGGAGCCGGACCCGACCGTCGAGGCCGACCGAATACTGCTGAAAGGCGATGTCCCGTCGCCGATTGACCCGCCGTCGGGCTGTCACTTCCGAACTCGCTGTCCCGAGGTCATCCCGCCGGATATCGATATCGAACAGGAGACGTACCGCGAGGTAATGGACTATCGGCAACGGGTCGAGGACGAGGCCATCGCCATCGATGCAGTCCGAGAACAGGCCGAAAACGCCGACAGCGTCACAGCGGCGACGGACGGCGGCGCAGACCTCACCGAGCCGCCAAGCGGCAGTGGAGAGACGCCGATGGCAGCGTTCAAACAGACGATGTTCGACCGGTTCTTCGACACGAACCTGACCGGAGAGAACCGCCGCGTCGTCGAAACGTCGATCGAACATCTCGCGGAGGAAGACTGGGACGCCGCCGCATCAGTGCTACGCGACCGATTCGAGAGCGTCTGTGAGACACAGCACCCCGAACTCCAGCCGGATGGCCACCCAGCGGCCTGCCATCTGTACGAGCAAGAAGACGGCGACAGTGCCTGAATAATATTACTTAGCTGCACATAACTCTCAGGAGATATATAACAGAATCATTGTTCTATCCGGTACAATTATAATAGATCTGTTTGAAGAAAGTCCCATGTCATCTGGTGATTCTCTCGACAGGCGGAGCTTCCTTACCGCGGCCGGCAGTGCCGCGGCAGCAGCAACGCTCGCAGGTTGTTCCGGCGACGGTGGCGACGGTGGTAGCACCGACGGCGGCGACGGTGGCGGCGGCACTGATGGCGACGGTAGCGACGGCGGCGACGGCGGGGACGGAACGAGCGACCAGACGCTCGTGTACGCCCGCGGTGACCACCCCGAAAACTACGACCCCCAGCAGACGACGAGCGGTGAAGTCGCGAAAGTCACCAACCAGATATTCGATACGCTCATCCAGTTTGCGGCCGGAAGCGGCGGCCAGTTGGAGGATGGACTCGCGACCGACTACTCTCTCGAGGGAACCACCGCGACGCTGACGCTCCGAGAGGGTGTGATGTTCCACAACGGCGAGGAGTTCACCGCGTCGGACTTCAAGGCGACCTGGCAGCGCTTCACCCAGAGCGACTACCAGTACTACCTCGGCGACGAAACCCGCTCGGGATACGGGCCGTTCACGCTGGGCGACTGGATCGAGAGCGTCGACGCGAGCCAGGACTACGAACTGACGATCGAACTCACGCAACGGTACGCCCCGTTCCTGCGGAACCTGGCGATGTTCGCCGCGGCCGTCCTCTCGAAGGCCCAGATCGAAGCGATGGGCGACAGCCAGGCTGACCTCGGAGCCGAACCTGCGGGGACCGGCCCCTTCCAGTTCGACACGCTCGATAACCCGAACGAGCGCATCCGACTGACGGCCAACGGCGATTATTGGGGCGACGGTCCGAACGTCGGGACGGTCATTTTCAAGACAATCACCGAAAACAGCACGCGGGTGCAGGACGTGATCAACGGGGCCTCACACATCACGGACAACCTCGACTCCTCCGGGTTCCAGCGCGCAGAGGAGAGCGGGACGGCGACGCTGTTACGGAAGAACGGCATCAACCACGGCTACATGGCGATGAACATGGCCCGGTTCGAGCCGTTCCGGGACCGGCAGGTCCGCCAGGCCATCGCCCACGCCGTCAACACCGAGGCCATCGTCAACCAGATCTATCAGGGCTTTGCAACGCAGGCCTCCCAGCCGCTCCCGCCGGACGTGCTCGGGCACAACGACGACCTCGACCCGTACCCGACGGACAAGGACCAGGCCCGGTCGATGCTCGAAGAGGCGGGCTACGGTGACGGCTTCGAGTTCGAACTCGCGACGTTCTCGAATCCCCGGGGATACAACCCCAGCCCGGTCCAGACCGCAAACCAGGTCAAATCCGACCTGGAGGACATCGGCCTGACGGTCAACATCAACCAGTTCTCCAACTTCGGACCGTACCTGGACTACACCTCCGCCGGGAAACACGACGCCTGCTTCCTCGGCTGGTACACCGACAACGCCGACCCGGACAACTTCATGTACGTCCTGCTTGACCCGAAAGTCGAGATGGACGCCGTCCCCGACGGCCAGGACTGGGTCAGTTTCGACACGGAAGGGTACTCGACGCTCAACGTCTCCGGGTGGGCCAACACCGACTATATGGAGCTCGTCCGCGAGGCCCAGCGGACCTACGCCGAAGGCGACCGCGAGACGATGTACGCGGAGGCCGCACAGATCGCCTACGACGAGTCCCCCTGGGTGTTCATCGACTACGCCGAGACGCTCCGGGCGGTCAACGAGGCTGTCGTCGAAGATTCCTACACGGTCAGCTCCGTCGGTGGCCCGTATCTTAACACGGTCGAGCTGCAGTAGCGCTTCAAGAGAACTTTCGAATGAACTGGACACAGTTTCTTTTCAGGCTGATCGAGCCGGTGGTACCGCCACGGTTCGTCATCAAGCGGTTGCTGTTGCTCATCCCCGTGCTGTTCGGCGTGGCGTCGGTCGTCTTCGCGATTCTCCACCTGGCACCGGGCGACCCGGCGATCGTCATCGCCGGCCAGCGCGCGTCGGCCGAACAGCTAGAACAGATACGTGTTGAGCTGGGACTTCGACGGCCGCTCTGGGAGCAGTACCTGAGCTTCCTGTGGGATGCGGCGCGGTTCGACTTCGGCCAGTCCTACAGCATCAGCCGCGGGAACAGCGTTCGTTCGGTCATCTCGGACCGCCTCCCAATCACGCTCGAACTCGCGATTTACGGCCAGGCAGCAGGCATCCTGCTCGGTCTGCCGCTGGGCATTATCTCGGCAGTCAAACAGGATTCGCTGACGGACCACGTCACCCGAATCGGGGCGCTGACTGGCATCTCCGTACCGATATTCTGGTCCGGGCCGCTGCTCATCCTGCTGTTCTCGACGTATCTCGACGTGTTCCCGACCAGCGGCCGCATCAAGTCGACGTTGTTCTTACCCGACACTTGGACGCTGCTGGGTCGTGAGCTGCCCCTGACTGGGATGATAACCGTCGACACAATTTTGCTCGGGAACACCGAAGCGTTCCTCTCGGCGATCCATCACCTGTTCCTGCCGGCAGTGGTCATCGGCGTCTACTCGACGGCGCTCATCTCGCGGATGATGCGCTCCTCGATGCTCGAAGTCATCCGGCAGGATTACATCCGGACCGCGCGGGCGAAAGGGCAGGGCGCGAAGATCACGCTGATGAAACACGGCTTCCGGAACGCGCTGATTCCGGTCGTCACCGTCATCGGCATCCAGTTCGGCACGCTGCTGGGCGGGGCAGTGCTGACCGAAACCGTGTTCGGCATCAACGGGATGGGGCTGACCATCGTCACCGCCATCGGCGTCTCTGACTACCCGGTCGTTCAGGGCACAGTGCTCACCTTCGCCCTCCTGTTCACGCTCGTGAACCTCCTCGTCGATGTCACCTACAGTTACCTCGACCCACGGATTCAACAATGAGTACGGACACTGAGACACGGGGTACGCTGGGACGCCTACGAGCGTCTCCGTTCCTCGCAGACCTGCTGACGAACCGCCTCGCCGTCGTCGGGCTGACGATTATCCTCAGCATGGCAGCCGTCGCCATCTACGCCCGCGTGACCTACGACTTCGGCGCGCTCACAAGCTCGCAGCTGGGCACCGAGATTGCCGACCGCGCGCCGCCCGGCTGGCTCGGTCCCGCGCCCGCGAACCAGCAGCTGTTCGGCACGGATGCGGCGGCGCGTGACATCTACAAGCGGAGCCTGTACGGCGCGTGGCTGGCCCTGAAGTTCGGGACGATTACTGTCGGTACATCGACGACCGTGGGTGTCGGTCTGGGGATTATCGCGGCGTACTACGGCGACGTGACCGACAACGTCATCATGCGGACGATGGACGTGCTGTTGGCGTTCCCGCCGCTGTTGCTCGCGCTTGCGCTGGTCGCCATCTTCCCGCGAGACCTCGGCCTCTGGCGGGCCGTGGTGGCGCTCGTGCTGGTGTACACGCCGCGGTTCGCCCGGGTTGTCCGGGGAGCCGCGCTCAAAGTGCTCGAAGATGAATACGTCGACGCCACGGTCGCGCTTGGCGCGACTGATCCGCGAGTTCTCATTCGGCATATCCTGCCGAACACACTCGCGCCGATTACCGTCCAGTCGACGCTGAACTTCGGACTCGCCATCATCGACCTCGCGGCGCTGTCGTTCCTCGGGTTCGGTGCGCAGGCAGGGACGCCGTCGTGGGGCCTGATGCTATCCCGTGGTGTCGAGAACGGCCTCCTGACGGGCGAGTGGTGGCTCTCCTTCTTCCCGGGGCTGTTCCTCGCTATCACCGTCCTTGGATTCAACCTGCTCGGTGACGGGATGCGCGACGCGCTCGATCCGCGGATGCGCGAAGCGGTCGACTGATGGCCCAGCGCGGTGACCCACCTCGGCTACGGCAGTACGTCGCGGCCCGGGTTCGGCTGGTTGGGAGCGGGCTGGTCGTCGGCCTCTTGCTTGGCAGCCTCGGCATGGCGGGCTGGACGCTGTACACCGGCGATGCACGGTCGAGCGAAGCGACGGTGTTCGCTCTCGGCGCACTGGTGTTTGGCTTTGGCCTGCTGGGCTGGTCAGGGTCGATACTCGCCGGTCGCGGCATCGAAGCGATGCAGGAACACATGGACACACGGAGCAACTGGACCGAGCGCGATTCGCGGCGAGCGATGGCACGACTCTGTGGCGGTGGCGGCGGGATAATGGTCGGGACGTCCGTCGTCGCGGCGTTACTCTAGCCGCTCGCTGTCCGCGCCCCGGACGTTCTCGCCCTGATGGTCGTAGAACACGTCTTCCTGAGCGGTTGTGTCTGCAGCGTCCAGCGCGTCGCCGCGCTCGTAGACAACCGTCCCCCGAACCATCGTCCATTCAGGGAACACCGCATCGTAGCCCTCGAACGGTGTCCAGCCACATTTCGAGTGGAGCGTCTCACCACTGATCTCGCTTGTCTCAGTCGTATCGACGAGTACGAGGTCGGCATCCTTGCCGGCTTCGATAGCGCCCTTCTGTTGGATGCCAAACACGTCGGCAGGGTTGCGTGCGGTGAGGTCCCGAACGCGCTCGTAGGTGAGCCCGCTGTCCGGGTCACGGGCTTCGGCCAGTAGGAGCGGGAGGACCGTCTCGACGCCGGGGACGCCTGACGGCGCGTCCCAGATGCTGGCGTCTTTCTCCTCGCGGGTGTGTGGCGCGTGGTCCGTCGCGATCATGTCGACGGTGCCGTCGACGACACGCTCGTAGAGCTTCTGGCGGCGTTTTTCGCGGCGCAGGGGCGGATTCATCCGCCCGAAGGTCCCCAGCTCAGAGAGGTCACGCCGGGAGAGCAGCAAGTGGTGTGGCGTCACCTCGGTCGTCATCCCGGCCTCGCTGGCGATGTCGACACCCTCCAGCGTGGATGTGTGGGCGATGTGTATCGTCGCGTCGTGCTCTTTCGCGACGGCGCAGGCCCGCTCAACGGCTTTCGCCTCCGCCTTGGCGGTGCGGAACGCGCTCCATGCGTCAGCGTCGTCGCGGGCCTTGGCGTCGCTGTTGAAGTAATCGGCGTCCTCAGCGTGGACGGTGACCGGCACGTCGTTGTCGGTGGCGGCCTCCAGTGCGTCTGCGAACAGGTCGGCCTCGATACCCATGTCGCCGGTCGAGTCTGCGAGGAACACCTCACCGAGCGCGAACAGGCGACGGCGCAGGAGGACGTTCGGAATCCAGTCGGCCGTAACGCCGCCGTTGATACCCCAGTCGACGACAGAGTCGGCGGCGAACTCGGCTTTCTCGTCGAACGACTCGCCGTCGATGGTCGGCGGATCGGTGTTTGGCTGGTCGACAACGGTTGTGACGCCGCCGGCTGCCGCGGCCCGCGACCCGCTCTCCCATGTCTCCTTGTGGGGGTAGCCGGGCTGGCGGAAGTGAACGTGCGCGTCAATCATTCCCGGAAACAGCCGTTTGCCAGTCGCTTCGATGACGTGCTCGTCGGACGCGTCGAGATCGCGACCGACTTCAACGATTGACTCGCCACGCACCCGAACGTCGCGTTGGCGGCCGTCCGGCAGCGTTGCGTTACGAATGAGCATACGCCCTGTCGGCCGGGCGCGCCCCTAAGTCTCTCGGATGGTGCGCACCGACACGTCACGGCCGTCAGCCAGTGACTGCTCCAGCGCCGCGATGACTCGGCCAGGGTCGTCGGTCCCTCCAGCGTCGGCGACACTCCCGACGCTCTGTGTGTCGAACCGGACATCGAGTGTCTCGTAGACTGGGGCCAGCACCCCGGCGATGGCCTCGTGGTCCCGAACGACGACGACGCCGCCGATAACGGCGACGGACTGGTGGACGCGCTGGGCGAGCCCGGCTATTTTGCCGTCGGCCTGAAGCGAGTGGCTCCCCGGACAGAACGCAGCGTCCGGTTCCCCGGTCCGAGCAGTGATACCGCAGTCGTCGAGGGCACGTTTTACAGCGGCTTTGGCCCACTCGTAGCGGTCGTCGATACTCCCTCGCGGGTCATCGGTCGGGACGGCGAGGGAGAACGAAACAGTCGATCCGGTGTATGCGACGGCGCGGCCCCCCACGGCGCGCTCAATGACGGTGTACCCCCGGTCGCGAGCAGCCCGGCACGCTCGGTCGTAGCCGTCGCTGTTCGCGTCACGGCGGCCGAACGCGACCTGTCTGTGCGGTCGCCAGGCTCGCAGGGCTGGTTCGCGGTCTTCAGCGACCGTCTCGGCCATCTCGCGGGTCCGCTCGAAGTCGGTTTCGGGGTCGGCGGCGCGGCCCCGTAGCAGACGCATAGGCAGACTATACGGACCCTCGGGATTAAAACGGTCTGCCAGTTCAGTAGACGAATCTCTCGCGGGGCGGATAGCGAACAGGCGACACGTGGTCGTCGCGGCGGGACGTGTCGCACACCCGCTGCCCCCGCCGCGGCGGTCGTCAGCGCACGCGAAGCGGTGGTCCCGGCATGGGTTTTGAATCCTCGGACGACAGAGCCATAGTGATACATCGCTAATCGCCGTCGATGGCCGTCACGATACCGCGAGACGTACTCTTTCAGTACTACCGGTTTTCCCTGTACAACTCGCCGTTCGACGCCCACGACGAGGGGTGTGCCATCGACCTCTATCCCGACGGCGAGCGCGCGCCGTCACCGGTCGCCGGTGAGGTTCTGGATACGAAAACAGTGCAGGCCCCGCCGAAGGCCTACGCCGCCGAACACGACCACCTCATTCTGGTCGATACTGGCGACACTGTGGCGCGGCTACTGCACGTCGACCCCACTGTCGAGGCCGGCGAAACGGTCGCCGTAGGGGACGACCTCGGGGAGCTGGTCCGGGCGGGCTTTTTCGCGCCGTGGGTTCCGAACCACATCCATCTCGGCTTCCGTGCTCCCGACACGAACCCCTATCGGGCATCGGGGTCACTGCCGGTCGACGTGGCTGTCGACGTGACGCCGCTGTCATGGGACGGGACGGGCACTGTCGTCGAGGGCGGCGAGACGTGGGTCCGACTCGACGAGCCGGTCCATCCAGCACCCGGTGACTCCTTCGCTGGCATCGCCAACGATGTCGACGGCGACGATTCGGGCGTCCTCGACGGCGGTTTGCCACACTACTCGGGCGGGGGGTTGCTGTCCGGGGACGGGACAGCGGTCGCCGCTATCGCCGGAGCGCGTCTCGGGACAGCCGACGGTCGCACAGTCGCATGGGACGACCTGACCGTACTGGCAAACGGCGAACCAATAACAGGTATCGCACTGTTCTGTGGCCGCAAGCGTTTCGGCGCGAAACTCGTCGGCGAGGACATCGACCTCGTCGTCGGCGAGAAGGTGCAGGTGACTATCGAGCAGGATACGACCGGTGACGACGCCACGTAGCTACGACTCCCCGTAGCGCTCCGGGTGTTTGCGGAAATTCAGGTCGTACTCGGGACCGTCCCCGACCTCGCCGCTATCGCCGCGAACTGGGTCCCCGCCCATCCGTCAGGCGAACGTGAGGGCGTCGCTGTCAGTCAGTTCGCCGAACAGCCACTCGGCGTGGTCCAGTGCGTACTCGCGGTGTTCGTCCTCGATGTAGCCGACGGCGTCCTCGACAAGCACTGGTCGGTAGTCGCGAAGGCCGGCACTGGAGGCGGTGTGGAGCACACAGACGTTCGCGAGCGTGCCACAGATAACTAGGTCCTTCACGCCGTGGGCGTCGAGCCAGCCCTCCAGTTCCGTCTGGTAGAAGGCGTCGTAAGTGTGCTTGACGACGACCAGATCCTCGTCCTGTGGGTCGAGTTCCTCGACGAGTTCGGCTTCCCACGAATCTTCGACGACGTGTTCGCCCCACCGGTCAAACTCGTCGTAGTAGTGGGTGTCCTCGAACTGGTCGGGCGGATGCACGTCGCGGGTGAACACAATCTTCGCGCCGGCGTCGCGGGCACGGTCGACGAGGTCGGTACAGGGCGCGATAGCTGCTTCGCTGTCCGGTGCGTAGAGGCTTCCGTCGGGGTGACAGAAGCCGTTCTGCATGTCAACGACGACCAGAGCGGTCTGCGCTGGGTCGAGTTCCATGCGGGAGCTTTGGCGGGGCGCGACTACGAAAGTTACTCTGGCGGTAGTTCGGACGGCGGAAACAGACACAAAAATCGGTCTGCCCGACGAATGTACTCACGGTGAGCGTGTGACTTTTCACTGTGGTGACCTACCGTGGAAGTAGATGCGCCGCCCTTTCGCCCTCGTCGTTCTCTGTGCCGTTGTGCTGTTACTTGCGGGGTGTCAGGCACCCACCGCGTCGCCAGAGACGGAGTCGAGCAACGTCGATCTGACGCCGAGCGAACCCGCGACTGACTACGGGAGCAACGACTCCGCCCCGAAAGCGCCTGCGACGGACCGGCTGGGCTACGAGAACGGCTACTGGTACAACGAATCGCTGTCGGTAACAACCGAGGACGGACTGAACGAGACGGAGCGGGACGCCGTCGTCGCACGAACGATGGCCCGCGTCGAGCGGATTCGCGGGCTGGAGTTCGAGGAGACAGTCCCGGTCTCCGTCGTCTCGCGGGCCGAGTACCGCAACAGCACGGGCGGCGGCGAGACCGGCGATTCGCTGCGCCGGTTTGACAACGTGAAGTTCGAGGCGCTGTTTTTCATCGGCGAGGACCGCGATTCCATCGCCGTCCAGAACAGCAACCGCGGCGAGAGCGTGCTGGGCTACTACAGCAGCCAGCGCGGTGAAATCGTCATCGTCAGCGACTCCGAAACGCCAACGATTAGCCGGGGCACGCTGGCCCACGAACTCGTCCACGCCCTGCAGGACCAGCAGTTCGGCCTCGAAAGTGACGCACGGACGCGGGATCAGGTGCAGGGTCGGAACGGCGTGGTCGAAGGCGACGCCGTCGCCGTCACCCAGGCCTACACCGACCGCTGTGGCGAGGCATGGCGCTGTATCGACAGGCCTGCTCAGAGCGGCGGTGGCGGTGGCGACCGCCACTTCGGCATCAACTTCATGCAGTATTTCCCCTACAGCGACGGGCCCGGACTGATCGGTGACCTTCGAGAGCGCGGCGATTGGGGCGCCGTCAACGACGCATACAACAACTATCCCGACGGGGCCGCCGAAGTGACATACCCCGAGCGCTACCCCGAGTGGGAACCCGAGTCAGTCTCGCTTGCGGACCGCTCCAGCGACGACTGGGAGCGGGTCAGACCCTCGACTGACCGCGACCGTCCCGACTACGCCGTCGTTGGTCCCTCAGCCATTGCGGGGTCGATGGCGTACACCATCGCCGATGACTACAACGAGTCGAGCGTCGTCCAGACGCGGGACGTCATCAACTACGAAGACGGATCGCTGGACAGCGACGATCCGTACAACTACGACCTGCCAGCGACCGACGGCTGGCAGGGCGGCCGGATGCACGTCTACGAGAGCGGCGACGAGACGGCTTACGTCTGGAAAACGACCTGGGCCAGCGAGGCCGACGCTCGGGAGTTCGCCGACGCCTGGACGGCAGTCATCGCTCACTGGGGCGGCACTCGAACCGCCGAGGGCCACTGGATAATAGCGGAAGACAGCCCCTACACCGACGCTGTTTCGGTCAGGGTCGACGGGCAGACCGTCACCGTCGTGAACGCACCGACAGCCGACGAACTGGGCGAGGTCCACGATGCGTAAGGAACTGTTCGTCGTGTTGGCGGTCGTGCTTGCGGGCTGTACGGTCCCCTCCTTCGGCGGCAGCGACCACCCCGAGACGCCAACCGGGCAAGACGCCATCGGCTACGAGAACGGGTACTGGTACGACGACCCGGTGTCGGTGACGACCGACGACGGACTGAACGAGAGCGAGCGAGCGGCTGTCGTCGCCCGGACGATGGCCCGCGTCGAGCAGGTCCGCGACTTGGAGTTCAAGCAGTCGGTCCCGGTTTCGGTTATCTCCCGAGCCGAGTACCAGAATCGCTCGGGGGGCAACGGCAGCGGCGGCAGCAGCCGTCCACAGGACCCCTGGAACGACCAGGTGTGGGAGGCGCTCCTGCTCATCGGCGAGGACTCGGGCAGCAGCGAGGAGATCGACAACACGCTGTCGACGACGGTTCAGGGCTACTACTCGCCGAGTCGCGACGAGATCGTCATCGTCAGCCCGACGGAGACGCCACAGATCGACCGGCGGACGCTCTCACACGAACTCGTTCATGCCCTGCAGGACCAGCACTTCGGGCTGAACGGGTCCGCAAAGACGCAGGACACACAGCTGTCACGGCAGGGTGTCACCGAGGGCGAGGCCAACTACGTCCGAATCCTCTACGAGCGCCGCTGTGGCGACGGCTGGGGCTGCATCGCGCTCCCTGATCGCACGAACAGCGGGGGAGGCAGCGATGACGGGGACGGCGGGAACCAGTCGCCGAGCTACAACGAGGGGCTGTTCACCGTCCTCTATCAGCCCTACGTCACCGGGCCGCGGTTCGTCGATCAAATGCGCTCGGACGGCGGTTGGAGCGCTGTCGACGCGCTGCACGACGATTTCCCGGATAGCACCGAGCAGGTACTCCACCCGGAGAAATATCCCGACGAAAAGCCAGTAAACGTCAGCGTCGCGGACCGCTCGTCCGACGAGTGGAGCCGCTTCGACCACGACCCGGTCGGCGACACAGTCGGAGAGACCTCGGTTTATGCGATGATGTACCACAACGGGCAGGTGGATGGCGACCGCTACAGCTACGAGAGCGAGATTTCGGCGGGCTGGGGCGGTGACCTCGTCGTGCCCTACCGCAACGGCTCGGGCGGCTACGGCTACGTCTGGGAGACGCGCTGGGATACCGAGGAAGACGCGAGGGAGTTCGAACGGGCCTACCGAGCGGCGCTGACAGAGGAACACGGCGCCAGCCAGCCCCGCGAGAACGTCTACGTCGTCCCCGACGAATCGCAGTTCAACGACGCCTTCCGCGTGGTCCGGTCGGGGGAGACCGTCCGCATCGTCAACGGACCGGCGGTCGGCGACCTGAGCGAGATACACGACCCGGCGCGCTGAGAGCGCTGTCCCGCGACCGTCGACCGGACCGCTTTTTCCCTCGCCCGGCCGAACACGGGACAATGACCGAGGAGTTCGACATCGTCTCTCCGGAGGCGATTCGCGAGGGGCGGGCGACCGACGCCTACTTCGACCGGACGATGGAAGCGCTGGAGCACGCGGGCAAGAACCCGGACGTGGTCGCCGAGGTGACGGCAAACCAGTTCGCGACAGGTCGGTGGAAGCTGCTGGCGGGGCTGAAAGACGCCGCCCGGCTACTGGAGGGCCGAAGCGTCGACGCCGACGCGCTTCCGGAGGGCCAACTGTTCGACGGTGGCCCGGTAATGCGAATCGAGGGGTCCTATCGGGAGTTCTGTCGGCTGGAGACCGCGCTCCTTGGGTTTCTCTCGCATCCGACAGGCATCGCGACGCGGGCGTTAGAAGCCCGCCACGCCGCGCCGGAGTCGACAGTACTCTCCTTTGGCTCGCGCCACGTTCACCCCTCCATCGGCGCGATGGTCGAGCGGGCGGCGCTTCTGGGCGGGCTCGACGGCATCTCGAACGTCGCCGCGGGGGAGGTCATCGGCCGGAATGCCGGCGGGACGATGCCCCACGCGCTGATGATATGCTTCGGCCGGGGCAATCAGGAGGCGGCGTGGCAAGCCTTCGACGAGGCCGTCCCCGAGGAGACGCCCCGCATCGCGCTGACGGACACCTACAGCGACGAGGCCGACGAGGCGCTGCGGGCGGCCGAAGCCATCGACGACCTTGCCGGCGTCCGACTGGACACGACCGGCTCCCGCCGCGGCGACTTCCGGCACATCGTCCGCGAAGTCCGCTGGACGCTGGACGCCTACGGCCACGAGGACGTGGACCTGTTCCTCTCCGGGGGACTGACCCCGACGACGCTCCGTGAGCTTCGGGACGTGGCCGACGGCTTCGGCGTCGGGAGCTACGTCGCCAACGCCGACCCGCTGGACTTCGCGCTAGACATCGTCGAGGTGGACGGCGAGCCGGCGGCCAAGCGCGGGAAGCTCACCGGGAAGAAGTCGGTGTACCGGACCGCCGACGGCGGCCACCACCTCGGACTGGCCGAGCGCGAGGGGCCGGCCGGGGCCGACTCGCTCATGGAGCCGCTGATTCGGGACGGCGACGTCGTCCGGGAGTTCGACCTCGATGCCGCTGTCGACCGCGCGGCGGACGACGCCGAACGGGTGGGTTACGAGGGCGTCGGGGACGAGTAACGGGCGTTAAGTCGCCGGCCCGCCTACGCGGCGTATGGTCGACCGCATCATGAAGGTCAACGCGTACACGACCTTTGACCTGCTCGACGGTGAGGTAGAGGGTCACGGCTTCGAGGAGGAGGCCCTGGCCGTCCTGAACGTGACCGCGCCGCGGAAGAACCCGGACCATGTCGAACTCCAGCTGGAGATGGACAACACCGACCTCGACGCGGTGAAGCCACACGCTGACTCGGTGACGCTGTCGGCGGCCCAGGCCCGCGAACTGGCCGCCGAACTGGAGGAGTACGCGGAGAAAGTCGAGGACGCACAGTCGGAGTAGTCCGTCACGGCGATAGTCATGCATCGCGGTTCGATAATTCTATGGTGTGAAGACACATACCACGAAATATGTCAACCGAGACGCCCGGTAATCCAGCCGCACGGGAACTGGGCTATTGCCCGTGCTGTGGCTACCAGACACTCCCGGAGGGCCGACCCGGGTCATACGAGATGTGTCCGGTGTGTCACTGGCTCGACGACCCCATTCAGTTCGGCGACGCGGAGTTCGTCAGCGATACGAATCACGTGTCACTCACGGAAGCGCGGGAGAACTTCCGCGAACACGGGGCGTGTTCCCCTGACGAAGCCGGTGACTGCGAGGAGCCGACAGACCTCGACCGTGACCCGAACTGGCCCTACGAAGAGTAACGCTGGCTGCTGGCTCACGCAGCGAGCGCGATGTCCAGATACAGCATGACGATGACGCCGGCCATCAGTCCGAGCGTCGCAACCCGCTCGTAGCCGCGCTGGTGCGTCTCGGGGATTATCTCGTCGGAAATCACGAACAGCATCGCGCCCGCCGCAAAGCCCATTGCATAGGGCAGGAGCGGTTCGATGGTCACGACGGCGACAGCGCCGAGTACTGCGAGCGGGATTTCCACGGCGCCGGAGCGAATTCCCGAGAAGACGGCATAGAGCCGACGATCCAGACCCGCGTTGATTGCCGCGACAGAGACGGCCAGTCCCTCGGGGATGTTCTGGATACCGATAGCGAGCATCAACGAGAGCGCGCTCCCGATCTGGAGCGGGTCGCCGGCGGCCGCGCCGAAGCCGACACCGACGGCCAGCCCTTCCGGGATGTTGTGGAGCGTAATCGCGAGGATGAACAGGATGACGCCCGTCAGTTTCGACTCGTCGACCGGGAGGGTCTGACTGGGGTTTGCCGCGTCCGACCGACGGCTGCCGGTCAGCAGGTAATGGGCGTGTGGGACGAGCCCGTCGGCCCGGTCGAGGAACAGCGCTCCCAGGCCCACGCCGACGAGCGTCGGAACCGGGTTTCCGTCCGAATACTGCTCGATGCCGGGGATGATGAGGCTCGTGAACGCGGCGGCCAGCATCACGCCGGCGGCGAACCCAAGCGCCGTGTCCAGCGCCCGCTCAGAAGGGTCACGCCAGACCAGCACGAGCGACGCGCCGAAGAGATTCATCGTCGCGATGATGAGCCCGCCAACGAGGCCGTTTATCAGCGGGTCGGTGCCGACGAGGTCGACGAACAGGTCGACGAACCCGGATTGCATTGTCCAGTAGTGCACGTCGCCACCTCTTGGGTGTACCGACCGTTAGCGCGGGAGTGGCGGACCAGTTCGATCTGGCTGTTCGAAAACGCCTCAGCGACTCAGCCCCGCTGCTAGAACGGTTCCGGCGAGCCGACGAGCCGCCGCATCTCCATCGCACTGGCAAAGTCTTCGCGGGAGACAACACGGGTTCCCTCGGGGCCGTCGACGAATGCGGCAGTGGCTCTGGCGGTGTCGAGTTCGACGAGCGCATCGAAGGCTGCCGTCTCCGAGGCAAATCGCGGCAGGTCGGTGTCCATCAGGTCGGCGACGGTGTCGGCTTCGCGTTCGGTCTTCGAGAGTGTCCTGAAATCGCCGACTGTGACGACGCCAATCACGTCGCCGCCGCGCGTGACAGCGAACTCGGTCCGCCGATCAGCGAACATCCGGTCGACGAGGTCCTCGACGGTTGCGTCGGCCTCGATAGTTGCGTCGAGCGGGCTGGCCACGTCATCGACGGTCAGCCCCTCAAGCAGCGCTGCCAGCGCGACGGTACGGGATTCACTCGATGCAGCACCGTAGACGAACAGCGCGAGTAGCAGCAACAGCGGGCTGAACGAGAGGACGCCGATGACGGCGAACAGCACGGCGAACCCGGTCCCGATCCGAGCGGCGATTCGGGTCGCCGTCGCATACGGCCGCTTTCGTGCGAGCAGTGCCCGGAGCACGCGGCCGCCGTCCATCGGGAAGGCCGGCAGCATGTTGAACACGGCGAGAAAGATGTTCGTGACGGCTAGCCAGCCGATAACGAACAGCGTCACCTGCGCGCTCGCGGGCAGGGCAAACAGTGCGGCGTAGCAGGCAAGCCCGGTCAGAATACTCACCGCCGGGCCGGCCAGCGCGATGACGAGTTCCCGGTTCCACTCTTTGGGCATAGCTTCGAGGTTGGCGAGACCGCCGAGAATCCAGAGCGTAATCGACTCGACCCGGAGGCCGTAGCGCATCGCTGCCCATGCGTGGCCCAGTTCGTGGAGGGCGACGCTGGCGAACAGGCCGACGGCCGCGGCGGTCCCGATGAGCCATGGGGTCTGGCCCGCGGTCAGGACCGTGAGGTCGAGCGACACGCCCGACAGGGCACTCACGATGCCCGCGTACACCGCTATCTGCGCCCCGCTGCCGATAATCCAGGCCAGCACCGGCAAAAAGACCAGCAACGAGATGTTGACCCGTATCGGAATCCCCCAGACCGTCGTGATGTGGAAGTTTCGCACAGGCGAGCAGACGGGCACCGGTCGGGTATATCTTCTGCCGGGGACCGACGCCGACGAGTAGCGGACTTATTCAGGGTGTAGCGCGTACCGACGGTCAATGACAGTTCGACACGACGGGCTGACCGTCGACTGGCTGGGGTACGCGACGCTCCGGTTCGCCGGCGACGACACGGTGGTGTACGTCGACCCGGGCCGGTACGGCGTCCTCACCGGCGAGTGGGAACCCCACACGGACGGAATCGGTCATCCACCGAGCAGCGACTACCGCGCAGAAGACGGCGACGTTGTCTGTGTGACTCACGTCCACCACTACGACCCGGACGGTATCGAGCGCGTCGCGAGCGAGGACGCGACAATCGTCGCCTACGAGGGGATCGATGAGCGTGTCGGCGACCGGGACCTCCCGCCGCTGTCCTCGCTGCCCTACGACGTTGTCGAAGTCGGGATGAAATCACAGACGACAGTCGGGGACGTGCCGATATGGTCGACGCCGGCGTACAACGAACCGGACGGCCCACATACGCGGCCAGATGGCAGCCCGTACCACCCGGAGGGCTTTGGCTGTGGCTTCATGATCGCCGTCGAGGGGACCAGAGCCTTCTATCCGGGGGATTCAGACGTGCTGCCCGGCCACCGGACGCTCGAAGTCTCGCTGCTGTGTCCACCCATCGGCCCGCGGGCGACGATGGACCGCCACGAGGCCGCTTCCCTTGCCGCAACCATCGACCCGGACCTCGTGATGCCTGTCCACTACAACACCTTCTCTAACCTCGAAGCCGACTCCCGTGAGTTCGCCGCCGACGTGGCCGAAGCCGGCGTTCCAGTCGTGCTAGACGAGCAATGAGCCAGCGCCTGCAGCTCTCGGATATCACCGCCGCTCGGCCCACTCACTCCGGTCTTGGTGGGCGTCAGCGATCTTTTCAATATCGCTCGTCTCCAGAACGCCGCGTTCGGTGACGACCGTCACTGCCGACGCCGGCGTCACGTCGAAAGTCGGATTCAATACGGCGATGTCGGCGTCGCCGTCGTACATCCCCTGTGGCTCTCGCTCCTCGCTGTCCCACGTAGCGCGTGGCGCGATCTTGTCCGTTGCACACACCGCGTAGCAGTCCGTCTCCGCGGCGGCCGCCGACAGGGCCGCCGACCGGGTCCCGACTTTGTTGACCACGCGACCGTCTGGGAAGACGCGGTCGGCCCCGACGACGAGCGTGTCGGCGCTCCACGCATCCAATCCGTGGCCGAAGGCCGCGTCGGTTGTCAGTGTCACAGCAGTGCTATCAGCGAGTGTCTCTGCGACGCCGACGCCTTCACTGCCGGGCCGTGACTCGGCGATGAGTACGGCCTCGGGAGCAGTGGCGTCGACCACTGCGCGGACTGTCCCGGACCGAGACAGCGTGGCAAGGCGGTCGCCGACTTTTTCGGCGGCGACAGCGGCGGCCACGCGGTCGGCGGTCACCGCGTGGTTCAGTGTCTCTGTCGCAGCCTGTTCGACGGCCATCGGCGACTCGGCGGTGACGGCGGCCATCGCTCGGTTGACCCGGTTGGCGACGACGACCATCGAGGGGCGGGCCTCGCGGATTTCGGCGGCGAGCGCGGCGAGCGCGTCCCAGTCGTCGCCGTCCCGCTCGGCCGTCTCTAGGTCGTCGCTCCGTCCGGCGTCAGCCAGGGCGGCTTCGTCGCGTAGCACCTCCAGCGCCCGGAGTGACAGCCACGCCGAGCCGTGAGTCCGGTCCTCGCGAACGGTCGCCACTCGCGGCCGAACACGGTCCCAGGCGGTCCACAGCCGCGGGACCGTCTCACGGATCAGGATTTCAGGCGGGTGGACCCACGCGGTCTCGGTCGTCTCCTCGTTCGTCGTGACTGTGCGGGCCTCGCAGTCGAACAGAAACGGGTGGACCTGCCAGCGGACCCCATGGTCGGCGTCTGTGACCTGAAACGAGTCGCCCTGCCGGACAAGCGTCACCGCGTCGGCCAGCCCGGTCTCCTCATCGATTTCGGCCCGGGCGGCTGTCTCCGGGTCCCGGTCCCGCCCGGCATCGTCGGCAACGTGTCCTGCCATACCGCCCCACTGGCCCCGATACGAGCCGACCGCACCGCTCCGGCGCAACAGCAGCACCTCGCCTTCGCTGCGCAGGAAGCACGTCAGGACGGGGCGTGTCTCCATGCGAGGAGGAACGGCCGGTCAGGGCAAGAAACTCCGGGGCTGTAACGCCAGTCACAGCAGGACGCTGTAAAGGCTATAGCGCGTCGAGCAGGCGGTCGATGTCGTCGGCCGTATTGAACGCGTGGACGGACGCCCGGAGCGCCTCGGGATGGGGGAGCGACCTGATGATGATACCCTCAGCCGCGAGTCGCTCGACGGTCGCCTCGGGGTCATCAGCAGTGAACGTCACGAGTCCCGACTCGTAGTCGCGGGGACTCAGCAGTCGGTCGCCGAGCCCGTCCTTGAGCCGGTCGGTCAGCCGTTCGACGCGGGGCTGAATCGTGTCGAACCCGACGGCCTCGACCGTTTCGATGGCATGTGCGAGCGCGACGTAGGGAACCGGCGAGGTGGTGCCGACCTCGAAGCGGCGCGCACCCTCGTGGTAGTCGTATCCGTCAGCGCCGGGGTCTTCGACGCTTCGATAGCCAATGCGGGTCTGGTGGAGTCGGTCATACGCATCCGGGTCGACGTAGAGGAACCCGCCTCCCCAGACGCCCAGCAACCACTTGTGCCCCGCCGCGGTCACGAAGTCCGCGCCCCATTCGGTCACGTCAACGGGATGTTGCCCGACGGACTGGACGGCGTCGACGAGCACCTGCGCGCCGGCGTCGTGGGCCGCGTCGACGACGGCCGAAACCGGGAGTCTTGTCCCGTGGGTCCAGGTGAGCGAACTCAGCGCCACGAGCCTGGCGTCGGCCACGACATCGTTCACGGCTGCCATGTCGAGCCGCCCGCCGTCGGTCTCCAGCAGCCGGACCTCGACATCGTGGGTGTCGGCCAGCCGGTCCCAGGGGAGCGTACAGGCCGGGTGTTCGAGGTCGGTCCGGACTACCACGTCGCCGGGTTGCCAGTCTATGGCCCCCGCGACCATGTTGACCCCGTCGGCGGTACTGCGAGTGAACGCGACGTTGGCGGCGTCGGTCCCGATATGGCCGGCAACGACGTCGCGGGCCGCCGCGATAGCGTCCCACGCAACTGTATAGGGTCCCTCAGCCGCAGGCGCGTCGAAAGCGTGACGTTCGAGAAACGCCGTCGCAGCGTCGACCACTGGGCGCGGCGTCGGCCCGCTTGCCCCTGTGTTGAAATACGTACACCGTTCGAGTGCCGGAATCGACGCTCGGAGGTCGCCTGGGTCCATGTCCGTTCCAATGGCCCCCGATGTCTTCAGCCCTGTGTGACTCAGCAGGCAGCTACGACGGCGGATTCCCGGGACGGCAGTACGGTTCCATTCTACGGCAGCCCGGTATCCTCAAATCGTTTGTTTCGTTGGATTCCACAACCGCTATCGGTTGTTCTACTAATTCAATGTCGTTGCGGATGCCTCCGCGAATTCAGAGAGAGTCCGAAGTGGCGCTCAGTCCTGCTGACACGCACAGCCGCCCTGGTCGAAGAACTCCGCGACGGCGTACTGGCTGCCACAGGACTGGCACAGCACCTGCGCGTCCAGAAATACCTCGAAGTCCTCGATGTCGATGCGGCCCGTATCGCGCAGTTTCTCGATACGCTGGTCGGTGACCGACAGCGTTCGGGTCAGGAGTCGCTGAATGCTTTCGAGGTCCTTTTCGATCTTCTCGTCGTCGGACAGCCCCTGATACTCCGCGCCGCGCCATTCCTTCAGATACGACCGGATGGCCTGGTAGGTGATGAAATCGGTTTCGAGACGGTCGACATCGACACCGTTGCGTTCGAGTCGGTTGACGGTATCAGTCCGAACGCCCGTGCTGATGTCGTCACCAGTGAGGTTCTCGTAGGTCGATTCCACGTCACTTTCAAGCGCGCTCAGGCCCGCATCGACCAGTTCACGTTCGAGGAGGCGCTTGTTGAAAAACTCCGCGAGATCACGGAGACTCATCCGCTCTTCACCGTCACCCGTCCAGCGAGCCTCCATCTCCGCACCGAGTCCATCAAGTTCGTACTCGTCGATAAGTCGAGCGACCTTGCTCGACGGCCGGCCGTCTGTCGTATTCGCCATCTGTTGGTCCCACGTACGGTAACCGGAACTAAAAGACTACGGGGTTAGATCGAGGTGATGCGGTTGAAGTCGTCGTCCAGCGCCTGCGCATCCTCCGGTAGGAGGGCCACGACGAGATGCTCGGCGTAGTCAGCGAAGTACTCGACGAGTTCGGCGATCCGCGCCGAGTCGATGGCTTCCAGCGAGTCAAGCAGCATGAACGGAACGCTCTCGTGGAGGTCATGCACCAGATAGCCCGCGAGGGCGAAGATGAGGCCGGTCACCTCACGCTCGCTCTCGCTGAGGTGTTCGATGGTGTCCTCGTAAGCCGCGCCGTTCTCGGTGGTTCGAACGATGTGGAGCTCAAACACCGTTCTGTCGACCTTCTGTCGCCCCTCACGGACGGTTTGCTCGATGCGTTCGATCCAGATTCGTTCGAGGTTCTCGTACTCCAGGATACCGAGAATGGCGTCCATGTGCTCGTTGAACTGGTCGACGGCGTTGGCTTCGATCTGGTCGATTTTCGTCCGCTTGTCGGTGAGTTCCTCGACGAGGGCGTCGCGCTCCTCACGGAGGTCGTCGGCCCGATTGACCAGCTCCTCGATCTCCTCAATCTCAGCGGACACGTCATCGAGGTCGGACTCCAGACTGTCGATCTCGAACTCGAGCTGGTTCGCCTCCCGGTGTAGCGCGAGGATCTCGTCGAAGTCCTCGGATTCGAGGTTGTCGACCTCGTCTTCCAGTGACTCGACGTCCGCAGTCAGTTCCTCGCGCCGGTCCTTCAACGAGGAGATCTGCTCCTCGCGGCGTTCGATCTCCGTTTCGGTCTCCTGTATCTTCCGTTCGACGTTCTCGCGGCGGCGCTGCTTCTTTTCGGCTTCGCGCTGGTCGGTTTTGAGATCGTCGAGTTCCGACTTGATGTCGTTGAGATCCTCGACTTTCCCCCGGCGGAGGTCCTGCAGGCGGTCGACAGTATCTTCGATCTGCTCCCGGTCGACCGTCGAGCCGCACGTCCAGCAGACGACGGATTCCTCGTCCTCGCTTTCGAGGAGTTGCTCTGTCACCGCGCCGCCGGAGCCTTCGGGCGCGTCTTCAAGCGACTGGATGACGTCGTAGTCTTCCTCTTCGAGCCGTTCCTCGTTGTACTGGATCAGGCTCTGAAGATCGGATATCTCGCTGTTCAGCCGCTGGCGCTGGTCACGCAGGCTTGCGATTTCGTCTTCGAGGTGCTGCTGGTCGCCCATCGGCGTCTCCGGTAGTTCGTCCAGCTCGTCTTCGAGATCGGATCGTTCGCGTTTCAGCGAGGAGATACTCTCCTCCTGTGCCTCGATATCACGCCGGACAGATTCGAGGTCTGACCGCGTCGAGCGGAGTTCGTCGAGTTTCTCTTCGAGGACATCCTGTTCCTGACGGCTCTCCTCGATATCCCGGCTGCTGTTGTCTATCTCCTCCTCGCGCTCGGCGAGTTTCTCGCGTTTCTCCTCAATCTGCTCGCGGAGTTCGGTCCGGCGCTGTTCGAGGTCCGGAAGGTCACGCTGGCGGGATTCAACCGTGGCAAGCTCGTCGTTGATCTCGCCTTTCTCCGCTTCCAGTTGTTCGACTTCCGAACGGATCGCGTCGATGTCGACCGGCCGCATGATGATTTCGCGGAGATCGTCGCCGCGGGCAACTGACCGGCGCGCCTCGTTGGTTTCGAGGAGGAACGCGAACAGGTCGGCGACCGCTGGATCGTCAAGGTATCCCTCACCGTCAAACTGGACAGCGTCCCCCGCTCGCGTGAGCGTCCGTTCGTACACTTCATCGCCGTACGTGAGGGCAACGCGCCCCTCGTCGGCGTCGCCTTTCAGCGTGGCCTGCGTACTCCCCATCGCCGCCATAATAGACTGTAGAAACGACGTCCGGTTTGTGGCGTTCTTCCCCGTCAGGACCGTCACGCCCGGCGGAATATCGACTGCTGTCTCATCGATCCCACCGATATTGGTGACCTCGAAATGGGCGACACTATATCCCTGTTTTGATTCTGGCATTGCTCTGCCGTAGTTGGAGCGGATATAAAAATAATTTCATTGCCGAAAACCATTTTAGCCACTGGCGTCTCTGGTGACGGGTTACAGCGGAAGGCTCGACACGATGGGATACACCAGACTGTCGATACGCCGACAACCGTTCCGGAATAACACCTGTACCAATATTATTCCGGTACAGCGTTATCGCCGAGGAAGTGCGTCCTGTTCTCGCTTGATTGCTGTTTTGTTGTGATTGGTAATTTATATCGCTTGTTTTCGTTCTCGATATGCCAATCTATAAGTCTACGTGTTTAGAAGCAAGTCCTGTGACCCGCTACGAAACGCTACTTGAGGTCGAACTGGACGAGTGGGACAGTGGGTACGGCGTCTTGCAGATCGTCGATCCGGATGACAGCGACACCGCCGAGTTACGGTTCTGCTACTTCAACGAAAACGGGAAGTTCACTAATCGGCCGTTGACATTGCGCCCCGATGAAGAAACACTCGACCGGACCACGCGAATGGTAGAGAATCTCGGCTACGTCGCCCGGACGTTCGACCCGGCAGAGATCCGTGAACTCGTGGATGCGCTCGGCGAAGAGCGAGTTATCGAACTCGCACAGCTCGTCGACACACTCGGTGAAGCACGGCTGGCGGAGATACTCGGAGAGTAGCGATGGCGGATACCCACCCGCTGGTAACGGTCGAAACTATCGTTCTCGTAGGCCTCGGAGGGTTCGCCGGTTCGAACCTTCGGTACTTCGTCGGCCTCTTTTTTCCGGGACTACAGGGGACGCTGCTGGTCAACGTCTGTGGCAGTTTCGCACTCGGTGTACTCGTGTACGAAGGGCTGCAGGTCGGTGCGCTGGCCAGCGAAACGAAACTGGCCGCTTCGACCGGCTTCATCTCTTCGTTTACCACCTACAGCACGTTCGCGGTGGAGACAGTATTGACACCCGAGTGGGCTGTTGCGAACGTCGTTGGGAGCTACGCGTTGGGGTTTGCCGGCGTCCTTGTCGGCCGTGAAACCGTCCGGCTGGTCACCGGAGGTGAGCGCTGATGGTCGCTATCGAACCGGCGCATCTGGTCGGGACCGGTGGGGCACTCGGGGCACTCTGTCGCCACTATCTGGCAGGGGCCGTCAAACAAGAGACGTTCCCGCTCGGGACATTTACCGTGAACGTCATCGGGAGCTTCGTTTTGGGACTGGTCACGTTCGCCGGTGTGACCGGTGACGCGGCATTACTGGTCGGCGTCGGCGCGTGCGGGTCGTTCACGACGTTTTCCTCGTTTTCGGTCGCAACGGTTCGATTGTGGGAGGACGGCCACGTGGCGCTGGCCGCTCTCAACGCCGTCGGCAACCTCGTCTGTGCGCTGGCCGCAATCGGGCTGGCCTGGGGCCTCGTGCAGGTCGTGTGACTCATAGAGTCGTCATTTTTCAGCACGTGCCACAGAGCATTCCTGCTCTCTGTCTGCGTCGAGGTCGCTTGCCCGCGGGGTCCCGCCACCGTGGGGTGTCCGCCGCTCGCGGACGGTCACGTGATGGACGGATTCGGTGCCGTCGTCGACGACGAGCGCGTCACCGGTCGTCTCCGGGAGCCGGGCCGCGAAATCGCCGTCGAGATACGTCGGCTGGGCGGCCTGCAGTGCGTCGATGTCAGCCGCACTCGTCAGTCGGTGGGCGACGAGCAAGTCGGTCTGAGAGACGGTCGTCGCCGGCACGGCGCTGGGTCGCTGTGTCGCCAGCACACAACTCACACCGGGCTGACGGCCTCGCGTGACGAGACGGCGGAGCGGACGCCGAGCAACGCCGTCGGTAAACGCGTGGGCTTCGTCGACCAGCAGCCACGGCAGTCGGCACGTCTGTTCGGCCATCCGAGCGTCGTACAGCGAAGTCGCGACAGCGGCGAGAACCGCACCGGCTGGTCGAGCGGCGAGTCCCGACATATCGAGCACAGTCAGGCTATCGCTGCACAGCGTTCCCGTCTCGATACCCGCAGCATCGAAGATATCCCATGATGCGGCGAGCGCGAGATAGTTCGCTGCCGAGCGGGTAGTCCCCGCCGCCGCATCCGCGTCGGCCACCCACGAGCGCATCCCATCGAGGGTTGCGCACTCGGCCGCCGCTCGCCACACAAGTGCTCCCGGCCCCTGTTCGGGGTCGAGGCCGAGCACCGTACACCACTGACGCGGGTCGAGCGCGTCCGCACGAACGCTGGGATGCATGACCGTCGCAGGCACATCCGCAGTTCCGAGCGGCGTGAACGCCCCCATCGGGTCGATGACGACCGGGGCGACCCCCTCAGCAGCAACCAATCCCTCGGCGAGGACACCGAGCGTGTACGTCTTCCCCGACCCGCGTTTGCCAACGACGAGGCCGACGTGTGGCCGGTCGACATCGAGATCGACTTCAGCACCGCGGCTCCCGTCGCGGGCCCGATAGTGGCCCAGCCGTGTCGTTGGCCCCGTCGCTTCCTCGCGTCCGAGAACGACCATGCCGGCGGTTGCCCCGTTCCGGTATTTGAACGTTCGTCCGAGGGTTCAAATACGAGTTCGGAACCACACCAGTCCATGTCAGATTCGCTGTGGCGCGACGAGCGTGCTATCGAAGGACTGCCGATTCGCCTCGTTATCGCGCTGGTGGTCGGCGTCGCCTGCCTCTCCGTGATGATGAGCACTATTTCGGGAATCGAGACGCTACAAGTGACGGAAGTCGACGTTGAGCCACACCCGGAAGTGGCGAATCCGGGGTCACAGGACATCGTTGTCACTGTCGTCGACTCGAAGGGGTCTCCCGTCTCCGGCGCAACGGTCGTCGCCAAGAGCGGGACGGCGACGCTCTCGTCAGTCAAGACCGGCGAGACAGGTGGTGAAGGGAACGCGACTCTCTCGCTGTCGCCGTCGCTCGGGCCGAATCAACAGGACGGCACGGTCACGTTCGAGGTGAAACCGCCGGCGGGAAGCAGCTACAAGGACGCTCGCTCGAACACCGACCTGCTCGTCGTCAAGTCGCCCTAGCCGTCCCAGTCGATCCACTCCTGCTCCCAGCCGGCGCGAGACTGGGCCGCCCGCCGGGCGTGTTCGCGGTCCTCGCGGTGGGTCCGGTTGCGCTCGACGGTGTCGGCCTGCTCACCCTCGACGAGCATCGGCTGGAAGGCGACGGTGCCGTGTCGCTCGACCGACCCGTCGGCGTCGACGACGGCCAGCGACTGCTCGCCGGTTCCCAGCGGCATCACCAGCCGCCCGTCGTCGGTCAGTTGCTTGAGGAGCGCCCTGGGCGGGTCGATTGCGGCGGCTTCCAGAAGAATCCGGTCGTACGGAGCGTATTCGGGCAGTCCGTCGGCCCCGTCGCGGCGGTCGACGAGGACGGCTTCGTAGCCTGCTTCTGCCAAGTTCTGCCGGGCTTCAATCACGAGGCGGCGCGTGATATCTATTGCATGCACGTTCGCTGCGCCGACGTGTTCTGCCAGCACTGCGGCCGTGTAGCCGACACCAGCACCGACCACGAGCACATCGTCGTCTTCCGCAGGTGACAGAGTTTCGAGTACTCGGCCGGCGGTGCTGGGCGAGAGGACGCGCGTTCCAAGGCGCTCGAAGGGGCGGTCGGAGTAGGCCTGTTGCTCGCCGACGAAGGCCTCGCGGGGGACGGCGCGCATCGCTGTCGACAGCCACGCGCTCCGGACGACACCCTTGCTGTCGTGTTGCAGGCTGTCGACCATGTCGTCCCGCAGTACCGCCGGGTCCATACCACTATATTCGGCCAGAGCTATATCAATGGCGCGACAACGGCCACGTCTGTCGAAACCGCTACTGGAGCGGGACGAATCGAACCCCGCCGTGGTCGACGCGATTAACTGTGCCGTCAGCCTGTTTCTCCGCCCGGATAAGGCGCTGTTGTCCGTCGCCGAGCGGGGCCAGGAGGACACCGCTGTCGCGGGTCTGGTCGACGAGCGGGGCGGGGAACTCCGGCGCGGCACAGGTCAGATACGTCCGGTCATAAGGCGCGTGTTCTGGCCACCCCTGCTTGCCGTCGCCGGCTCGAACCGAAACCTCGCCGTAGCCGGTCGCATCTAGCGTTTCCCGTGCGTCGTCGGCGAGCGGCGCATGGTACTCCACGCTGTAGACGTTCTCGGGGCCGACCAGTTCAGCAGTCACCGCGGCGTGGTAGCCACACCCAGTGCCGATCTCAAGCACCTGGTCTCCGGGAGACAGGTCGAGTATCTCAGCCATGATTGCGACCATGTGTGGCGCAGAAATCGTCTGACCCGACCCGATCGGGAGCGGGCGGTCGGCGTAGGCAGCGTGTCGCTTGTCGTCCGGGACGAACAGGTGGCGCGGAACCGACGCTATCGCCGCGAGAACGTCCTCGTCGACGACCCGCTCTCGGAGACGGTCAGACAGCCGCGACCGCTGCCGGTCCCAGTCCGCCATCCTACCACGCAGACCACGCCGTGGTCGACTCGTCCCTGACGTACAGCCGGTTGATGTCCTTCGCGATGCCCATGTCACCGTCGTGGTCCATGTTCTCGTGGTCGTAGCCGTGGGCGTCGTCGCGGACGTGAATCCCCTCAACGGTGAACTCCTCCTCACCGAACGCTTCGGTTTCGCCGACGACGAACTCGTAGTCGCCGGGGACGTGGAGTTTGAAGCTCTCGGTCTCGTCGTGCGTGCCGTCTTTCGGGTGCATCGTGACGTTGACCGAGACGTTGCCGACGGCCCGCGACCAGATGGTCTCGACGTCCTCGGCGGCCGCCTCGTCTTCGCGGCCGTCCGCGGTCTCTAAACTGGTGATGCGCGCGGTCACGACGGCCTCTTCGGTCTCCAGCAGGAACTCCTCGCCGACGGACAGTTCTTCTTCGGCTGGCACGTCGACCTCCGCGGTGAAGGAGTCCCCGTCCTGTGAGACGACGACGCTTCGCTCTAGTGTCTCCTCCTCCGGCAGTTGTTCCTTGTGGACGTGGTCACAGTCCGTACAGCGAACCGTCACGTGGCCGCCCGGCTTCAGCACCTCGTGAACCGTTTCCAGGTCCGGCGAGCAGGCCGGACACGGGAGGGCGATGCGGTCGCCCGGTGTAGCGTCTGTCATATGCAGGCGTTGACTGCGCTCCCGTAAATGGTCGTCGCCACGGCGCTGCTCGTGGTTCTGTCTCGCATAGTCACGCTGCCTTTCTTGCGCCGCCGGATCAAACGACGGGTATGGCGCGCCAACAGAGCCGTGCCGACATCGTAAGCGGTGTCATCATCGCCCTGACAGCCCTGGCCGGCGTGGCGGTCTGGTCTCGCCTCCCCGCCGAAGTCGCGATTCACTTCTCCGCGTCGGGCAGGCCCGATAACTACGTTTCGAAGCCGGTCGGTGTCGTTCTTATGCCGGCACTGATGATCGCTACGCTCGTCGTGCTAAAGTGGACGTTCCGCTACGACCCGCCGGACGTGCCGCACGTAGCGGCCACCGTCACCGTCGCAACGATGGCGTTCATGGGGGCGATACACGGGCTCGTACTCGCGTGGAACCTCGGCTACCCGGTCCCGTTCGACCTCGTCCTCGTCGGATCGCTCGTCTGGGCGGCTTTCGTCGTCGGGTACGCTGTGAAGACGGAATATGCACACGGGTAGCAGAAACTACCAGCGGTCGGCATGGGCGACCCACGCTTCTATTTCTGTTTGTCGCAGAACCGTTCTGGCCTCGTACTCAACGCGAGGAAGTTCCGCTTCCTCGCCGTCCTCACGGCTCCCGTCAGTCGCCGTTCGTTTCTGGGAGGTCTATAACCTCCCCATCTGCATACACGGTCGGTTCCGTCAGAATCCCGTCCAGGTGAATCGGCGCATGGACGTCCCCGCCCATCGCGTGGTCGTCGCCGATAGCGATATGGACCGTCCCGCCGGCCTTCTCGTCTAACAGGACGGAGCCGACGAGTTCGGTCACAGCGACGTTCGTGCCGATACCGAGCTCGGCGAGGTTGTAGGCGTCCCGTCCGACCTCATCGGCGGCGTCCTCGACCTGCGCGCGGATGTCGGGGTCGTCGATATCCGTGACGTAGCCGTCCTCGACCTCGAAGGTGAGGCGCTTCCCGTCGAGTTTGCCGTGGGGGCGCATCGTCCCGTCGACGACGAATGTGCCGTCGGCCGTCTCCGGGGCGAGGAACACTTCACCGGCAGGGAGGTTCGACATCTCGCCGGGCTCGTGGACGATGCCAGTGTCCATATGCCACTCGCGAGCGCCGATGCCGAACGTGATGTCGGTACCCTGTGGCGAGGTGACCCGGATTTCATCGGCGTCTTTCACCTGTGCCAGCACATCCTCGCAGTGCTGTTCGATGCGGTGGTAGTCGGCGTCTAACCCCATGAGGAACACGCCCTCGCTAATCCCGGGCAGGGTCGCAACGCGAGCACCGGCCTCGTTGGCGTCGGTCCGGGCCTCGGTGTGGCTCAGGCTCTTGGTCGTCGGGGCGAGCACGACATCGGCGGTTGCCATCGCGCCAGCGACCGGCGCGGGCGGCTCCGCACCGTGTTGTTCGCCCGGCGGGTAGCGAACGAAAACGGAGTCGTCGGTAATCTCTGTGGCGACGCGATACAGCGCTTCGCCGATTGATTTCCGCTGGTCGTCAGTGACAACCGCACACGATTCGTCGGACTGGAGGTTCAGGCACTGTTTGACGGCAGTCTCGGCGGGCGCGCGGAGCGACGAGTTGTCCATACAACTGACTGCGTACTCCGCCTGAATAACTCTTGATAGACTGTCGGCGTATTGCATGGAAACACGCCACATCTCGGTGTTTTCTGATAATTCGTGCTAAAAGTTCACAATATCCAGAGGTACAACTATCTGAGTTAATTTCTCCGTATATTAATCACAAAGAATATACTCTCCCCGGAGGTATGTGCGTACATGCTCCACGTGGGCATCAACGGCTTCGGCACCATCGGGAAACGCGTCGCTGACGCGGTGCGTGTCCAGCCAGATATGACAGTAGCGGGCGTCGCAAAGCGCTCGCCGAACTTCGAGGCAACTATCGCAGACGACCGCGGCTACGACCTCTATGCCGCGGACGGCCGCGAACCGTTCGATGAAGCCGATCTCGCGACGGCCGGTACGGTCCATGACCTCATTGAAACGAGCGACGTGATCGTCGACACCACGCCAAGTGGCGTCGGCGCGGCTAACGCATCGCTGTATGCCGAACACGACACGCCAGCCATCTTCCAGGGTGGGGAGGACGCTGCTGTGGCAGATGTGAGTTTCAATGCTCGCGCAAACTACGAAAATGCGGTCGGGGCTGACACGGCCCGCGTCGTCTCCTGCAATACAACAGGCCTGTCACGCCTCCTCGCACCGCTCAAGGAATCATACGGCGTTGAGAAATCACGTGTGACACTGGTCCGGCGCGGTGCTGATCCGGGCCAGACCGGGCGCGGCCCGATCAACGACACACTTCCCGACCCCGTCGAAATCCCCTCCCACCACGGTCCTGACGTCCAGACGATTTTTCCCGACCTCGACATCGACACGATGGGAATGAAGGTCCCGACAACGCAGATGCACACTCACAGTGTCAATGTCACGCTGGAAAGCGAGCCAACGACAGAGGAGGTCACGTCACTGCTGACTGACGAATCGCGGCTGTTCCTCATTCCTGAGACGCTTGGTATCGACGGTGCAGGGAAGCTCAAGGAGTACACCCGCGACGCTGGTCGCCCGCGCGGTGACGTGTGGGAAAACTGTATCTGGGCCGAATCCATCACGGTCGAAGGCCGGGACCTCTACCTGTTCCAGGCCATCCACCAGGAAGCCGATGTCGTGCCGGAGAACATCGACGCCATTCGCGCGCTCTCCGAACGGACCGCAAGCGCCGAGAAGAGCATCCGACGCACCGACGAAGCGCTCGGTGTCGGTCGCGGCCTCGTCGAACACGACGGCAGCCCACAGCGCGTCGACAGTCACGCCGACGACTGATTCTCACCCCAGTTCGTGGAATTCGACCTCGCCGGTCTCCGTCGAGAGCGTCGCGACCGAGAACGGCTCGGGAGCCGGCGGAATCGAGATACCGCCGGGGTTGATTCGTACCGTGCCCCCGCGCTCCTCGCGGCCGCGTTCGTGGGTGTGCCCGTGGAGCACGTAGTCGTAGGTGCCACACTCGACCAGCGCGTCGACGAGTTCGCCGCTGGTGCCGTGGTACACGGCGATGCCGTGTCCGTCAACGGTTAGCTCGCCCATCTCGCCGAAGTACGTGCCGAAGTCCTCGACGGTGGACTGGACCGCCCACTCGCCGTCGTTGTTGCCGCGAACGGCGTAGAACGACCAGTCGCCGTCGAACGGCGTCACAGAGAACGGGGCGACGAAGTCGCCGCAGTGGACGACCGTCTCACAGCCCGTGTCAGCGAACGTCTCAACTGCGGCTTCGACCTGCGGCGCGTTGTCGTGCGTGTCCGAGACGATGCCGATCAGCATACCAGCGACCTTCAGTCGGCAGCGACTTCAACGTATGTCCCCCGCCGCTGGTGAGGCCGCAGGCGTCACGCAGGCACGATGCTTTTGTTCAGGCACCGTCTACGACGACCGATGGCACGGGGACTCATCGGGACAATCGAGCTGATGGTCGCGGTCGTACTCGCCGCGCGGGTCACCCTCCTCGGCGTCGACAACCTCGCTCGCGGTCAGACAGCGATCGGTGTGGTCTTTCTCGGGTTAGCCGCCGCATTACTGGTCATCGAGTGGGTCGCTCCCTCCCCGACGGACATCCCCGGCGCAATCGCCGGGCGGGCACGCAGTGCGCTTCCCGGTGGGAAACCGCCGGACAGCGACGACGACTAGCTCTCGTCGCGCCAGCGGTCCGGGTCGTCGGCGGCGAGATACTCTCTGAGCAGCGGTGGAAAGTTCCGTCCCTTGAGATACCGCAGTCCGAAGTCCTCCGCCCAGTTGATGATGCCCTGGTCCTCCGTGACGACGCCGGCGTCCAGTTCCTGTGCGAGTATCAGGAGGTCGAAATCCTCCCGGGAGTCGAGGACGCCCTGCCGGAGCGTGTCCCGGTACTCGTCGCGCAGGTCCGAGATGACCTTGTCCACTTCAGTCATGTGGTCGTGTTCCTCAACCGTCTCGGCCCGCGACTCCTCGGCCTTCCGGACGGCCTTCTCGGAGACGCGCAGGCCGCGGTCCACCCGCTCGGACATCTCGTCGATGAACTCGTAGACGAGGTCTGCCGGAATCCGCACCTCGTGGTGAGCCGGTGACTTCGTAATGACCCACGTATCCAGTTTCGTCAGCACGTCATCGCTGATGGCCCGGTCTTCGAGCATCGTCGTCAGTTCCGCCTGTATCGACGGCGGCATGTAACAGGAGATGTTGTGGACCAGTTTCGCCTCAGAGATGAGTTCGAGCAGTTCCAGGCAGGCCGCCTCCAGGTCCTCGTCGCCGCTCCTGATTTCGGGGGTGAGAAACAGCGACGTGTCGAGGACGAACCGTTGCTTGAGCGGGCGGTCGACCATACTGACGCTACGATAGCCTGCCACTAATTCCCTCTGGCAGTTACGGCGGTGCCCCGTGCCAGCAGAACTTTAGTGTCATGTCAACAAGACACACGTATGTCGAGAGACTGGGGGTCGCTGTTCAATGTCGACACCGACCCCGAGGACCTGCTGGAACACTTCGACACCGAGTGGTTTCGCGGACAGCGGTACCGCCATCTCACCGACGAGCGCCACGGTATCGAACGCGGGACGGCGCTCGTCGGCGACGCGGTCGTCCGGGGCTACCCCTCGATGCCGCGTGCGCTCGTCCTCGAACCGGCGATTCGGGAGGCCTTCGACGGCCCCGTCGCCATCGAGGAGAAGCTCAACGGCTACAACGTCAGGATCGCACGAATCGACGGGGACCGCCTCGCGTTCACCCGGAGCGGGTTCGTCTGTCCCTACACCACGCGGAAGGTCGAGGCGCTACTGGACGCAGAGGGGTTCTTCGACGACCACCCCGAACACATGCTGTGTGGCGAACTCGTCGGCCCGGAGAACCCCTACACCGACCACGAGTACAGCGAGGTCGACGAGGTCGGGTTCTACGTGTTCGGCATCCGCCACCGCGAGAGCGGGACGCCGATGGGCGTCGAGCGCCGGCTCGACCGGTGTGAGACCTACGGCCTCGACAGCGTCGACCACTACGGGACCTACACCCCGGCAGCGGCCGTCGACGCCGCCCGCGAACGGATCGACGACCTGAACGCTCGCGGCCGGGAGGGCGTGGTCCTGAAATCGATGGACGGAGAGACGGCGCTGAAGTACACGACGAGCGCGATCCATCAGGCCGACCTCGAACACGCGTTCGAACTCCCCTTCGACTACGGGCGAGACTTCGTGTTCACGCGCGTCATACGAGAGGCCTTCCAGGCCGTCGAACGCGGTGAGTCGCCGGCAGCAGTCCGCGAGCGGGCACACAAGTTGGGTGAGGCCATTCTTCAGCCTGCAGTCGAAACAATACGGGCGGTAGACAGGGGTGACCCGGTCGGCGAAACACACACCGTTCGCGGCGACCCGAAAACCATCGACGACCTGCTGTCGTACTTCCGCGACCAGGGGCTGGAACTGCATATCGAGCGTGACGAGACGGATGGCGACCAGCGTGTTGTCACGTTTACCAAAATCGCCCAGTCAACGCGTGACAAGACGCGGTACTACCTAGCGGGTGGGACCATCGACGAGTGAGGAGCGCGACCGCTTCAGTCGGCCGCGATGGTCTCGCTGGCGTCGTCAAGCAGTTGCTCGATGGAGCGGTCGCTTGGCTCGTTTTCCAGCAACACGTCGATAGGGAGCGTCGGCGCGCCGTCGACAAGGTTCTCGAGTAGCACGAGTCGCTCGCGAGCCCGAGACATCCCAACGTAGAACACACGCCGTTCGTTGTCGGTCAGCGTCGGCACGGGACTGGTGTGTTTCGTGAACTCATCCATACCCGGCACCTCGATACCCTGCTGGTCGACCGTGGCGGCCATCTGTTCGACGACTTTCTCCGTGAGGTCCGTCGCGACGAACACGTGATCGGCCTCGCGGCCCTTGGCGGAGTGGATGGTCCCGACGCGGACGCGGTCGGCGTCCATCCCGGTGTAGTCACCGGTGAAGTACGCGTCGACGGTCCGCTCCTGGAAGTTGGTCACTTTCCGGAGCATATCGCCTGCCGAGGCCGCGTCCGGGAGGAACGGCACGTGCTCGCGAACCACGTCGGGTTCGATTTCGATGTCGGCGATGTCCTGGTCCTCGTGGGACTCGTCTATCTCTTCGAGCGCGTCGAAGAGGTCGTCGCGCTCGCCGGTGCCGAACGCGGAGTCGACGAGCATGTCAGCGAGCCGGCGCGCTTCGAGCACCGTGAGCGGTTCGTCGGCCTCGACGGCTTCAAGCCCGTTGACGTACTGGGTGAGCCGGTCGGTCCACATCCGCTGGTCGGTGAGACAGGAGAACGGAATCCCGTTGTCGATGAACTCGTCGATGAACTGGAACATCTGGTAGCGGGCCCGGAACAGGACCATCACCGTCTCGTCGGACTGCTCGATGGTCCGGGTGACGTTCCGCGAGAGGTCGAACATCGATGGGTTCTGGACCGCCTCGACGCGGCCGCCCTCCTTGCGCGGATTGAGGTCTTTCTCCTGGCGCTTCTCGATGTGGCGCACCTCGCGGTTGACGACGTTCAGGATGCGCGAGGGGAGCCGGTAAGAGTTCGGCAGGACCTCGTCTTGGGTAACGACTTCCTCAAGCAGGAGGTCTGGGTCAGCGCCCTGCCAAGCGTAGACGACCTGGTCGTCGTCGCCGGCGATGAGCACCCGCTCCATGTGGGGTTTCCACTCGTCGTACACGTCGTACTGCAGCGTCGTGATGTCCTGAAACTCGTCGATAATGAGGTAATCGACGTTGGGGAGTAGCGAGCGCTGGGCGACCCGCTCAAGCATATCGGCGAAGCCGGTCAGGTCGTTCTCGCCTTTATACGTGCGCCAGCCGCGAATGGCGCTGGGGACATCGACGCGGTCGTCGTCGGTCGGCCAGGTCGGCGTGTACTTGTTGCCGGTCTGGGCGTTCTCGTCGATTTCCGGCGGGAGCCGGACCTCCTCGTCGTCCCACTTGAACGGGACGTCGTACCAGTCGGCGACGTCGCGGCGGGTCCGCTGGAGCCACTGGCTGGTCGCGATAATCTTGTTCCCGAGGGTGGTCGAGCGGGCCGACCGACGCCGAGACCCCTCGTACTCGTCCTCGTAGTCGATGCCGAACTCCTCGCAGAAGGCCTCCTTGTCGTCCTCGCCGACGACATCGCCACGGGAGAGGTTCAGCAGTTCGTACGCCTTCGCGTGCATCGTGCAGACGTTCCCACGGAGCGCACGAGGAGACAGGCCGAGTCGGTCCGCGAGTCGCTCACGGATCTCGGCGGCTGCCGCACGGGTGTACGAGACAACCAGTACGTCACGGAAGTCTACGTCGTCGTCTTCCAGCAGTTCGTCCACACGGTCAAGCAGCGCCGTCGTCTTCCCGCTACCGGGCCCACCGAACAGGCGGACAACCTCGGTGGTCGAATCAGTCATTGAACATGTAGTGGAACCGCGGCCAAATAAACAACGTGCTTTACCGGGACGACAACTGACCGGTGCACCCGAACGGATTTCTCACCGGTACAGCGACACGTACAGCATCGCGAACCCGATGATGAACGGGATTGTCTCTGCCATCTGGAAGAACACGCGGACGATGGCACCAGTCTCGCCGGCGCTCAGTTGTGTGATAACGCTGGAGATAGCGACACCCATACTGATGAACGCAAATCCGACGAACGCGTACTGGAGGCGTTCTGACGGCCGTTTCCGGTAGGCCTGAAAGCTAATCAGCGTGATACCGAGTGTCAGCCCGAACACCACCATCCGCATCAGGATGAGCGCGCTACGTGCGATAGTCACGCCGGTCGTCATGCGATCACCCGTCCACTGGTCGGCACGCTCATTCCGGGTTCAGCTCGTCCCAGAGCTGACTAAACCGGTCCGGGAGGTTCTCTTCCCGATAGATGCGTACTTTATACTCCTCGTCTTCGAGCGAGATGACCGTCGACTCGAAGTTGGACTCGTACACCTTGTAGTGGTTCCCGTCCTCGGCGACGAGTGTCCGGTCGGTGACGAGGTCGTACTCGTCGAGCAGTTCGATACGTCGATACACCGTCGGCAATGAGAGGTCACACTCCTCCGCGAGTTCCTTCGCCGACTGCGGTTCTCGACTGATCGCGGCGAGTACACGGCGTGCGTGCTGGTCGCCGATCGTATCGAGAATCTCCTCGATGCTCTGTTCCTCAGCCACTACACCAAGATTCGCGTCATATTATATAAGCGTTTTCGAGCACTGTGGTGATTTCACGCTCAGAAAACACTGCCCCGTTTATATGATGATAGCCCCTGTAGCACTCACTGCGGATTGCGTTCAGGTGAGACGATGTCCGGAGACAACCTCCGTCGCGTGACGACGGGCAAGATGCATGGCCAGAGCGCCGATGAGCGAGTGACCCCTCTCGGCGATTCAGAGCGCCCGGAATCGCATGACCCACCCAGTCGTGACGCCATCACGGAGTCGTTGTTGGACCCGGTCATTGACGACGTCGTCAACGGCGAGACCGCAGTTGATGACGGAATAGTCACACAGAGTCTGGAAGAGATTCTACTGGCGATGATCGCAGTCGCCGATGGTGGCACCCACGGGACCGGACTGATGGAGGAACTGGAAGCCCAGTTCGGTGCCGAACTGAGTCCGGGGACAGTGTACCCCCGGCTGCACGAGTTAGAAGCGGATGGCACGCTCCAGATGCACGAACTCGTCCAGACGAAACAGTACGGAATCGCGGACGACGCGGCTGCGAAAGAGCAGATCGCGACATCTGCGTACCAACATCTCGCGCTCGGACTCTACCTCCATGCGGCGCTGGATTCGCTGTAACCACCACAGGCCGGTCAGTCCGCCGACACGCGACCCCCCAATTGTCGGCTACGAACCGGTCGGCCCGCCGACACACGACCCCCCAATTGTCGGCTACGAACCGGTCGGCCCGCCGACACACGACCCCCCAATTGTCGGCTACGAACCGGTCGGCCCGCCGACACACGACCCCCCAACCGTCGGCTGGCCACGCAAAGACTCCCCCACTTCCTTTCTGCGCAACGTGACGCAGGTCCGACCGTCTGGGCTGGTGTGTCAAGAAGCAGAGTGAGATACATCCCGGCAGAGATCGAACTGCCGGCTCTACTGGTCGATACTGTCGCTACTGGATGAACGGTGGAAGACGAAAAACCGGAGTATCCTTACCGTACCGGTGTCCAGCCACACACCGAGCACTGTGCCGCTGTCGACTCGTGAAGACCGCCGCAATCAGGGCACTGCTTCTTGTTATAGCTCTCTTCCCAACCACTCTGCTCCACATCGTGGCCACGCTGGGAGAGGAACTCGTCGAACATATCGTCACTACTCGGTGCGGACGCCATACATGATATGGTATAACACATCAGTATATAGGTTTAATGGTATTGTGAACCATTGTCACAATTAGCCGCGCGCCACACATCATGAACTGGTCGGTAACAGCGAGCCGTGTCACTCAGGAGCCGCCCAACCGGCAGACAGCAACAGATAGGCAGTCGTTCAGCCAGTGTGCTGGGTTCGGATAGACCGAGGCCGCACTCGTTAGTTGTCGGTCCCAGCCGGGTGGGTGTAGTCAACAGTGAGACGAGTGCTTGCGATGAGTGCGTTCGCGATGGTCTCTGACGCTTCTTCTTGCTCGGTTCCACCCTCGATAGAGAGCTCCTCACCGAGTGCGTACACCTGAAACCGGTGTTCGTAGGGCTGTCCGGCCGGTGGGCACGGCGGTTCATACCCCGCCTCGTTTGGGGGCTGTGTTCCCTGTCGAGCGCCGCCGAGCGTCTCGAGGGTCGGTTTGCGAGGAAGTCCGGCCGGAATCCGCTCCGTCTCCGGCGGGACGTTCCACAGCGTCCAGAACACGGGCTGACTGAACACGCCACCGTCGTACTCGGCTGTGACGGCAAGTGCTGCCGTCGGCTCCGGGACACGCTCGATGACAAATGGAGGCGAAACGCCCTCGCCGTCACAGGTGAATCGGGCCGGAAGCGCGTCCCCGGAACTGAACGCGGGGCTCGACACTTCAAAGGCCGATGTTGTGTCGTCCGACTGCTCGGTACAGCCCGCGCTCCCGACCAGTGCAGACGCCCCGAGCGTCTGGACGAAGTGGCGACGGCGCATACCAGAGTGAGAGGGGCAGGTAGTAATCTGCCTTGTGATACCCCGTCACGCCCCACGTCGAATCCGGGGGCAGGACACCACTGGTCCATATCAGGGCGAACATGTTCCCGCCCGTCGCCAGCGACTGAGAACGTCTTACCCCCTTCTTATTTTGGGGTCCTGGAGTTCCAACCACATGGAACTCAAACGCAAAACGATCGCGAAGGTAATCGCCGCCGCGTTCGTCTTCAACCTCGTCGTCATGGGGGCTGGCGCGTGGATTGCGTATCAGGAAGCGCCACCCATCCCGGAGCAAGTCGTTGGACCTGACGGCGAGACGGTTCTCACGGGTGAAGACATCCGCGAGGGCAAGAAGACGTTCCAGAAGAACGGGCTGATGAACCACGGGTCGATTCTCGGCAACGGCGCGTACTACGGCGCAGACTACACCGCCGACTCGCTGGAGTTAAAGACCCAGCACATGCGGACGTACTACGCCGAGGAGCGCTACGGAACCGAGTACGACTCGCTGTCGACGGCCGAACAGGCTGCCGTCGACGATGACGTCAAACAGGACCTCAGCGGGGAGTACGAGGGCGGGAACATCAAGTACTCCGCCGCCGAGCTATACGCCCACGAGCAGGTCCGCCAGGAGTACGTCGAGCGGTACCACGAGGGGAGCCACGAGCGGGGCGTCCCCGAGGGGATGATTGACTCCGAGGCCGACGCCCGGCAGTTCGCCGACTTCGCCATGTGGACGGCGTGGTTCTCCCACACCGACCGCCCGGGCGGCGAGCACTCCTACACGAACGACTGGCCCTACGAGCCCGCGGCCGGCAACGACGCGACCGGCGCGGCGATGACCTGGAGCGTCGTCGCCATGGTCCTCCTCGTCGGTGCCGCCGGTGCCGGCATCTGGCTCTACAACGCCGTCAGCCTCCCGGAGCCGTCCGCCGGAGACCTCTCGGTGCCCGAGCCGGGCGACGTGAGCATCTTCCCCAGCCAGCGGGCCGCCCTGCGGTTCATCCCGGTCGCCGCGGGGCTGTTCCTCGCACAGGTGTTGCTCGGTGGGTTGCTCGCTCACTTCTACATCGAGCGGGCCGGCTTCTTCGGCATCGAGGAAATCTTCGGCGTCCACATCCTCCAGCTACTGCCCTTTGCCATGGCGAAGACCTGGCACATCGACCTGGGCATCCTCTGGATCGCCGCGACCTGGCTCGGTGCGGGGCTGTTCCTCCCACCGCTGCTGACCGGCCACGAACCCAAACGCCAGTCGACGTACATCGACGTGTTGCTCGTCGCGATTGTCGTCGTCACCGTCGGCGGCCTCGGCGGCATCTGGCTCGGGTCGCACGGCTACTTCGGCGACCTCTGGTGGCTCGTCGGCAACGAGGGGCTGGAGTACCTCGAAGTCGGGAAGCTCTGGCAGGTCGGGCTGCTCGTCGGCTTCGGTCTGTGGGCGGTCCTCTCGATTCGCGGGCTGAAGCCGCTGCTCGACCGCGAGCCGGTGTTCGGCCTCGCACACATGATTCTGTACGCCGGCGGCTCCATCGCACTGCTGTTTACCGCCGGGTTCTTCTTCACGCCGGAGACCAACATCGCCGTCACGGAGTTCTGGCGCTGGTGGGTCGTCCACATGTGGGTCGAAGGGGCCTTCGAGTTCTTCATCGTCGCCATCATCGGCCTGACGCTGGTGTCGATGAACCTGCTGAGCCGCCGCAGCGCCGAGAAAGCGGTCATGCTCCAGGCCTTGCTGGTGATGAGTACGGGTGTCATCGGCGTCTCTCACCACTACTGGTGGGTCGGCATGCCCGACATGTGGGTCCCCATCGGGAGCGTGTTCTCGACGCTAGAGCTGCTCCCGCTGGTGTTCATCCTCTACGAGGCGCTGGGCCAGTACCGGGCGATGTCCGAGACCGGTGGGTTCCCCTACAAGCTCCCGTTCATGTTCATCATCGCCAGCGGCGTCTGGAACTTCGTCGGGGCCGGCGTGCTCGGCTTCTTCATCAACCTCCCGCTGATCAACTACTACGAGCACGGCACCTACCTCACCGTCGGCCACGCCCACGCTGCGATGTTCGGAGCCTTCGGCTTCCTCGCACTGGGGATGGTCACCTACATGCTCCAGCTCGCCATCAAACCCGGTCGCTGGAACGGGTCCTGGCTCCGGGCGGCGTTCTGGTGCTGGAACGTCGGTCTGGCGCTGATGGTGTTCGTCTCTGTCCTGCCCGTTGGCTTCCTCCAGCTGGAGGCGGCCTTTACCGGCAGCTACGCTGCGGCCCGGAGCGTGGCGTTCTACAACCAGCCGCTCGTCCAGACGCTGTTCTGGGCGCGCCTCCCCGGTGACACGCTCATCATCCTCGGGACGGCCATCTACGCGGCCGACCTCGTCCGCAAGCGGTTCGTCCTCCGGGCGTCCGAGGACGATCCCACGGTCGAGGACATGGCCGTCGCGGAGGGTGTGATGAGCGACGACTGAACCGCGTCGGGTTTCGGCTGTGCGTCGTCACAACCGAAACACGATTGGCGGACAGAAACGAGAGGAAAGTGAAACGCCGGATCTAGACGGGGAACTGCGTCGCGGTTCCGGCGACGATAACCCACGTCACGAGGACGGCGTTGATCGTCGCGCCGACCCAGACCCGACCCGTTTTCCTGAAGAAGTAAGTGCTAACGAAGGCCACGATGCTGAGCAGGGCGACGAACTGTAGCGCCAGAATCGTCAGCAGCGGGTGGCCAAGCGGCAGTGGCTGGCCGGACAGCAGCGGGATGTACTGAACCGCCAGCAACACGACGAACCCGCCGACGACGATGAGCCAGTTCGTCGCCATCGCACGGCGGAGCGACCGGGACTCGCCCTCGGGACGGAGCTGGCCGTGCAAGAGTGCGCCGAGGACGACGAAGAAGGCAAACAGCGGCAGGAGATACGAGAAGCTGATCCGGAACTGCGCCGGTGAGAGGAGTTTGATGGCGAACACCCAGATGCGGAAGTCCGTCTGGAACAGGAACGCCACGACGGCTTCCAGCAGGTACAGCACGGCGACGGTGCCGACGCCGGCCAAGACCGAGACACCGACCGTTCGCGCGCCGTCGCCCGTATCGAGGCCGTAGTTCGCCAGCGACACCGACGGGTCGTCAGCGTTGCTCGTGTAATGCCACACCGCGAACAGGACCGCTGTGATGACCGCGTTCCCCAGCGCCCAGACGATCACGCCGTTGTTGATCTGCTGTGGGAACAGCCAACTGAGCCCGATAATCGCCGGTGCGGCGTCCTGTAGCGGGAAGTACGTCACAATCGGAATTGTGGCGGCAAGTAGCGACGCCGCGTAGCGTTTCGCGCCGGTCATCCCCTTCCCTTCGGGGTACTCTCGCCGGAGCCTGTCAGTCGATGCTCGTTCGATGAGCAGACCACCAGCGGGGAACAGTGACAGCACACCACCGATGAGGGCGATAAAGGTTCCCAGCGATTTCCAGTACCAGACCTGATTGCTCGGATCCATCTCGTCTTCGCCCTCGAGCGTTAGCTGGAGCCACTCGATGGATGCACCGATGGCTGCGGTCGAGAAGTGGTCGCCGGGATGCGTCGTTGCCGGCGTGTATAGCCGCCGTGCGGTGCCGTCATCAACGCTCCCGTAGGTACGGCTCTCCTTGACAGCGCTGTCCGTCCCGAACACAGTCTGGAGTTTGTCGCTCTGCTCAACGTCGGACGCACTCGCCGTCCCCCACATCAGCGGGGAGAACTCGTCGTACTCGCTGAACACGACAGCGAGGTTCCGTGGGAACGAAGCAGTGCCTTCGGGAGCGCGGTTCGATCCAGTCGATGACCCCTCGATGACCATCGACTCGTACCCGTCCGGGTGGGCCGCGGCCGCCGTGATGACGGTCCAGCCGCCCATCGAATGCCCTTCGAGGCCGATGTTTTCGTTGTCGACATAGTCCAGCGACCGGAGGTATTCGAGGCTGTCAGGGCCACCGTACCCGTTGTTGAACGCCGGCGGGTCAGAGTAGCCGTGGCCGGTCTGGTCAATAGCCAGGACCACAAAACCCCGTCGTGCGTACTCGATAGCGAACGGCGACTGGGTCTCTTTCGAGTTGATGTACCCGTGGACGGCCAACACCCCCGGTTGCGGGGACGCGCTGCTGGCCTCTTCAGGGATATACAGCGTCCCGCTCATCATCGTTCCGTTGGTCCCGGAAAACGTCACGTCGCGAACCTCGACGGAACCGCCATCTGTCTGTACTGTCCATGCGAGCCCGCTCCCGCTGAATATCAGGAGCAACGACACTGCAGCTACGATCCACAACTGTCTGTTATTGTTCATTATAATTCCACGGGAACAGGTGAGACACTCAGGAAATTAAAGTTACTGTAAACTCCGGGCTAACGGTAAAGAATTGAGAGTGAAGCTGGAAATGGGACGCTAACCCGTTGAAAAGCGGCCGAGTTCTCTGGGCCACGTATCGTACCGTCATTCATTACCGGCTATTCGGGGTTGCGGATAAACCCAGTCTTCTACGCAACGATAGCCACAGATAGCCGCTCTCACTCCGGTACCCACCCCACCGACGAGGTTACGCACTGCCGAGTTCGTCGGTCCAGAGGTGGTCGATGTCGGCTTCGATATCGGCCGTATCGAGCGCCTCGACACCGGACAGGTACTCGCGGGCGTCAGTGAGGTGCTGCTTGACCGCGGCCACCTCATCTACCGACTTCGCGGCATAGAGCGACACCCGCGCCCGGTTAATCTCCAGTCGCTCCCCGAGCGCCTGCGTCACCGGGATGTCGTGCTCGTCGCCGAGCTGTGCCATGCGGTTTAGCACGCTTGTCGGGACTTCCAGCTGCGCCGCAATGTCTCGTGACGGCAGGTCAACCGTCACGTCGGTCGTCTCACACTCACTCTCCCCCCACGGCGCGATAACGTACTCCTGTCCCTCTGTGGACATGTAACACGAGACACTCCGGGCACGCATATTTACTCGCAGACTAACAGAGAGAATGAAGCGAATACCGGCCGTCTCATCGGCGTTAGTCGTCGGCTTCGGCCGACTCCGCTCGGGGAATCATCACGTCGGTGAGGCCCGCTTCGATTTCCTCGCGGCGGTCCTCGAACTTCCCGGGCAGGACCAGCCGGCCGCCGAGGTCATCGAGCGGTTCGTCGCTGTCGTAGCCGGGACCGCTCGTGGCGAGTTCGAACAGGATGCCGCCGAACTCCCGGAAGTAGACCGACCGGAACCAGTGGCGGTCGATCTGTGACGTGGGGCGCAGCCCCGCGTTGCGGACGGCGTCGCGCATCGACTGCTGGTCCTCGTCGGTCGGCGTCTGGAAGGCAACGTGGTGGACCGTGCCGTGACCCTGCCGGCCGCCTTCGATGGTCGGCAACACGTCGACGTACTTCCCAACGGACCCCGGCGCGGCAAATCGAGTCCGCTCGTCGCCGGGCGTGTCGCCCTGTGCCTGCTCGGTACCGACTTCCTCTAGACCCATCGTCCGGAGCAGGTCCTCCGTGGGTTCGGGGTCAGCCAGCCACAGCGTCACGGAGTGGAAGCCACGGATCGCGGCGTCTTCGGGGACGAACGCCGTCCACGGCTCGGTCGGGTCGTCGTCAGGAATCTCGACTTCGACCAGTTCGACCGGAAGTCCGTCCGGGTCGCGGAACGGGAGGACAGTCTCACCGAATCGCTCGACGCGGTCGTCGTAGTCGACGCCGTACTCGTCGAAGCGGCCCTCCCAGTAGTCGAGGCTTCCCTCCGGCACGCGGAACGCTGTGCGTGAGACCTGTCCGGAGCCGACCGTCCCCTGTGTGTGGTTTTCCCACGGGAAGAACGTCATGCTCGTCCCCGGGTTCCCCTCAGCGTCGGCAAAGAAGAAGTGGTACGTACTGGGGTCGTCCTGATTGATCGAGCGCTTGACGAGCCGGAGACCGAGCGTTTCGGCCCAGAAGTCCATGTTTTGCTGTGGGTCGCTGGCGATACACGTGACGTGGTGGATACCCGGTGTCGGGGTGACTTCGGTCATTAGTATCGATACGTGCCGAAACTACTTCAATGACTGCTGACGCGAGTGTTACCGGGTTACTATCCGTAGAAACGGATGGGACTGACGAGTCGTGCGACGGACAGCAATTATATATGACGCTGGTGGGACATTCGCGTATGGCAGACGCGGACCGGACAGCGATTCTCGGCGGGACCTTCACACCGATTCACAACGGCCACCGGGCGCTCCTGCACAAGGCGTTTCAGACCGCAAGCCACGACGGGAGCGGCGATGGTCACGTCATCGTTGGTCTGACCAGCCCCGAGCTGGCCACAGAGACGCGTAGTGATCCGACACACGTCAAACAGTTGGGTGCGTACGATGACCGTCGAAGCGCGCTCGCGTCCGAACTGGACCAGTTGGGTGAGCCGTACACCGCCACGTATGAGATTGTGCGGTTAGACGACACGCAGGGACCGGCCGCGACACGGGCGGACGTGGACGCGCTCGTCGCCTCGCCGGAGGCGAAGGCACAGCGGCGCGCATACGAACTCAATCAACAGCGGCGAGACGCGGGGCTCCACCCGCTGGAAATCCACACGCCGCCGTTCGTCGTCGCCGAAGACGGCACGCGGATCAGCAGCACCCGGATCCGGAACGGCGAAATCGACGTACACGGCCGCCTGCTCGCCTCGGAATGACAGCGGCCAGTTAGAAGTTCGTCCCCGGACCCGAGCTGTCACTCCACGGTATCCGGACCGTCCGTATCCAGCCGTTCGGCAGCCCCGTCGACGGTCAACGGCACGTTCTCTGTTCGACCCTCGAACAGTCTGACGACCTGTGGCGGGCGCAGGTCACAGTCCCGAAGTAGCTCGGTGTCGGTCAGGATCCGTCGGGTCGTCCCCCTCGCGGCAACCGCGCCGGTATCGTCGAGCAACAGCACCCGGTCGGCGACGTGGGGGACGAGTTCGGTGTCCGGCGTCGAGACGACGAGCGTGACGCCATCGGCCGCAAGTTCGTCGAGCAAGTCGAGAATCGTTCCCCGGTTCGCAGCGTCGACGTTGCTCACCGGCTCATCGAGCAACAGCACGTCCGGCTCGACGGTGAGTGCGCTTGCAAGAGCGGCTCGGCGCTGTTCGCCGCCGCTAAGTCGGAACGGCGGCTTTGACAGGAGGCCATTGAGGGCAAGCCGGTCCGCGACTCGCTGGACGCGGCGCTCGACTTCCGCACGGTCGCAGTCGAGCTGTGCCGGCCCGTAGGCGAGATCCTCTCGGACAGTCGGATTGAACAGGTAATCGGCAGGGTTCTGCGTGAGGACACTGAGGCGGCTGCGGACGGTGTCTGCGTCGGTCGTCTCCCCGAAGTACCGCACCTGCCCGCCGTCAGGGTCGACCAGACCGCCCAGCAGTTCCAGCAGCGTCGACTTGCCAGCCCCGTTCGGACCGAGCAGTGCCACACGCTCGCCGCGCTCGATGGATGCGTCGACGCCGTCGACGGCCAGCGTCCCGTCAGGGTAGGCGTAGCGGAGGTCGGTGGCCTCGATAGCGGTCACGCGACCACCACCACCGCGACAGCGAATGCGACGATCAGACCGAAGGTGAGATCGGCCCGCCCGAGCGGTTTCCGGGGCTGTGCCGGCGTCGGGCCAGTGCCGCCGCGGGCGCGGGCGGCCCGCTGGACCCGCTCCCCACGCTCTAAGCTCCGGACGAGAAACGAGCCGACGAAGTGTCCCGAATCGCGCCAGTTCCGGCGGAGGCTCGGCTCGGCGATGGTCCGGCTCCGTCGAGCCCGGACCATGCGTTCGAGTTCAGCAAAAAAGAGGAGGAGATAGCGATACGTGATTCCGAGCAGCGAAACGACAATCGACGGGACCCGAAGCCGGCGAAACGCCGCCAGCAGGTCGGCGAAACGAGTCGTCAACAACAGCACAGACAGAAAGCCGACACACGCAGTTACGCGGACGGCGAACGTGAGCACATAGTCGACGCCAGCGGCCGAGAGGGGGAGCGAACCCAGCGAGGGGCCATGCATCAGGAACGCTTGCGGGGCGACGACGACGAACGCAAACACCGGTGGGCCGGTCAGGCGACCCAGAAAAGTACGGAGAGGTACCCGAGAAATAGCCGCAAGCGCCGTCGCGAGGAGCGCGAGCGCGCTGACGACTGCCAGCGCCTGCTGTGTCACGGTAAGCGCGACGAGCGTCGCGATACCGACGAGCTTGACCGTCGGCGTAACGGCCTGGAGGAACCCGTCTCGATCCGGCAGCTCCTCAGCAAGCAGGAACCACTGGGCGCTGGCCGCAATGGCTGCGATCGTTCGGTCGAGCAGGTCCCTGCCGGACATGCGCTATTGCCGTCCGTCGGCGTCCGTTCCGAGTACGCGTCCGATAACGGCACCGAGGAGGAGCGTCAGCGCCGTCCCGACGACAGCCGACACGAACGTCCCGGTCGCGCCGCCGAGGCCAGGGACGCCGTAGTCCGGGAACAGCGCCGTTCCGACGGCGGTGGCGTGTTCTGTCGCGCCGGTCGCCTCGGCGGCATTTTCCAGCGGTTCGGCGTAGCCGACCTGACCGGCCGCCCACCCGAACACCGGCGCGAGCAGCGTCAGGACAAGTAGCGCGGCGAGCGCACGGGGTAGCCAGTCGGGGTATTCCGGGGCCATCACGCGCTCACCTCCGGTGCGGCGTTGGGCCGGAGGTCAGGGCGAGCGCGAGCGAGGTAGCGGTACACCGAGGCGGTGATGGCACCCTCAATCAGCCCTAGCACGAGGTGTCCGACGCCCATTATCGACAGTGTCGTCAGCAACTGGTACTGGAACGCCGAGGAGAGACCGAGCTGGAGGGCGGCGGTCAGCGCACCGGCCGTGATTCCCAGCCACCCCGCGACGAGGGCAGCGCGAAATTCACCGTAAGGGACGAGCAGGCGATAGATTGCATAGCCGACGTACACCTCGACGATAGCCATGTTGAACACGTTCGCGCCAAGCACCACGAGCCCGCCATCGCCGAAGACGAGCGCCTGAATCGTGACGACAGTGGCGACACAGAGCGCGCCCAGATGCGGGCCGAGGAGAATCGCCGCGAACGCGCCCCCGACGAAGTGGGCGCTAGTCCCGCCCGGAATCGGCCAGTCGAGCATCTGTGCGGCAAAGATGCTCGCCGCGACGACGCCGAGCAACGGTGCGCGCGCATCAGATATCTCACCGTTGACGCGCTTCGCAGCGACGCTCAGAACGACAACCGCAAGCGCACCAAACAGCAGTGCAAGCGGCAGATCGATATATCCGTCCGGAATGTGCATACTACTCACGTCTGGTCCCGGCGATGTAATAATACTTTTTCATCGGGCAGTATTACTGACGGCGGGTGAGTATTACCGAAGCCCGGATACCCATATGCAGGCCCGTCCCTATCGGCACACATGAGTGAGGATCTCGACCGGATCAGCCTGACACTTCCATCGTCGATGGTCGACCGACTCGACGGCATCGTCGACGAATGGGAATACGCGAGTCGGTCGGAGGCGATACGCGACTCGCTACGCGACTTCTTTGCGGCCTACGAATGGGAATCCGGCGACGAGCAACACCACCACGGGACCATCGTCATCGTCCACGACCACCACGTCTCGGGCATCGCTGACGAACTCCAGACCGTCCAACACGAAATGGCCGACATCATCACCTCCGTGCAGCACATCCACCTCTCCCACGACACCTGTATGGAGACGCTAGTCGTCGAGGGCGCGGGCGACACGATCACGGAGTTGGCCAACCGACTCCGGGCCATCGGTGGCGTCCAGCAGGTCAAGGTCGTGGTCGTCGACGAGTGAGCAGCGGACCGCGAGCGAGAGCGATCCCGAAGCGATAGGGCCATTCGGTTCAGCAGATAGCTCTCTTATACGCGGCTTCGAGACAACAGAAATGGGCCCTGCCGGTTTCGCGGTTCCGTCCTGCGGTTACTGAAAGTAAGTCGATGAGTCATTGTTACACCTCAGGGAGGTAATCGCGGCGCTGTTCGGACTTCTCACGCTCGCCACGGCGGTCGTAATGCTTGTCGAGAATCTGGTCGCTCGCGTTCAGTCGGTCCGACACCACACGGCGCGGGACATCCTCACGCCGATACGCGGTGACTCTGCCACTCCGAACGTCATGTGGTGACCGAGCGGACGGACACGTTGAGGCCTTCTTGTTGGACGTAGCTTCGCACTCTTCCGGATCACGGTCATGCGGGCATTCCGCTCCCCGCCAGCACGGCCGAGTGACCCTGTACATCGTCATCCGGAACGTCGACGTGGAGGCACGCCCCTGCTGAGTCGTGATGAGCGGACGGCGGCCGTGTTCGTCAAAAACCGATTCACGGGGACCGTCAATGTAGTCCTGTACGACGGTAGCAACGTGTTCGCTGATAGCGTTCCAGCGTTGTCCCTTCTCGCCGTTCTTCAGCGGCGTGTCGGACTGTGGGCGATGGACGAACTCGATACCAGGGTCACTCGCTTCGAGCTCGCAATCATCGATATCCAGCCCACGAATCGCGCCCATACGCGCACCGGTATGCCACAGCAGAAGGGCGATGACGTGAGTCCTCGACGCGTACTTGTACATCTGTAGGTAGTCGAGAATTACATCGGCACGCTCAGGGTCGAGCGTGGATGCACTCACCTCACCAGCGCCGTTGATCGTCGGAAGCGGGACTTTGGTTCGAAGATTCTCTGGAACGGCATCCACTTCGGCAGCGAAGCGAAGGAACGAGCGGACTGTCGCCAGCTGGCCTCGAAGGGTGATGGGCTCGATGCTCTCTCGCTCTTTCCCGTTCCCCTCCCGTCGCCAGACGCGATAGGCGTACAGGTCCCGCCCCGAAAGGTCGTTCAGGTTCTCAATACCTTCCTCGCGGCAGAACTGTTCGAATGCTTCCAGACGGTACTCCTGTGACTGTATCGTCGATTCGGTTAGTTCGTCCTGCCGGGCCTTGAGGTACATACTGATAGCGCGGCCCGGTTCCAGTGGTTGGAGATCGTTACTCACGCCTTCTCACCTCCGCACACTGGTCGCCCATCGTCAGAGCTGCGGGCCGCACAGTCTGAACAGGTCGGCTTGAGGGTCCGTGCATCAATCCCGTCAGCGTCAGCTCGACAGGTGGCGCAACTGCCGTCGTCAGAACTATTCGATTGCGATGCTTCAGTGTTCGTGCGGGGCTGTAGCCCCGTAATGGTGGATTCGCTCATGGTCTACAGAGCGCGAAGCCACCTTTTCGGGCGGTGTACCAGACCGCCCGTTCGTCACGAACCAAGGAGAGTCATCTTCGACCGAATCAGGTGCTTCGCATATCCATAAACAGGCCGATTATGCATAAATGCATTGGTGGCCTTAATTCGAATTGTTAGTGAGAAATAAGATAGTCTATACTCTTGTGGGACATGAATGCGTCAGTCAGGATCTTGGATGACTATCTGGGATGACCGAATACTGGAGATAATCCGCGAAGAGGAATCAGGAACCTCAACGGAGCTCGCAAAGCGAGAGGAAATCCATATTGCCCAGTCAACGGTTTCTCGCCGACTCCAGAAACTTGGCGAACACGATCTCCTCCGCCCTCTCGGAAACGGAGTTTACGTCCTAACTGATGAAGGAGAAGCGTATCTCGAAGAAAAATACGACGCTGAAAGGGAACGCTACATCAACGGTGGCGGATCTTCCGACGAAGAAAATGGTGCAGATGCGGCTGACGGTCCCGGTATCAACAGTTGACGACGTTGCCCTGAACCATGTCACGCAAGCCCGCCAAATGGATGGTCCCGCTCGATGAACGAATCCTCGAAATACTGAAAGCCGAGGGGTGGTCATCACCACGATATATTGCGGAGAAGGTATCGCTCCGTGCCTCTGTAGGCCGTGTGCGTGAACGCTGTCGGATGCTTACGTACGCACAGATGATCGAACCGTTGACTCGTCAGTTCCAGAACTACGATATCACAGGATACGGGCTACGGTATCTGGAAGGTCAGTTAGATGCCAGTAATCAGCCGTGGCCATCAGCCAAGAAAGTTCTGAGAGGGTGAAAATGGAACGTCTCAGAGTGAAACAGCGAGGTATTCCATACCTCAAGGACATTAGCTACTGATTCGGCTATAGACTGACTTCATCAGCACAATGTGCAATAAGAATATGTTATGTGCTTATTGTAGCACATCGTAGGTCGCCCAAATCACAGCACCAATTACTGCTCCGAATAAAAAATATGCTCCTAATTCTCGTGCATAATCCGAAAGCAGTAGTATAACCATGGCGACTAACGCCAGCGGCACGATTTTGAGGAGCGTCTGGTCAAAGACCCGGAGGATTCCACCAAATAGCTTGTTTTTCCTACGGGACTGGGAGTCTGTGGACATTTTCTGGTAGAGTGCCTGCTTGTACGCTCTCAATACACTTTGTTAACTTCTTTGAACTTCCTACCAAAATCATGCCACTCCATGACATTATAATTACCGATGGGCTTTTGCCCGCAACGTACACTTGCCCAAATACATGATCGGACAGGGGACTAAACAACTTGATCTATATGACTTCTTTAGCATTTTCATCCCTGGTGCTACAGTTATTTTGGCGATAGTCCCACTCCTACCGAACAGCGTTAGCTTCCCTGCTGCGGCCGCGGTCGCGGTCCTTATTATCGGTGGCGTTGTGCTTGGACGCTCTGTCCACGCAGCGCGTTTATTCTTAGAAAAGCGTGGAGGTGCAACAACACACAGAGATGAATTCATTCAAGAGCTATTCAACCCGACCGAGTTGACTGATGATTTGGTTGGTCAATTCTATCGAGAGTGTATTTCTCACTTCGACGAGACAGACCTCCCTAATAAGCTGGCCAATCTTGAGAAAGGCGAGCACTCCGAAGATATTGATATGCTTTACTCGTTAGTCCGATCAAAGGTGCACATTGACTCACGGGGACGGTCACGGACATTCCAAGCTATTTACGACTTTTATGGTAGTATGTGGGTTGTTTCGTCATTTTTAGCCACTATTTACTATGGATATGCGATATTGGTATCAGGAACCTCTGATTCAGTTGAGGTAATGGATTCTACGACAATTTTAGGAAATTACGGCATTGATCCAGTGCTGATCGGCCTCGGATCCGTCCTAATATTCGGCAGCGGTTATAAGATATTCAGAACAATGCGAGCGAAGTACAGGAGTATATTTGTCCAATACCTTATGTCAGATTTCATTGTTATATCGAAGGAGGAAGACGTTCAATTCAAACTCATACAAGAATGATTGTGAGAAGAGCTTAGAGTGGCTATTTCTCAGTAGTGATTAACTGCGTAGCCTCAATTTCATAGGTTCCTGGTACACTCAGTGTATCGGCGATCTCCCGCTTCTGTTGAATGGTAAGATCATCTCGACAAAGTACGGTTTGTATTCGTTCTTCGATTCGCCAAGAGAACTCAGCAGAGCGCATGAGTGCCTTCGTCTTGTTGCACTCCCAGAACTCGGCGGCTTGCTCTATAGTGTCCGTGCGGTGCGCGTGCTTACCGTCTTCGCGGATTCGCATACCACCTGCTCGTGAACACGAGGTCAAAAGACAGGTATTCTCGACTAACTCGAAGACCGATTACTGATAAAGACCGCCGCGGCCCATGCCCATCGTAGCACGATCACATCGACGTTCCTACCCGATTGGTTTCGAGTATGCACACGGCCAGTACCCGCTCGTGTGCATATCGCGTCGAGCACGATCTTCGAGCTGCGACCCCGTGGGTTCAGTGAAAATCGGATTGTGTAGTGTTATATTGAGTTCAAGCCTGCCTTGTAGTATTTTAGAACCGGAATTAATATTAGAAAATCCGCCAAACGGCCATTTGCGGGTTGGTTCCCGCTGAAATCAAAAGGGTAATACTGGTCTCCAAACCAGGGGGTCAGATCCAGGCCCCCCTTGACGCACACTTTCAACCCGTTCTATATTGGTTTCAAGCTAAGGCTGAGCGGCGAAATGTTACACTAACAGTAAATTGGTTTTAATATGATATACAGATGTTGAGTAATCGCAATGGATTTGAAAGAACTATTCCGTGATGATGACGCCGTCTCCCCGGTTATCGGTGTTATCCTGATGGTCGCAATCACAGTAATTCTTGCAGCTGTTATCGCATCGTTCGTGCTTGGTCTCGGTGACCAAGCTCAACAGGCAACTCCGCAGGCCAGTTTCTCATTTGACTATGAGGGCGGCGAACAGCGGGCGTTAACTATTACGCACGACGGTGGTGACACGATCAGTCCGAACGAGCTGTATGTTCGTGGCAGTAATATGGATAACAATACCGGTACTGGCGCTTCAAATACCGGTGACTGGACCTCAGTTGGTGGAAGCGTCAACTCCGATTCAGAGGTAACCGCCGGAAGTTCTGCTCGTCTTGGTGACACAGCCGATGGAGGAGTTCCAAGTGACTACAATGTTCGAGTTGTATACGAAACTCAAGAAGGAGATAACTCTGCGACGCTAGCACAGGACAGCGGACCTGACGCATAACTGCGTCACTCTTCTTGTTTTTATTAGAACCAGTAGAGGCATCTACCGACTCTACCTGTCTTTTACCGACACACTCGAGCCTGTTTCTCGTCCGCTTTGAGCGGATGAGAACTCTATGTTCGGAAAGATAGACATCGAAGACGCTCTCGCTGGTGTGATTTTCACCGCCAGCGCGTTCGTCACCAACGGTATCGCTTCGATCAGTATGCTCGGCTACGACCTCGGCGCGTCTGTCGCTACGGTCCAGAACACGAGCATTGATCTCGCCTTCCTGCTGTCGCTCGGCGCGCTTGCCGCCGCCTACGCGACCAACCGAGTCAACGAGAGCCGTAACAAGTCCTACGAACTCGACACCGATCTGGCGAACATCGCCAAAGGCTCGGCCACTGTCGAGACGTATCTCGCGCTCGGGACGCTCGTTATCGTCCTGTTCACCGGTTTGAACATCCTCGGTGCGCGGGACATCGTCGTCGGCTCAGCTGCTATCGGCCTTGTCGTCGTCGGCGTCGAGGCCGCTGGCTACTACGTCATCAGCTACTTGGGGTGATTCCGATGGACCGCATACTCAGCTATGGGCTTATGGGCGTCATCGGCGTCTCTGGGTCCACAATTGCCGCGGCTATCATCGGTTCTCCGCTCCCCGTTGTCAGCCCCGCCGTTCTTGCGGGCGGTATCATTGCTGCGCACCACGCCCGAGAGAAGGACACCGACGCTGCGACAGACGATGATGTGCGGGAACACGTCGAGCAGGTCGAAGCCGACGGAGGGCGAGAACTGTGACCCGCTCTCGATCGGTCGTGCTGGCCGCGCTCATCGTCTGCTCCGCCGTCGTGGGTGCTGTCGGTCCCGCCTTAGCACAGACAGCCACCGACAGCGGGCCAGTCACCTACGAGGCTACCGGCTCACCTATGACGGTCATTGTCGACACCAGTGACCTCAACGGCGGCACGGAGTTCACCGTCGAGTACACCACGCAGGGCGGCCCGTCTACCGAGACAACCGTGATGGCACGTGAAACGTACAATACGGCGAACCTCGACCAAGACCAATTGCTGTTCTTCAACGAGGGCGCGTATGAATCGCTGAACGTCACCGTGTCGGACTACTCCGGTGGCGAACCCAAGTTCGAGACCAAACATGGCCTCGTTGGTGGTTTGAACCTCGTTCGTACCGTCGTCGGGACGACCGGCGGCGATTCCGATTTGAATTGCGACACACACGAGAAGATTGGCAACATGGTAAGTGGTGTCAAGAATCTCGACTGTACCGCACAGCCGGGCACGACGACCGTCAACACAACCGGCCTCGACCAGCAGGATACGGAGATAGAACTGTATCAGTCCGCACAAAACCAGAAAGCAGCCAGTGAGAACTACCAGACCACGCTGGACAACTACCTGGCCGACACGAAGACGCAAGCCCGGATTATCGGCAAGAACGCCTATATCCGGTCGCTGAACAACGGTAGTAGCAAAGCAGCGGCCAAAACAGACGCGAAACAGGCCGTAACAGAGTACTACACTACTAAGCAGGTTAATCTACTCTCCCAGTACGAACAATCCGTTAGCCAGTGGGACTACCTGCGGACCCAAGCCGATACCAAGGGCCTACAATCCGGTACTGACGACTACAAGCAACAGAACTTCGTTCAGGGCCGGACCCGCGACGAAGAGGGCCGTACGTGGTGGACTGATACCTCAGATCCAGCATACTCCAATCACGTCAATTATGAGGGGACCGTGACTGAATCAGTCACACTCCTGAACGGCACACAAACATCTGTTATTGCTCACAAGTGGCACTTCAGTCGGGATAATAGTGGCACCTCAGGCACTCGGACTGCAACCATCACCGACCAGTACGCACAGTTTAACGACTTGTCTGGTGGTGGTGGCTGGTTTGCCGCCGGAGATCGCCTCGCTGTCGAGGGTTATGCTTCCGACGTAGACCGCGTAATCGTCGTGAATCAGACCCGCTACTCGGAGCAGTGGTCGAACATCCAGTCTCAAGAACAGCAGGTTCGGAATGACATGGATACGTTGGCCGAAAATACCTACTCAGCCTATCAGAGCGGCGAAATCAATAACAGCGACCTCGTTGATCCCTACGTGCTAGCGAACCAGCAGTCCGCGGGCGACGACTTCCAGGGCTGGACCGCTGCACAGCTCACCCTGCTCGGGACGAACTCCCCGGAGAACTTCGACCAGATCGGGAGTTTCAACGTCACCACTGGGGACGGCACGCAGTACGAGGGCGTCCTATTCTCCCAGGAAAACCCTGCAAGCGGCCAGTTCGAGAACGGGACGACCTACGACACGGCCAACATCGGCGGCACGCAGTACGTCGTCACCAGTGACCGCATCGTCGAGTTAGACGGGACATTCACCATCGACAGAATCACCACAACCAGCGGTGAGACCACCGAGAACGTCACTATCCAGAAAACCACCTACGAAACCACGAACGTCACTGAACTCAAACAGCAGTACGAAGATCTCGCCTACAAGCGCGCACAGATCGAAGCCCGCGAACAAGCCTTACAACAGTCTGCTGGCGGTGGCTTCCTCGGTGATGGAAAGGTGAGCCCTATCGCCGCGCTCGCCATCATCGGCACGCTACTCGCCGTCGTCGTCTTGCAGAACTAATTCCCATGCGATCCATTCTTTTCGCCGCGCTGCTCGTTGTCAGCTTCGGCTGCGTCAGCGCCCCGACCGCCGCACAGTCCGCGGGGAACGTCCCCGTCGAAACGCCCGGCCCACAGCCCACGGCCCACGACTCAGACACGAACGCCACTCGCATCGACGGGAACACTGAGATAGTCGGCTCGGAATACCGACCTGACGAGGGTATCGCCCGCATCACTCTCCGGTCGAACGCCACCCAAGTCGTCAGCATCTCCGATGCCGGTCGCTTCCAGGGCGGCGGGAAGATTCCCGTCCGCTCGGTGGCACTCGAATCCGGCGAAACTACTACCGTCGAGGTTCCCGTGACCGAGCAAGACGGCTACGTCGGCGTCGCCATCTCCACGGAGAACACGCCCCTGTACGCCGAAATCGTTCAGCGGCCGTCGGGTGGCGGTCTCGACATCCTGCGGGCCCTGTCATCACTCCAAGCGTGGCTCGCCGGAGCGGGTGTCGCGTTCGTCTGGATGGTTATCGCCGGCTGGAACGTCATGCGCGGCGAGAACGGCCGTCCGGAGGTGGCATAATGCCCGCACCGACCTTCGCGGACAACCGCGACCGTCTCACCTACCTGCTTGCCGAGTACAAGCTTCTGGTTACAGGGATGATCCTCGGCGCGGCTGTCCTGGTCGTCTACTACCAGCCCCAGCTGCCCACGCTCCCGACCTGGATGCCAGCTATCGCTGTCGGCTGGCTCGTGCTGGCGATTCCCTGCTATCTCGTCGGCGCGAAGATTGCTCGGTGGCTTCGCCGTCGCAACTGGGTCGAAGTCCACCACGTCAACGCCGTCGAGGATACCACGGAGAAGTACTACGTCCCGCCGCAACTCTGGCGCGAGAAAGAAATCGACGGCCCGGACCCCTACCCCGTCAACGGCGGGAGTGCATGGGCCGTCCGCGAGTACGAGTATCTGGAAGACATCGACCAACTCCGCGTCGAGGGCGTCTGGCTTGAAGGCTGTCAGGACACCCAACTGATGACCAGCAAGAAGCAGATGCAGGACATTCACGGCTGGCTCATCGACCGTGCCGAGGAACTCGCAGCCATCCGCGGCCGCTGGTCCCGCGGCTCGGTCGAACTCCAGCAGAAGCTTGTCACGGCCGAAGCCGAAGCGAACGAGCGCGGTCAGATGATCCAGAAGACCGCCGCCAAGGACACCTTCGGCGACCTCATCGAGGACGGCGAAGACTTCGACGACGCACCGACGATTCACGATCTCACCGACGCCCCGGACCCCACAGCAGACGCCGCCGTGGGCGATGGGCCGACAGTCCCGACAGATCACAACCAAGACCCGCAGGTGAACGATGACTGACGACAGTACCGACCTCTACACGCCCGCACAGTTCCGCGAGTACCAGGACGGCTACGGCCAGCGTGACCCCGACGAAGTACACGCGCACGCTGGCATCGTCCGTGACGAGAAGTTATCTCGCTACCTCTCGATACTCGAAACACACTACGATCCTCAGCGCTGTGACCGCCCGGAGAAGATGCCCGGTCAGGCCAAAGACCTCCGCCACGTCCGCGACATCATCCGCATCGAAGGGACCGAAACCGCCCGCCGAGCGATGGCTAACGGTGATATGCAATCTTTGAAGCAGTTCACCGGCGATGCCGGCCAGCGGGCCGATATCTCCGGTATCAAAGCCATCGACCAGCTCCGGGCACAGATGACCGGGCCCGCGCCGATGTTCTACCAGTGGGCCGAACCCGGAACGGGAAAGTCGAACTTCGCCTGTTTGCTCGGTCAACTCTGGAAGGAACAGCAGGGTTCGGATGCGCTGGTGGCTTCGAACATCCGAACGCTCGAAGAGACCGACGAGTGGACCGACAAGCACGGTGACCGCCGCGACGGCTGGCTCGCCAACTACGGCGAACTGAACGAATGGCTCAAACAGGACGGCGATCCGATGCACAACGAACAGGCCCCGAAGCTGTTCATCTTCGACGAGGCCAGCAGTAACGCCGGTGGCGGCGGGAAGGACGGCTACGATACGAAACAGAAGCTCGGGCCGCTCACGTACAAGATCCGCAAGTACGGCGGCTCACTCATCGTCATCGGCCACGACGGCCGCGACGTACACCCGTTGGTTCGGGAACTCGCCGTCTGTGTCCACAAGGAAGGCCTGAAAGAGGCGACGTTCTACGAAGACGTGAAAGGTCGGAAGGGCGTGAACCCGATCTTCTCGGTGTCCGGTATTCCCGAGACGGATTGGCGCTACGACGACAAGGAGCCAACTACGTGGTCCTGGTCGAGCGGCGAGGAAGACGAGGATGAGGTGGACCCGGCGGACCTCTCGCGGAAGCTCGCGATCTACACAGTCATCACGGCGAAGGAGTCTGACCCGGACAGACCAAACCACGAAATCGCCGATTTCGTCCCGTACAGCGCCGAATGGGTCCGACAGCGCTGGAACGAGTACGAACACGACGGCGACCATCGAAACGTGGTTGGTGAAGTGACGGAGTTAACCGCATGACAGCGACGGGATTCGAGGAAACCAACAACAACCAACCCCCCGGCGCACCCCTTCTATTGGCCCATAGCCGGCGCTCACTGTCGCTCGCTTCGAGAGCCATGGGCAACGGCCGCGAACAGGCCGGAGGAGTATCTATATATGACGCACGCGAGGTGCGCGAATGAGTCGGAGCCACAAAGCCAATCACTATGGTACACTCGTCGAGCGGAAAGCTGCTGAGCGATACGACCTTGAATTAGATCGGTGCAGCTGGCACGACGCAAAGCGACCCGATGGAACGCCGGTCGAAATCAAATCGGCGATGCACCGCCATGCCGACGGTCAGCCGGGCACGTTCAAACTCTACGACCAGTATCATGAGCAGTTACGGGCCGCGAATGGGTGGTATGTGTTCGGCGTGTATCGGGTTCGTGGGCAAGGGGTGGAGATCATGGAGTGGGAGATGCGTCATTCGTCACGGTTGCCTCGTCTTGATTGGCATGGCGGTGGAAAACACCGGGATAGTCTTCAAGCAAAGTTGTCGATACGAAGTATAGCGGGGAACAAATAGGTTGATTCAGATCGAAAAAGCCTGATTAGGATATACATCATAAACCTTCTTATCAATCTCTATGCCTTGTGGATAAAAGTCAGAGAATTCAACAACAGTTGTCTCATGGTCCCCATCCCGGAAAAGACCCATATCGGTGAATACTTTCCGGCTTATCTCATTCATTTGGTCAGAATAGACCGTATCTTCACCATATTTTTCAAACCACCATTGGATAGCATCTCGCCCGTATCCCTTATTTCGAGAGTTCTCCCGTACGTATACTTGCTGTAAAGTCTTATGCCCCCAGCGAATACTCCAAGAAATAAACCCAATTATGTTCTCTCCATTTGACAATAGGACAAATTCGTCCATATCTGGATTGTAGTCCGTAGCGAGTCCTGTTTCAATATTTACCTCATCAACCATCGCGGTGATGGCACTGTTTATTCTGCTGCTTGCAGGAGGGTCAATGTAGTAACAAACTAGTCCGTTGACAGTACCATCAATTTCGGGGGAGTATCTGTCAAATATCCAGTCTTCTGTCAGAGCCGTATCTATACTGATTTCATTGCCTGGATGGCCGATATAATAAGGTACGCCACAGTCTGAGCATTTAATCAAAATAACATCTTCTCCTCCTTCATTCTCCATTGACATGGGTCTTTCATCAAAATCATTTCTGGTACAGTCGCAGTCATCTGGATGTGTTCGTCCAGTTATTGATAGAAGAGAGTCGTGACTGTACAGAAACATGGGTTGGCCAATTATGGAAGATATCTTGTCACCAAGCTGATAGTGATTTTCTCTAGATGTGACTGCATCTTCACCAAAAACATACAAATCTCCTTTAAACGTGCTGGACCAATCAGAAACTACTTTATTTGGTTCTATACTGTCAAGTACTTCCCAAGATTTGTTATAAGGATGATAGTAATGATAACTGAGTTCATTATCATTCTCATCGTAAACCAGTCCAGCAAACATCAAGCTAGAGTTTTTATATCTCAGATGATATGGGACAACGGTTCGGCTGGATGTTTGCATTTCGCTTAGTTCCTCAGCAGTAACGAACCGACTTGGCCAGTCCATAGTGACTACCATCTTTTTGATGAAATAAAACATCTGCGACAATGCTTCTGCTCGAAATGGTAGCTGTGCAGTGTATTTTGGGTAGGTGGCCTTAGCCACACGACTAAGGGGAACCCGGAAGCTTGCTTTCCGGGTTCCCCCTGGTCGCGCGGCTGGGTGACGTGACCAGCGGGAACGAACCAAGCCGCGCGACACGCGATTTTCGGGAGAAAACGCACAGTATTGCCGCTAAAAACGTGTGCGAGATAGTGATGCCTCTATCCAGGGGGCGTGGCTACCCGCCGCGCCACTCGTCGGCCGGCGGACAGCCGGCCGCTTTCCACGCCTCGAAGTCGAACCCGTCGCGGGCACTCTCTGCGGCGCGTTCCTCCCGTCGGTAGTCACCTGACCGGTAGGCCGTCCGGAACGCCTTCGACAGGTCACGGAACCGCTCACGGCCGCCGTCGGCCGTCTCAACGGTCACGTGGACGCCGTAGGTGTTGTCTTCGACACACTGCGTGTACGCCGTCTGAATCTCACGCAGGATGTTCCGCGCTTCCTCGAAGTCAGCCGGCGTGTAGCCAACCTTCAACAGCTTCCGGCAGTCGTCAGCGTCCGTCTCCGTGATAGCGTACTCGCGACGAACCCGCGCCCATCGTGACCGCGCACGTTCCTCCGCGGCGTCAGCCAACTCCATCGCCGCGCTCCCGATCTCCTGCTGGAATCGATCACCGGCGGCGCGAACTCGCTTCAACAGTTCCTGCTGGATCTTTTTCGACGACAGTTCCAGTTCGCCGTAGGTGTGTTCGATCAGCCCTTCCATCCGGTCGATCACTGTCCGGATCGTTCGGTAGGTGTAGCCCGTCTGCTCAGCTGCCGCCTGGGGCGAGACCTTCCCGCCGTCGGTCAGCAACAACTCCGTCACGTCGCGGTCTGCGGTGGTCATGTCGCCCCACAGCTGCATCACGCGGTGCTCCTGGTCGTCTTCGATCTTCGGCAGCGGACACTGCACGAACTTCCGGGCTTCCGTCGTATCGCGAACGTTCCAGAACGGATCAAAATCAACGAATACACTGCTATCAGCGCTGGTCGCAAGCCCACACCAGTCCAGACAGTTCAAGATCGTCTCTTCCAGCTCGCGCCGGGCGTCGTCGAGGTGGTCCCACCGAACGGTTTCCTCGGTTCGGCTGGTCTGGTAGGCGACTTCGAACTTCGGGTGGTACATCGGATGATCCGGCTCGTAGTTCTCCGGGTGGTTCGGGTAGTAGTGCTTGAGTTCCTTCCCCAGCCCATGCCCACGGACCAGCTGGTCGGCCTTCTCGTCTTCAACGGTGGCAGTGACGTAGTATCCTGGCAGTTTCGTGTTGTCTTCGACGTGCTTGCGATAGCCTGAGCGGTCGCCCTGAATCAGCGTGTGACACCGCGCTATCGGCCCGTCCGGCGCGTACAGCGGCCCGCTGTCTGCCCGGTACAGCCGGACGTAGTACGCGAGGTCGCTGATGTGGCTGTCTGGGTGTGGCTGGTCGAAGTACCGCGCGGCGATTCCGTAGGCGTCCATCACGCGCTTCACCAGCGTCAGATACTCCTCGTGGGGCAGGTTCGATGCCTGCACCTGCACGTCGATGTACGGCGCGCCGTAGTCCGGTACAGACACGGGTTCGCCATCCGACGTGAGGTTCGGCCACCGTGGGCGGACGGTGATCGTCCCGCCCTTCACGCGCTTGTCCCGATCTGCCCGCTTCCCCTCGTAGGTGGGCGAGTTCTTCGCGACGAAGTAGAACTGGAACTCGCGGACGTTCTGAATCTGGAACTCGGGATTGTCCCACGCATCCAGACCGCTTTCGGAGTAGTCGAAGCAGGTGGCCCACGTTTCGCCGTTGAACTCGATGTCTCTGGTCGGCTTCCCTTCGGTTTCCCAGCGGTCGCCCCACTCCTTGATGAGGGAATCCATCGCGTAGTAGGGTTTCAGCCCGTATTCCGGCACGCTGGGGTCGGGATGCACGCCAATCGTAAAGCGCACGTCGCCCTCATGAGGGGCACATTTGAGATGCCGCGACATCCCTACCTCCCGCCCTCGATCTCCGCGACAGCCCGCTCGACTTCGGCCTGACTCTCCGCGAGTGGCTGGTGGTTTGTCCAGTCGAACTGAAGGGGTTCACCCGCCTCTACATCGTACAGTCGGGAGGCTCGAACAAACCCCTTCACGCGCTGGTCACCTCGATTTTCTCACGGGCTCGCCGAAGCAGATTCCCGACTGTACCCGGTGCGCGGTCGGTCTTGCGGGCGTACTCACGGGGCCCATACTGGCCCATGCCCACAGCTTTGAACACCTCCCGTTCGGCGTCAGTCAGCGGCGACAGGTCCGGTTCGTAGTCGAAGAGCGACGACTGCGGACTCATCGCCAGTCACCTCCGAAACACTCCGGGTTCCCACAGAGTTTGTAGTGGGGCCGATACGCGGCGATAGGAACGTCCGTGAACTCCGCGTCACTTCGGTACTCGGCTTCGGGACAGGCGGGTTGTGGCTCGTCCGCGTCAGGGTCGAGGCGGTGCAGCGTGTCCGCGTACTGCGAACGGTTCCGCACGCCCTTCTCAGGGAGCGTAGCAGGCGCTGACGCCTTACTCATCACTCGCACCTCCGAATCGCAAAACCGCCGGACAGCAGCGACCCCCAACAAGAGGCTTGTTGAACTCAGGTTTCAGCGGGGGTGTACTCGAACCCCGATATAGCCGAATTGCAACCGCTCGCACACCTGAAGCTACCGATTCGTTTGGGATACGATTCAGGCAGGAACGGGATGGGCCCTGCCGGATTTGAACCAGCGCTCAATCGGTTATGAGCCGATCGCTTTAACCAGACTAAGCTAAGGGCCCTCAGAACGATGTTGATGAGTCCGCATCTTTAGCCTGTCGGGTTCGAGTCATCGGGTTCCGATAGCTGAAAGCGACAGACTGGCAGTGAAATCGGCCGAGAGAACGACGCCACCGCCAGGGCTCGAACCTGGGACAACCTGGGTAACAACCAGGTGCTCTACCAACTGAGCTACGGCGGCGCGAACGCATTCAGTCATTGCCAGAGTTGGTAATTAGGGCTTTCGTTTCCAGTCGGCATCGACACGCTTTCACGCACTTGTGCGCAAGCGGCGGTATGAGCGATGAGTTCGACGCCGTCGTCGATACGGTGCGAACGCGGGTCTCGCCCACTGACGACGAACAGGCGCAGTTACAGCGGGTCGCCGACGCGGTGATAGCCGACGCCGAAGCAGCCATCGCCGACCTCCCGGTCGAAGCGGAAGTGGTGCAGGTCGGCTCGACGGCACGAGGGACGTGGACCGCTGGGGACCGAGATGTGGACGTGTTCGTCTGCTTTCCGCCGTCTCTTGACCGCGAGCAGTTGGAGGAGTACGGCCTGGTCGTCGGACACGACGTCCTCCCAGATGGGCGCGAGGAGTACGCCGAACATCCCTACGTCGTCGGCGAGCGCGAGGGGTACGCTATCGACCTGGTGCCCTGTTATGCGGTCGCAGGCGCCACCGAAATCAAGTCCGCAGTGGACCGCACGCCGTTTCACACCAGATACCTGCAGGCGCGACTGGACGACGACAGCGCGGGTGAGGTCCGGGTGGCAAAACAGTTCCTGAAAGGCATCGGCGTCTACGGGAGCGACCTCCGGACGCGCGGGTTCTCTGGGTATCTAGCGGAGCTACTGGTGCTTGAGTACGGCGGGTTCCGGGAGTTCGTCGAGGCAGTCGCGGACTGGCACCCGCCAGTTCGGCTGGACCCCGAGCGCCACGGAACCGAGACGTTTGACGATCCGCTGGTCGTCATCGATCCGACGGACCCGGAGCGCAATGTCGCGGCAGTGTTGTCCGCTACAAACGTTGCCACGCTCCAGCACTACGCCCGGGACCTCCTCGCCGAGCCACGGGCGTCGCTGTTCACCGAGGACGACCCGGCCCCGTTCACGGCAGCAGACATCGAGGCCGCGGTGTCACAGCGGGAAACGACGCCAGTGGCGCTCCGTTTCGCCGCCCCGGATGTCGTCGACGACCAGCTCTGGCCACAGCTCCGGAAGTCCCTCGGCGGGCTCTGCAGCGAACTCGACCGACGCGGGTTCGAGGTCCTGCGGTCAGCCGCGTTCGTCGAGGGCGACAACGGTGCGGAGGAAGCACCAGACGGCGAGAGCCAAGAACGGGACGCCGTCCTGCTGCTCGAATTCGCCGTCGCCCAGCGGCCGGCCGTCGAGCGTCACGAGGGGCCGCCGGTGCATGTCCGCGAGCACGCGAGCGGGTTCTTTGAAAAGTACGACGACAACTCCGAGGTGGCCGGCCCTTTCATCGACGGCGGGCGCTACGTCGTCGAGCGACCCCGGGTATTCACTACAGCTACTGGGTTTCTGTCGAGCGATGCAGTGTACGAGGTCGGGCTGGGGCCGCGGATCGAGTCGGCACTTGAGAGCGGGTACGACGTACTGGTCGGCACAGACATCGCAACGCTTGCCGACGGCTTTGGTGTCGATTTGGCGATCTACTTCGCGCCGAAGCCCTGATCGGCGAGGTCATCGAGAACATCGCGGGCGTCGTCGCTGACATCGTCGTCCGGTTCCATCGGCTGGTAGCCGTCAAAGACCTCGTGGACGGTCGTAACCGAGTCCGAGAGCGTATCAAGGCCGTAGCCGCCTTCAAGAATGATTCCCAGCGCGGCGTCACAGGCGTCTGTGAGTGATCGCATCCGGTCGGTCATCGCGCCGTACCCCTCCGTAGAGACACGCATCCGTGAGATGGGGTCGTGTTCGTGCGCGTCGAAGCCGGCGCTAATGAGCAACAGATCGGGATCGTAGTCCTCGATGGCCGGTGCAATGCACTCGTCGATTGCGGCGAGGTAGTCGACGGTGTCAGCACCGGGCTTGTATTTCACGTTGAGGTTCGTGCCGTCGGCGTCGCCCGTGCCGGTCTCCGAGATGTCGCCGGTTCCGGGGTAGAGCCCGTCCTCGTGTATCGAGGCGTAGAACACGTCCGAACGGTCGTAGAAGATGTCCTGTGTGCCGTTCCCGTGGTGGACATCCCAGTCGAAGATAGCGACGCGGTCGGCGTCGGCTTCGAGGGCGGCCTGTGCAGCGACGGCCGCGTTGTTGATGAAACAAAAGCCCATGGCGTCGTCGCCTACAGCGTGATGGCCGGGCGGTCGGCCGAGTGAGAACGGCGTATCACGACCGGAGTTGCCGTCAAGCGCAGCCTCCGCCGCCCAGACGGCGAGGCCGGCCGAGGCAAGCGCGGCGTCCCACGTCTCCTCGACCGCAACGGTGTCGGCGTCCCAGTTCCCGCCGCCGTCGTCACAGAAGTCGCGGAACTCCGCGATGTAATCGCTGTCGTGGACCGTACGCACGAGGTCGATGTCGGCGTCATCGGCGGCGACGTACTCGACACCGTGGTTCTCCTTGAGCGCGCGCCGTATCGCTCGAAGTCTGTCGGGACTCTCCGGGTGTCGCGGGCCGGTGTCGTGGTCCAGACAGACCTCGCGGTAGCCGAAGTTCATTCAGTAGTACTGTTCGAGTTCGAAGTACGTTTCCACGTCAGCTGCCTTGATGGTCCGGCGATCAGCGTGACGAGCCAACGTGGCGGCCGCGGCAGCCGTCTCGTCGGCGTACGTTTCAAGGAGCGACGCGAGCGCGACGCGGGCGTCCATGGCGACGCGGTAGTCATCGTTGATGTCGAGCCGAGCGATGCGGTCGACCGGCGCGACGGGGAGTTCGAGGCCGTCCTTTTCGGGAACCTGCTCGATGCCGAAATCGGACGGCATCAGCGTCTTTCGCCCGTCCGTGGTGGCCTCCGTGGCTGCCGTGACGGCGAGCGAAGCGCCGTGGTCCTGTATTCGACGAGCCAGTTCCTCCGCAGCGTCGGCACTCACCCGGAGCCCGTCCGCGTTCCGCCGAATGACCGCATCCACCGGTGCGAACGGTAGCTCGACACTCATACCCAAACCCGGGAGTGTTGCGGTCTTAAGAGTTTCCGTAGCGTCGCTCGCCGACTCAGAACACGTCCTCAGCGTGGAGCCGGTCGTCACGGAGTTCGCCACGGACCGTTATCTCCTGCCCTAACTGCACGCGCTCGCCGGTTTCGACGCTCATCGTCTGCTCACCGTCGTCGAGTACAACGGGGTCGCCGGTCTGGACGACGGTGCCGGTGAACTCCACCTGCTGGCCAGTGCTCTGTGCGCCGTCGGAGGACGTGCCCCCGGTGGTGCTGACCGCGGCCGCGCCGTCGTCGTCCGCGTCGTCGGCACCGTCGCCGAAGGAAGACAGACCAGCGTGTTCGGCGTCGGTCGTCTCGGCGCTGGCTCCCTCGCCCGCGCCACCCGTCGCCAGGTCCGCACCGTCGTCGAGCACGACAATCGTCGAGTTCCAACTGGCTGAGGCCTCCAGATCGTCCTGCCAGCCGTCCTGGATTTCGACATCAGCCGCGAGAACCTCGTCACCGGGCGCGATGTCCTTGTCCGCCTTGTCGCCCCACAGCGCCACGCGGATATCACCCGTCGCGTCCTGAATCCGGACGTTCCGAACCTGTCCCTCGCTGCCGTCGTCCCGGTCGAACGTCCGCTTGGGGTCGGCTGAGCGCACGACGCCAGCAATATCGACCGTCTCTTCGAGTTCGACCTCGGCAATCGGGTCAGCGTCGGGTTCAAAGGCCACGTCGTCTTCCACTTCGTCGACAGCCCCCTGATCGCCGACGTGGAGTTCGAGCGAGCCGTCCCGCTCCCGGACGTAGCCGTCGACGACTTCGACAGCCGCGCCCGCGTCGAGTTCCTCGGCGCGGTCGGCCCGGTCGTCCCACAGCGTCACCCGGATGCGACCCGTCTCGTCGCCCAGCGTCAGGTTCGAGACGCGGCCCTCGCTGCCGTCGTCACGGTCGAAGGTCCGTATCGTGTCGGTATCGAGTACAAGCCCACGGAGCGTCACGTCGGACTGGCCCATCGTCAGCGAGTCGATAGAGGAGCCAGCGCCCGGCTCCACGTCGATCGTGGCGTCCTCGTCAGGCTCTGCCTTGTCAACGGACACCTCCAGCCCGTTGTAGCCGTCCTTCGGCCGGCCCTTGACCCGGAGCACGTCGCCGACTTCCAGTTGTCCCTCGTCGATGTCGACGGCCTGGCCGTCCCAGAAGGCGAGCCTGACGCTGCCGCTCTCGTCAGCGGCCTCGACGTTGATGACCCGCCCGTCTTCGTCCTCGTCGTCGCGTTCGAAGGTCTTCAGGTCGCCGACGGCCATCACCTTGGCGAGGAATTTTACCTCGTCCATCCCGGGTTCGATATCGGCGATGGCGTTGACCTCGTTCTCGTTGAGCTCGTGGGCCAACAGCATCGCGGCCGTCTCCTCGTCGGCGAGCCCACCCATCTGCTCGACCTTCTCCTCGACGGCCTCGCGGAACTCCGCCTCGGAGACATCCGTCTCTAAGTCCTCGTAAATGTCCTCTATCGCACCCATCTATCTATGGGACGCTGGGCTGGGGCGCGCTTAAGCGTTGTCGTTGGGCGATCGAGCGGCCGCTGTCGGTCGATTTCGGTGGTCGTCCGTCCATTGCTCGATGGTGGGCACGGGATAGGATATAAACCCTTGTCGGCCGGCCCGACAGCAGATGCCACCATTCCACCACAGTGACAGCAACACGAGTCGCCGTTAGCGTGTCGCTGTTGTTACAGTGCTCTGGCCGTCGCCAGTGTCGTGAGAAACGACCACTGTGCCGGGGAGTCCGTTCGCAAACGTCACCGTCGCCCGGTAGTCGATTTCCATAATCGCTTGCGTACACATGTCACCGGCATCGGTCATCTCTGTCGTCCCAACGCTGATACTCAGTTCATCGGCACCAGAATCATACGCTGCCTCTATCAGGTCGGCCGTTTTGCACCCGTCAGCGCCCCAGATAGTGCCTTCAACGACAACCTGGTCCCCGTCGAAAGTCACTGTTGCCGAACTCGTCTGTGACCCGGACTGTCGCCTAGTAACACTGAATGTCGTTTCGTTCACACTCGGGGTATCACTCGGACCCTCTGTGGGTGTTTCCCCGCTTCCGGGAGCATCGCCAAAGCAGCCGGCAAGCGCTATCGAACAGCCGAGACCACCGTATTGCAGGAGGGTGCGCCGTTTCATATCTGCGATAATGTATTCCGATTGAAAATTCTTCCCGGTCGCTCAAACCAGCGTTGTAGCGACGTGTGCCGACACGTCGCGTGACGGCACACGAATCGTCACCCTTTTTAGGTGCACCACCCTCTCTCGATATGAGTCCGGATAGGGTAGTGGACTATCCTCTTGGCTTGCGGAGCCAGGGACCGGAGTTCAAATCTCCGTCCGGACGTTCCAATTCCTCCGCCTTACGGCGGTTTTCTCTGTCTCCGACGAACGGAGACACACGATGACGAAAGCCAAGAACACAGGTTCGGGTGAATCGTCCCCGCGCCGTCACGGGATTTCAATCATAACTGAGCCAACGGCAGAAGAGCTTGCAGAACGCCAGATTTCGGACTATCGCGCCCATCGGGAGAAGTTCATCAAGTGGGTACTCAACCTCGGAAAAGGCCCAGAGCACGGCGAGGGGTACGCCGAAGCGACGGCAGACATCCGTTGTGCGAGGGTCGATAAGTTCTACCGATGGGTGTGGGAGCAAGAAGATGGGTACACCACGCACGTCTCGCACGAGTGCGCAGACGAGTATATGCGTGAACTGGCCTACAGTGACGCCTCACAAGACACGAAAGCGAATATGATGAAGGCGCTGAAGACCCTGTTTCGATGGCGTACGTGGGAGTTCGATGAAGAAGAGTGGGACCCAGAACTCACATTCTCCAACGACACCAGTACGACGAACCCGCGCGACTACCTCTCTGTCGAGGAGCGTCAACAGATTAGAGAAACAGTCTTGGAGTACGGGTCTGTCCCTTCGTACAATTCTCTGTCACCGGAAGAGCGAGACGAGTGGAAGGAGTACCTGTCCCAACGATTCGTGAAGCCGAAAACTGAGGTTGGTCCAGATGACTTTGACCGTGCGAACTCGTGGAAGTTCCCCTCACTCATATGGACCGCACTCGATACTGGCCTACGTCCAATCGAAGTCGAACGTGCGACAACGGGGTGGGTCGATGCACAAAACCGAGTTCTCCGTATCCCGAAAGAGGAGAGTTCGAAGAATATCGACAACTGGACTGTGAGCCTCACTGACCGGACAGCAGAAGCCTTGGCTCGCTGGTTAGACGAGAGGGAACAGTACGAGATGTACGAAGGCACCGACACTCTCTGGCTCACTCGGCAAGCGAACCCCTACGGAAGTCACGCACTCAACCACGTCCTCCGACGAGTGTGCGAACAAGCAGGGATTGACACCGAGAATCGAGACATAAGCTGGTACTCGATTCGCCACAGCGTCGGGACGTTTATGGCGCGAGAAGAGGGGTTAGCGGCGGCTCAGGCGCAACTCCGACACCGCTCCTCGAAGACGACCCTTCGATATGACCACGCTCCTCCCGATGATAGACGAGATGCCCTGAACCGGATGGGATAGTACCAGCCGCTCATCTCTCTGGGAAACACGTAGGTCTGGATGTTTTGCGGAACTCTGGCATATTGTATCCCAATATGGGAAACCTCCGCAACTCGCGCCCTCTGTCTATGACGAGCGGAACTCGACTTGACCGAGTCGGTCTATTGTCTCCTCGGTGACGACCCACGTAATTCCCCGACCCTCTTGTCGCTTCTCGGCATAGCCAGCATCCGCGAGTTTGTTAAGGTTCGTCCGCACCTGCCGCGTGGAGATGCTCACCTGTTCCGCGACATCGCTGGTCCGCCACTTGTCGGGAGCGTCGTTCTCCAGTACTTTGACCACTTCTTGCACTCCTTTGCTCCAGCGTTCGATGTGCCCCTCTGCTTCGACTGGTACCCATTCTGGCAGAGCAGCAGTATGTACGTAGACGGTAGTGGGGTGCTTGTCTCGCCCGAACCGTAGCACGGCTTGGAGCACCTCGTGCTCGCGCATTTGGCGAAGAACTTTGTTCCCGAACTCGCCGTAATCGAGGTTCATCCCTTTGCTGTCACCGACTCGTTCGATGTCCTCACCAGTGAGTGCGCCCCACATCTCGACATAGTCATCTCCGTAGTGCTGGCTCCCTGTGATGACTCCGACCCGCTCCTCTTGGAACTGGTTCGACCCCTTCAGATTGCCGTAGTGTTCGTGCTTCCCGATAGGGGTGAGTGCTCCCTCCTGTTCGTACTGGCTGATGGCCTTCGCTGTCGAGATGAGGGCTGGCTCTGTCCCCTCACGCTCGGCCACCGCTTCGAACAGGAGGCTGTCTTCTTCGGGTTTGACGTATGTGCCGCTCGAATACGTCTTGGTAGCGTCCGTCGTTTGGACGATGGAACAGCCGAGTGCGTGGGTGAGATAATCCGCCCGTTCCTTGTCCGAGAGTACTTGCTCGTGGCTCAGTCGAGTGTCGACCACGAGTTGCCAGAGGTCGGGTGTCGGCGTTCCGTCGAGGGCGAGGACACCGCGTGCCTCATCCAGTTCGGGGGATAGGAGCAGGAACACCTTCCCCGAATCTCGATTCCGTGCTGCCTTCCGATGATTGTCGACACCTGCCTCTGGGTCGAGGTCGGTGTGTTCCCATCCATTCCTGAGGTTCTCTCCGACGAGGACCGCGTATGTGAGCAGGGGCGCGTAGGCATTGGCCGAGCCGCTTGCGTCTTTCAGGACAGGCTCACCGTCTCGTTCGAGGTCATCGGCATCGAACCACTCGCGCGCTTTTTTCCCTTCTTCGGAGGTACGACCTTCGACCAGTTCGGTGAAGTCCTCGAAGGGAAGGCCGTCCTGTTCGGAAACATAGGCCGACACCGCTGATGTAACCGTGTCACCCTCGAATTCCAACAGGAACGAATCGGCGGGAAACTCGTCGAAGACGGCGACCCGCCCTGCGGTGAGGTCTGGATTGTAGGCGTGCTGGTAGTGACCGATGAGAACCTCGAACTCGTCCGAGTCGAAATCCCATCCCTGTTTGTAGTCGCATTCTTGCCCATCATCGCAGGGGAGCGACTGGCCGAAGTACTGCTCCGTCCACTTATGAATCTCGCTGGCCATCACTCCCTCGTCGTAGAGTTCGAGCACGTCCTTGCGCCAGTCATCGCCGTGTTCGCCACGAGCCGTAGGACAGTCCTCGTGGAAGGACGGAAGTCGATGATACGATAGGCCGTGTTCCTCGCACCATTCGCTGTACTGTCCGTAGAGGTCGTGCCGAGCAGTGAACACACTGATGGGAGTATCAGTCTTCTCTGCTCCCCGAATGACGCCAGAGCTTTTCCCCATCGCTGGAAGCGCATCTATCAGCGTGTGTTCGCCGTTGCGGAGAGTAGTGTCTATCCGTCTCTGGCATCGAGTACGCGCTTCATCCAGCGTTAGAGCCGCCTCATCGTCCGCAGCGCCGTCCTGCCACTCCCAGTCAGTCGTAGATGGGGTTTCGGGGAGAGCGATGGATTCCTCGCTTCCATCATAACGACACCGTGTATTGTGCGTTCCTGCGAACTGGAGGGTCATCTGAACGTAGTCGTCGCGCTCCACCTTTGGACGAGGACGGTACTGTCTCCAGATGGCGGCGATGGCCGGTAAGCCGAAGTGATGGAAGCACAACCGCCAGACGAGGGCGGCATCTATTCGGCTATCGTCTTGCGTATCGGTGTTGGGACGAGGGGGTGTGTTCAGCAGTCCGTCGAGTTCCTCGTCGTACTCCCGAACTGCCGAAAGCGGCATCCCTACCTCGTTTGTGAACGTGCCGTCTCCCGACCCTTTTGAGAGGTCTATCTCCTCGTGTTCCTCGCAGGAACCAGCAGGGAGAAGCCCTTCGGGGATGTCGGCAGTTTCCAGGTCTGCGAGCGGACGCGATTCTTCGAGGTGGTAGATACCGCCAGATGGATGGATGGAACCGGGTAGTACCACATACCAGTTGCTCGCCCGAATCTCGCCCGCATCGCTTTTGCCATTCTGGACATCGTCCGCATTCACGAAGGTTTCGTGATAGCCCTCGCCCGACCCAGAGACGACAGTGAGAGTATCGGGCAGAGTGTCGAGCGGAAATGCGTGCATATCGTCGTGGTCTGCGAAGACCAGGTCCTCCGTTCCGTGGTCCGAGCGCCCTGCGTAGAGGGCGAAGCCGTTTGCACCTTGTTCGATGGCGGCGATGGCTTCTTCTCGTGTATGAAGCATCTCGTGTGCCTGCTGTGAGTCGAGCGGACAGGTTCGCGCGATAGCTGGCGCTTTCCCTGTTTCGTTGAGCGGGATGAGCCGAGGGTTCGGACAGGCTCTTTCGAGGGCATCGAGATAGTCGGCCAGCAGGTCGGCGCGCTCCTCGTCCGAGGTGTTCCAGATGGTGACGGGATTCGAATGAACTTCTGCGAGCGAGTGGCGGAGGGCAGCGGCATTCGCTCGTGCTGTAGCGACCTCTTTGCGCTCCATCGCTGTCGTCTCGACCGATGAGCCGACGCTTGTGCTCATAGCAGCTCACCTCTGGCCGCAGCTATGGCGAGGTCGAGAGCCCGCGACCCTCCCCGAGTTTCTTCCGAGAGTAATATAATCGAAACTTTTAATACGCTGGGGTTATAACTATTAACTGGAATCATTCTTTTTGACCTCCCTGAGCCAGCTACACCAATAGCTGGTTCAGAGACTTATTGCTCGGAGAGAGTCACCTCTATCTCGTCGGAGTTTCCGTCTTGCTCTGCGGGTCTTGTCAGACGCGCATACCCATCCCTTGGTGGCTCGTTCAGAGCCCATCCCCGTTCCGCTAACTTTCGTAGGAGCTTCGTTTTGTGCTCCGTTTGAGCCGCCATCTCCTCGATGTTATCGGCACCATCCCAGAGCCACTTCGGATAGTCTGTGATTTGCTCTGCAGTGAGCGTGACTTCTTCGGCTCTACACTCGGGACACGCTTCGGAGTCCTCATCGGGGAATTTCATCCACCCGTGGTCACAGTGGTCACAGACGAAAAATTCCTCCGTAGCGTACGTGTGTTCGATACCATCTACCTCGACAGTAATCTCACCCATCGATGGACACCTCCGTAGCCGTGCGTGTCTCACGAGAAGTGAGCAGGTCTCGACGGAGTGCGTTCCCGATAACGAAGCCGTGAGGAAGACTTTCATCGCCATAGCGTGCTTGTTTTACCTGTTCGACCAGTTCTCGTTCCTCGTCCGACAGGACGATTGTGTTATCTCGTGTCATAGTTGTAGCTCCTTGTTGACTGATTGTAACCGCATACCTCCGACTGTTCTCAACGCTGGATATTACTCCGCGACAGCACCCGAATCGGCAAAAGACAGTCGTCCGATTCGTGCTATACCGGTTTACCGACCGGTACTCAACTTCTTCGTGTTATTTTATAGGAGCTCCCCCTATTTAAACTTTTTGGTAAACTTACTGGTTGAGGTGTATATTGCCGCTATTTTATTTTGCGGAAGCATTCCGTATTGTCTTTCCATATGGGGAATATCCGCAACTTGGGGTGGTTCACTTCTCCTCCCCCACGTGATTCTTTAAGTAGGTGAGCGGCTACTCTGCATTCACTGAGAAAGTCTCCCGATTCGCACAGAGAACCGTGACGATGGTTTCTCCTGTTCGGCAGAGGAGCGTATCGGAGTCTTCATCGAATCGAACCTCGCTGAATCCGTGCGGGCGATGCAGAGAGATATCTATTGCGCGATGCCAGACGGAATTGAGGGGTATATCGGGTTGCCCTCCCCGCATCTGCCATCGGAGTCTGCCGTGATTGCTGGTACAGAGCGTCTGCTCGGACGAGTGGCTATTGGTGGTACTCATAGCTGTGGATTCTGGTGTGTTTCGGTGGAATCCGCGTTACTGACTACTCTCGATGCTCAGGACAGCGGCCTTCGAACAGCATCTGCCCATCGGACAGGATACCGACCATTTGGCCACTCACCCAACCCACACCCTCCGCATCTTCAGGAGCGTCGACTTCCTCCTGCTGGTAGCACGAATCGTGGCCACAGGTCAGAAGACTCCCATCGAGTGTGACCTCTCCCTCTGCGAAGTCGTACATCGCGTACTCGGCCTTCGCTCTATCAGGTTTCTGTGGCGACTCCCGTGCATCCAGTGGCTCTCCGAGTCCATCCTGAAGCTCCGAAATGAACTGCTCGAAGTCCTCCTCGATACTCTCGGAAGCAGTTGTCTCCGTCTCATCGAGAGAATGAGCGGGGCAGTATGCCTCCTTGAGCGTCGTCCCATCGGTAAGGATGTGGTCTTTCCGGCTCATCTCCGACCAACCGCTGTCCGCTACTGCGGGAAGGTCATCGAAATCAGCCTCGTGGTCACAGCCCTCGACTGGGCAGATGAGGTGGAAGCCATCGTCTTCAGGGAGTTCACTCATCGGAGTCGATTCGAAGTCGACCACGTCGAAGCCAGCGTACCACGGCTCAGACTCACTCATCGCTCGACACCACCGACTGGCCGCTCTCATTCTGCGAATCGTACAGCATCCGCTCTGCGTGCAGGTATTGCGCTATCATAGGTTCTCAGACATCCCAGTTGTTTTCGTCGGGATGTACTACATTGTAGGGCTGGTAGGCACTTAGTATTAAGGATTTGATTGATACTGAGTAGGAATATGAACCGGTTTCTCATCCGGTGATTTTTCGCATCCGTATTTTCTAAGAGTGGCTATATCAGCCCCAATATAGCCTCTAATACTTCATAAGAAAATTTATACTAAGGCGTGACACTCCCCGATTTGTCGGGTGCGGCAACCACTAAAATAAGAATTCTGTTACTTCTTGGGGTGAGTTCGCTGACCGCTATCCTTGGGCTGCATAGGGTGTATTCCATATATGCATATAGCGCATGTTTAGAGTCATTAGCAGGATTCAGCGTAATTCTCGATGGGACCGCATTAATCTGACCGCATTTTGAGACGGGATGAAATTTGGGCGTAGCCGGTTTTCTTGGCTCAAGATTTCGCTCTGTGTGAGTTGTTACCAAGCGCATTTACCCCACTCCAGCGAGGGGTAGGTCCGCGAAAGGGGTGGCCTCTATAGTATGCGGCTTCACGCGCTATCGCTTAAAAAATAAAACTCACTCTACCGAAAACCACGTCAGCGAATTTCCGACCTTCTTCTTTCGTATTTCGCCAGCCTCTTCGAGTTTTCTCAATCGAACATCAGCGTTACGTCGAGAGCATCCTACTGCTTCAGCAATTTCCCGTGTACTCGCTGGTTCCAGCTCCGCGACGGCTTCGAGAAAATCCTCATCAGAATACCGTTCGGTTAGTTTTCCCGATTCAGGGTCTCGCTCTGGATTCGTCATATTGGCATATCTCACAGGCAGCAACATAACCTTTTCCTCCAAAGGCAAAGGCTTATTACCTTGGCCTGCATAGGAAAAGGTGAGAAGGAAGCCGTCCATTTGGGGCATATCACTCGGAAAATGCCCGCCTGCTGGAACAGGCGGACGGTGGCCTTCTTTGGAGCAGAAAGCCAATGCCAACTACGCAAGCCAGCGGACAAGAACTTGACGAACAGCAAGTCGAACGACTGCGACAACTGCCCGGTTTCCGTCTCGATGCAGGGGTTCCGTGCCTCTGTTCCATCGAGAGCATCACGACCACCAAGAAGCGGGGCTACAGCGATTCGCTCATCTTCACCCACCGTTGCGGTGAGTGTGGCAACGAGTTCACGACGTGGATTGAGGGCTAACGATGTCGGAATTAGCCCCCTCCGAAGTGCTGGATGTGCTGGATGCTGATGCGACAGTCGAGAAGCGCGCTTCGTGGGAAGCCTTCGAGTTCACGATGCTCGGAGACGGTGATGTCGAAGTGGTGAACAGCTCACACGACAAGCCGAGCGAGCACACGTATACGGTTCACGTCGAGGGTGGGATTCCCTCAGATTGCTCCTGTCCTGCCTTCGAGTACCGAGAGGGGTCGTGTAAGCACCAAGTCGCTGTGGTGATTCGAGAGCCAGTCCTCGAAGCGGTGAGTGCCAAGCCTACGTTGAAGGCAGACGGAGGTGTGGCGGTCGAAGCAAGCGAGAGCGACCACTCCGACGAGCGACCAGACGACTGTGACTGTAGCCCGCTCTTCGAGGAGCTTCCCTGCTGGCCGTGCTACCGTGACGGTTTCGAGGAGCCTGCCGAGGTGTGCGAGGAATGAGTCACACTCGGTCGACCGGTGGCAAGCAGTGTCCCAAGTGTGGCGGGAGCCTCGAATTCGGTGCATTCATCGATACAGTGACCGGCCAGCGCGGATGGGCCTGCGACGAGTGCAACATCGTCTACTCGTCGCTGGAGGTGTAGAGAAAGATGGCTCACACCAACCCTTCGAAGGCCCTCAACGGAGTGCGGACTGGTCACATCTGCGACCGCTGTAATAAGCGAGCTCGGACTGGCGACATAGTGAGAGCGTATGCTACCCACTACGACCGAGACGGGTGGACGCTCCGACGAGTGTGGTGCGAGAAGTGCGGGGAGTCGATTATCGGAGAAGGTACAGACGGAGCCGATGAGGTGATGGTCGAAGCCGTCTTCTGGAACCATCGGCTCGTCTCGGTCGAAGTGAGAGACCGGTCTCCCTGTTAAACAGGAAAGGTCCAGAGTAACCCACTTGAAAGGCGTGTCTTTTTATTCTGAAGTGGCAAACCCCATATAGTGGCAGAGTTCGAGATTGCGAACGTCGTAGGGATGGTGGCCTACCAGCAGGAATTCGACCTGTCAGCGTTAGCTGAGACGTTCGAACAGCGTCCCGAAATTAACTCTGTAACCTACGAGCCAGCCGAAAACCACTGGCTACAGACACGATTTGCCCCCGATGACACCTACGTGCCGTTCTATCGGAATGGCAAATGCTCAATTGCCGGAGCGACATCGCCAGAACATTTCGAGAAGATAGTGAGGCAGGTGAACACGTTGATGCGGGAACTACTGGAGTTTGATTACGAACCTACCGCTGAAATCAAGAACATTGTCGCAACTGCCGAGTTGGACTCACTTCCCTCGTTGGAAGCTATCGCTATCGGATTGGGACTGGAGCAAACCGAGTACGAACCCGAGCAGTTCCCCGCACTCATCTACCGTGGTGAAGATGCTGTCATCTTGATTTTCGCCAGCGGGAAGATTGTCTGTACTGGACTTACTGACCTTGACCTGATTTCGTCGGCAATTGATGAAATCACCGACCAAATAGAGACACTCGCAGTTTCGTAAGCCGCTTCTAGCTCAATGTGTGTTATGATGCGTGGCCTGGTCGGCTGTGAAACTTATGAGGCAGTTAGACATAGGTTTGTAGCTACCATCACTTGGGATTAATAATCTATTTTTCCTCCAAAAGCACTTGCGAGGACAGATTCTCGATACTCATTAAATAAATGTGATAGGTCATCACTCGCGCGCTGAATACTAGAGTAGTCAGTTTCTCTTAAAGAATTCACAATATCCTGCTGTTTTTCTATGGGTGGAACGGGAATCTTGAAAGACTTAATTTCTCCTGCATTTATATTTTGTCGGGTTGAGGTAGATGGCTTCTTCCCCGACCAGACTTGTCTCCAATAAATTGGAGATTGGAGATATGCTTTGATATACTCTTTAGCGACTTTATTCGTATTTAATTTAAATCTTATTAGATATGAAGCATATACCATATCACCGTGCCGAGGTTCGTACACGTATGACTTTCCACAGAGACGACCTCCAGTTCTTGCTATAACAATATCTCCATTATTAAGACTATATTTTTCTGCACCAGAGTCATCCTCAAATTTTGCTTTTTCTGGTAATTCGCTATATTTCAGACCGCCATCTTCTCTAATATCCGATATTCTAAGATATGGAACCCCGTCTATGTCTTCACCTGTTTCTGGATTGCAACCGTATAGGGATGACTGGATTACCTCGCCAAAATTTTTCATTTCCCATTCATCAGGTATTGAATCACTGAGATTCTGGATGTCTACATTATCTCTAAGATTGTCTAATCCAGCAAATAGAGATATTGTGAAACTATCTTGGTATTCATCTGCGAGTCTGCCGACGTTCTCGACGCTTTTTTCTAGCCGTTCCACACGTTCCAACCGCTCCTCCACTGCTTCCACAATACGCTCCTGTTCATCCAATGGTGGAACAGGCACATCTAACTCTTCAACGTGTGATTTTCTTATGTGTTGCAACCCCGAGCCAACTTTCTTTCGCTCCAGTATTCTCGCAGAATGCTTGAGAAGATTGTACAGATAATCCTCTGTCACATCTTGGCTTTGTGTAACTTTGTATATATGTTGGTTTAGCCAGGCATCTTCACCATACCACCTGAATGCGTCTATAGTTCCAGACCAAGCAAATAAAATGTCACCTTTCTCAACTTTGTATCTGTTGTCAACTTCACCGGAGAAGTAGTTGTAAGAATCACCGGTTCCTGTCAAGTTCTGAATCCTAATAATTGGTTTACCTTCTTCCTCCCACTGGCTTTTGCTAAAGTCATTCCCATTCTGAAATTCCGCTATTTCACCGAGAGTCTTTAGATTCCAGTTCGTTGGAAGCTCATCTTTTTCAATCACTTGTCTCACCAATCATTTGGTCGAGTTCTGTTCTTATCGTGTCCAGTTCGCCTTTGATATCCTGTGCTATCTCGGCCGGTGGCCGATGCCCTTCATATTTGAATTCCTTGTACTTCTTTAGATGCAACTCATAGTTACCCTCATCCACCTTGTCGGCATCTACTTTAAAATACTTGTCGTGGTTTTCTCTCTGGTCTTTATACTCAACAAACTCCCTGAGATGCTTGTTATAGTCAAGCGGATTCTCCTCTTTGGTAACTTCATCAAAATCTGAACGAGCATCATAGTACCAGAACTCATCTGTACCCTCGTTATTCCGCTCAAAGAATATCACATTCGCCGTCACACCCGCGTACGGCGTAAATGCACCCTCGGGTAGTGCCAATATGCAGTCTATGTCGAAGTAGTTTAGAAGTTCTTCTCTGACCGATGAAAAGGACTGATTGAATAGGATACCATCCGGTATGACAACACTTGCTCTCCCATTCTTGCTTAGTAATCTCATTATAAGCACTAAGAAATTAATTTCAATAGTCGAGGTACACTTCGGGTCAATAGGTTCAACTTCATTATCACCACCGTATGGTGGATTTGCAATAATGTAGTCATACGTTTCTTCATATCTATCACGTCTGAACATCTCTAGTGAATCTCTGCTCAGGTTTCCGTCTCTGTCTTTCCTGTCGACAGCACTAGCGTCCATTCCGTGAAGAAGCATATTCATTCCACCAAGTTCGTGAGTGCTGGTGACTATCTCCTGCGCTCTAAAATGGCCTTCCACAGGCACTTCCTCCACGTCTTTGAAATTATCTGTCTTATCGGCGAGATAATTATATGTGTGAATAAGGAATCCTCCTGTACCTGATGCAGGGTCAAGGAGGCTTTCATCAACTTGAGGCTCTGAAAACTCTACCATAGCCCGAATGATTTCTCTTGGTGTAAAGTACTCGCCAGCCCCTTCAGCTTTGTCAGCATATTTTTCAAGCAGAAATTCATATGCATCCCCAAAGTCGTCATTATGTTGGTCAAGGTGCATTTCCTCAAGATTCTCTGTCAATTTTTTGAAAGTAGATGCCTTGTCAAACTTCGTTGAATATCCCTCAAAGAAATCCTTTGCTAGTTCGCCGTCATCAGATAGTCTCTCAATCGCACCTTTGTACTTCTCCAGCTTTTTTTGTGAGCTCTCTGCTCCAACTATATCTCCCCATCTGTACCCTTCTTCAAGATGAACAGCTCCGCCAACTCCTTCTGGTGTTTTGTCGAAAGTAACCCGATTACTCTCTGATACTGCCTTCAAGAACAATATTCTTGATACCTCCTCAATGTAATCAGATATATGTAGCTTGCTGTTCTGAAGCGGGCCCAACGCATTCCATAGCTTTTCTTCATCCATATAGGTCAATCACTCACGCTTCTGTTTAAAGAGTTGTTTCACAGGAGTGCCTATTCGGTCTCAATATACAGAAAATTCCGGTTGAATGTATTGAGAACATCGTCTAAGTTCTCAATAAGTCTTTCAGCAGCGTCTACACCCCACTCGTAGGATAGGGGTGGTTGATAGAAGTTGTTTTGAGATATACCACCTCGCTCCGTTACAGCTCTGTCGGAGACATCTTGTACCAATTTTATTTGCTCTCCTGTCAGATTGTGCTCACTAATCGTTTTTTCCTTAGCGCATCTAGCTTTACTCCGCAATTCTTCGTATCCTTCAACTGTTCTGACACAGAGCAAATATAGTGTATCTAAGTCATCAAATGCGTCAAGTATAGTTTCTTTTTGATAGTGTTTCCATTCATCAATAAGAATGGATTCAATCTCTGTATCAGCCTCTTTTATTGAGGTGCAATTTTCAACGCCTTTAGAGATAACTTCGTCGTTATTTCTGATTACTGACTGTATTTCTCGGGCAAACTCATCTCTTTCGACCCACTCATTATTCTTCGACGGATATACTCTACAGTTTCTAATAACCTCATCAACGTCTGGTTCATCAACAATTTCGGGCTCATCTTCTGGTTCTGTAATCGGAGTCTCCCCGCTTTCAGTAATATTGTATTCAACGTCTTTTGTGGCGAATGGGGGGATACCATCGTGGAACGCGAACGCTTTTACACAATCGAATATTTTGAAATGGTCTTTTGTTTCGTGTGTTCTTGTTCCGCGACCCATCATCTGATTGAATAAAACTTTTGATTTTACAGGCCTCATCAGTACTATGTTGTTGAGTGGTCGAATATCTACTCCAGTAGTAACCATATCAACTGTCACTATGATGTGTGGTGGTCTATATGGTTGTTTAAATTCTGATAAAGTAACGTGTGGTTGGAAGTCATCTCCAGTCACTCTCTTAATTTCCTCATACGGGTTATCAAACAGGTCTCCGTATATCTCTCTCAAATCGTCAACAATAACGCGTGCGTGAGTCGTGTTTTGTGCAAAGAACAGCGTCAGTTCGTCTTTTACTTTCGTATTTTCAAGTAATTTTTCAGCAACCTTTTCTTGAGAATCTCTGATTATTATATCTTCTCCAATCTGCTTTGGCGAGTACCACTCGCCGTTGTGTCTGAATCCCTTCTCTGTCATAATCTGCGTATCAACAGAGTAGCTTTTGAATGGGACAACGTGGTGGTGATTTAGTGCATCATTGTAATCATAGCTATATGCCTCGTTGTGATTGTATCGTTCCAGTGTCTTTTCGTGCGGCGTTGCTGTCAGACCTATTTCCAGAGCGTCGAAATAATCTAGTGCTATTCCGTGACCATCCTTATTGAATACTCCTCTATGTGCTTCGTCTGCAATCAAAACATCAAATTCACCAACAGAAAAATTGTGCTCGCCCTCGTGGAGCCTCCGGCTGAGTTTCTGAGTTGTTGTTACGACTACATTCTGCTTGTGTTCCTCGTCTTCGTCTAAGTTTCCTGCCAAATAATTTTTTGAGAACGGCTCTGACCCTACTGGCTCATAGTTTTTGTAGCCTTTTCTTGTCTCCGTCCTCAGTTGGTCTGTATCGACAGCGAATAGTATTCTGTCGGCAAGACCTGTTTCAAGAAATGCGTACGAAAGGGCTATTGCCAGTCTAGTTTTCCCAGAACCTGTTGCCATCGTGTAGAGTATTTTGTTTTTCCCCTCAGTAACTAATTCAACCCCTCTATCAAATCCTTCAGACTGGTTGTTCCACAGACCTTTATCAATATCTTCACTCTTCGTATGTTCAAGCTCCTCCATCACTTCGAGGTACTGTGTATCAATCAGACTCTCTAAATCCTGAGGCGTGTGGAATTTATATATCTCCCTAAATTGAGGTGCATTTTTCCGAAGGTCTTCAAATACTGTTTTTTCTCCGTTTGTCGTGTATGTAAATGGGACAGAGTACGTATTGTGGTATGTATTTGATTCATCAAGATTTTTAGCATATGCCCTCGCTTGGTCTCTCTTATTTTCTGGATTTATTGTTGATTTTTTTGCTTCAACAATTGCCACGGGCTTGCCTGAATGATATAGTATATAATCTGCTTCTCGGCCGTCTGGAAGTTGTATATGCTTACTGTAACCAGTCCGATTCGAATCTGAATCAATCCTCTCCCAGCCCTGCTCCTCAAGTTCAGATTCGATTTTTTCTTCCGCTTCTTGTTCTGGTGTCCTATCCATAGTCATAGACTCCAATTGGGAAACGAATCGTACATAATACACTACACAACCACCCGTCAGATATACTCTGTGATGGGTTTGGTGGGTACAAGCGGAAAGATAATCTCGGCGCAGTTGGATAGCAACTTGTGCGACCCCGTAACTCATTCATCTCTCGGGCGGGGAGTCAGGTTGCCGCCCTCCTACCATCAGCCGACCGATACGGTGGAACTGAACGAAGAGGTGTATATGGCCTCTGCAAAACAGCATCAGTAATGGGAACCCTCTTTCCTCCGGTCTGACTAACTCATCTGGGACGAGGGAGTCTCTGAGCCCGATTGCAACCACCGCCCTTGAGATTCGTTCGTTTCCTTCGGTAATGATGACCGCTCATCTATTGAAGAAGCACGTGGGGGAGGGGTGGGAAACCAGTTTTCCGGAAATCTGCCGTATTGTCTTACCATATGGGAAGTTTCCGCAACTCGTGTCTTCCCAGAGAGACACGCGGCGATTCACCAAATGGGCACGCTCTCCTGTTGACCTTCGCCAAGAACGGGGCATTTCTCTCCGACGAGGGGTGAGGTGACTGGTTGGGTCAGGGGTAGAGAACTCACGGAATCGACGTTGTCAGTCACACCATCGATGCGGGTCTTTATAAGCCGAAAGCACATACAATTGCAGTACGGAGACGGAGAATCTGCCTATACGGAGGAACAACAGGCCGTTGTTGGAAGTGGAGAGACCACTTCAGGAGACGGCTTGCGGAGCCAGGGACCGGAGTTCAAATCTCCGTCCGGACGTTCATTCCATTCACGACCGGACGTGCTCCACGCTCGCGGTGCTCGCGTGGAACTCCGTCCGGACGTTTCTGCCGACACCGAACCCCGAGCGACAGCGAGCGGGCAGTGTTGCAAGCGATGCTACCGATACCAGAGCGCGAAGCCACAGCTTCCAACTCTGGTCGAAACGCCGATGTGGTTTTCCGGCCGCGAGGCGAACCCACCCGTGTGCGCGACCATCTCCGTGCCGGCATCGCAGTGTACAACGAAGGGCGCTACCACGCCGCACACGATGCGTGGGAGGAGTACTGGCTGGACCTCGGTTCGGGCGACGACGAACGATTCCTGCACGGCCTCATCCAGTTCACCGCGGTCGTCCACCATGCCAGCGAGGAGAATTGGTCGGGGGCGCAAGGCTTGGCCGAGAGCGCAGCGAAGTACCTCGACGGCTTGCCCGACCCGTATCACGGCGTGGCACTAGACGAGGTTCGGTCGTTCCTCGCGGCGACGGCGGCTGACCCCCACCACGCGGCGACGGACCCGCCGACGCTAACACACGACGGCGAAACCGTTGACTACGACGGGCTGGATTTCGACGCCACGGCCATCGCCGCCGAGGTACTGGCGGAGGCTGGCCGGTACGACGAGGCAGTCATCAACGCCGCTGTCGGCAGGGCGCGGAGCGAACTCGACGGCGACGGCGGCTCGCAGTTTACCGGGATGCTGTTCTCGTTCGTGCGCGGGCGCGACCAGCGGCCCGTCGTCTACCAGCGGCTCCGGGACCACGTCGAACTAGAACAGCAGAAAGACGACGACGTACGTGGGCTGTTCGACGGCTCGGGATAGCGTGCGACCGGGGCAGTAGGAGACGCCTACGGCTCCGGTTCGGCGACGCGTTCCTCGCCATCGAAGTGCGCGGAGTTGTCCTGCGGGTCGTATCCGAGGGCGTCTTTGGCGCGCTCGATGGAGTAGTACTTGCGGTCGTTGTCGGAGATGCCGTAGACGATTTCGTACTCGTAGTCGGCCTGTAGCGCGCAGTCGTGGATATGGGCGCAGTCGCGGTAGGAGAGCCACATGGCTTGCCCACGCTCATAGTCGATGGGCGGGTGGCCGCGCGTGAGGTTGCCGATTCGGATATTGCAGACGGAGAGGCCGTACTGGTCGTGATAATAGCGACCCAGCACCTCGCCGGTGGCTTTCGAGACGCCATAGAGGTTGCCGGGGCGGGGGAGTTCCGTCCCGTCGAGGCGGTACTGGTCGTCCGGGCGATACATCTCTGGCGTGCGCTCATCCGTTTCGAAGGAGCCGACGGCGTGGTTCGAGGATGCGAAGACGAACTTCTCGACGCCCTCGTCGACAGCGGCCTCGTACATCTTCTGGGTGCCGTCAATGTTGTTTTCGAGGACGGAGTCCCAGGGAGCTTCCGGCCGGGGGTCACCGGCCAGGTGGATGACGGCACCGACGCCGTCCATCGCCGCGGCCACGTCGCCCTCGCTGGACACGTCCCCGACGAGGTACTCGTGGTCGGGCTCCTCGGCGGGTGGGCTGTGGAACATGAGTTTCCACTCGTAGGCCTCCTCGATTCCTTCGAGGATGGCTGCCCCGACAGCGCCGCCAGCGCCGGTGAGCAGAACCGGGTCGTCCATTCGTATGAGACGATACGTCGCACGCAATAGGTAGCTTGCGGTTCGCTTTTGTGTCGCCCAGCCGGACCGATTGTATGGAACCCACAGCTCCGCAAGAGGCGTGTTTCGAAGCGGGCGTCAAGTTCGGGTCGCTGTATCACCAGTTCGCGGGGACACCAATCAGCCCGGATAGCGCCGACTCGCTCGCAGCGGCAATGGAGGAAGCCATCGAGAACCAGCCGTTCTGTGAGACAGTTACCGTCAGCGTCCGCACGGCGGCACTCGAAGACGCTATCGCCGATGGCGGGGCGGACTACACAGAACTCACCGGGCGGTTCATCGATGTCGAGATGCACATCGAATACGAGGGTGTCACAGTCGAGACAAGCATGGCGATGGAGGACGGCTACCCGCTGATGCAGGTCGACGCAGTGCGGGAGTAAAATAGCCAGCGAGCGACCAGAATCCCTGACACGGCCCCGAAAATTTTACCAGAGGGGGGTGTGAGACTTGCGACATGGCCCTCCACGCAGTCGACGATATCGACGACGCAATCGACGCGACGAAGTCGTTTCTGTTCCCGTTCGAGAAATGGACGTGGCTCCGAATGGCGTTCGTCGTGTTCTTCATCGGTGGCGGCGGTGGCGGGCTGAACAACGTCCAGTCGTTCAGCAACTTCGGTAATTTTGGTGGGAACGGCGGGCCGAGCGGCCCCAGCGGTCCGGGAAGCGAGTTTCAGCTGACCGCGCCACTTGAAACTGTGCTGTCCCTGCCGGGGGCCCTCACGAGGCAAGTCTCCGGACCCGGCGTCCCGTCCGGCGCGCCGGACGAGCTACTCGCCGGGGCCGGGCTCCTCGTGTTCGCCGTTATCGGCCTGATCATCCTGCTCGCACTCGCGTATGGCATCCTGAGCAACTTCATGGAGTTCGTGTTGACGCAGGCGCTCATCGACCGCGAGATACACGTCCGTCGGTATTTCAGCGAACACGTCGGGGACGGCATACGGCTGCTCCTGTTCCGGCTTGTCCTCGGGATTATCTGGCTCGGCATCGCGCTCGTGATCGGTGCAGCCGGGTTCTTCCTGGTGCTCGGTGGTGATGCCGCAAACGTCGGGGCGTCGAGCGTCCTCGCGCTGTCGGGACTGTTCATCGCCGTGTTCGCAGTACTGGCCATAACCTACGGTATCGTCTTCGGATTCACCACGGTGTTTGTCGTGCCGCTGATGACGGCAGACAACGACGGCGTCCTCTCCGGGTGGTCGCGGCTCTGGGGATCAATGAAAAGCCATCCGAAGCAGTACCTCGCTTACCTGTTTTTCTCCATCGTCCTTCAGATCGGTGTCGGTATCGTCAGCGCAATTCTCGGGATTATCGCACTCATCGTCGTCGCGATTCCGGTCGGACTCGCCGCGTTCGGGCTGTATCTCGCCATTCAAGGGACTGTCGGAATCGTCGTGGCCGGCGGTATTGGCCTGCTGGGCGGACTGGTTTTCATCGTCCTCGGTGCGCTCATTCAGGTCCCGCTGACGACGTTCCTCCGGTACTACGCGATGCTCGTGCTGGGTGACATCGACGCCGACATGGACCCGATGCCCGAGGTGCGCTCGGACATTCGGGCCGAGTAGACACAACGGCTTTTCGGTTTCAGGACAGACTGGGCGTCCACGTCCTGCGGTTTCACTTTCACTTTCAGGCGGGCTTTTAACCAATCACCACCCCAATCGTTCTGTATGAGTCAGTCAAGTCTGGACGACGACGAACTGTTCGGCGAGGCGGCCAATGAAATGCGCACGGATGTTGAGGAGTCACTCGCGAAGGCCCGGGACGCGCTCCCAGAGGCTGATTCTGTCTGGGACGTGGAGGCCGACAACACGCTCGGTGTGCTGAACTCGCTCAAAACGGCACTTGACGTGGGCGATGCCGAGGAACATCTCCGCGACGCGAAGAAGTGGTACACGATGGGCGAACGCGCAGACGCCTTCGAAGACGCCGATGACCTCGCGGAAGAGATCGAGACCATCGCGGAACTCATCGACAACGTCGACGACGCTCGCGAGCAGGTCGGCGACCTCACAGCGACGATTCCACAGCTTCGCAGCACGCTCGAAGAGTTCGAGAGCGAAGACGGGGCGGACACAGAGGCAGACGCCGACGCAGAAGCGGAAGCCTGAGTTCGGGAGCCACGCTCCGGCGTATGCTCGCTACGTTCTCGACGGTAGCCAGCGCGTCGCTCGCGTCGTCCAGCGGCTTTTTATCGACCAGCAGCACGTCGTGATCGGATCCGATACGGCGGGAGTCGCGACGCCGTTCTCTCGCCCGAACACAGCAGCGAGGCGACTCAGACGATTGAATCCGGGCGGGTCGAAAAGTAGTTGAACACCGCCCCAAGTCCGATACCGTAGACGATGTGAGCGACGAGCGTCAGCACCGCATACAACACCAGCGTGAGTCCGGACTGGCCGGCATAAAAAGCGAGTACGAACCCAGTCCACATGGCCGCACCGAAGAACGCGCCGCTGACGTGGTCGGACTGGCCAGGGAGGTACGCCTTCAGCGAGGCAAACAGCAGCGGCCACGGGAACATGCCGCCGCCGAGGAAAATGAAGAAGCCGAACAGGACTTCCGGCACGTAGCCGGTCAGACCCACAAGTTCGGTGAGGATGGCAAAGTCGTCGAGGTTGAACGCGCCCAGTGACTGGGCGATGAGGAAGACGACCGTCATCATCGCTGTCCCGACCAGTCCGCCAGCGGCACCGACGACGCCGTCGGCAATAATCCCGGCGAGACTGTCGAACTCCTCGGCCTCGGTGAGACCGTCGTCGTTTATCGTCGGGTCCTCGACGCCGGGTGAGGTGTCTTCCATGGTGTGTTGTAACATGCCAATGAATAAAAAAGTTCCCGCACACGTTTGGGTGTTGAAGTAAATATGTCATCAATCTGTCCCCAATACCTATTACAGGGTGGGAAGAATCATGAAGATAATGGCGGGACCCATGATAACACATACCGCGGTTGTGTTCCCCTTGCACGGTGGCGACGTCAGGGCACCGAGTGCGGTGTTCGACCAGATATTCGAGGTGTTCCTGCTGCTGGGGACGGCTGTCGGGGTGGTCGTCGTGGCGTACACCATGTACCACGCGCTGAAGTACCGCGACGACGGCGAGACGGACCCGTACGCCGACAAGGTCGAGCGCCCCGAAATGGGTGAGCTGCCGACCGGCGGTTCGGGCGGTCGGAAGGTGTTTTACTCGTTCAGCATCAGCGCCATCATCGTCGTCTCGCTCATCGCCTGGACGTACTCGCAACTGCTGTACATCGAGCAGGGTCCCGACCCGGCCCAGGAGGAGGCGCTGGAGATCGACGTCGAGGGGTACCGCTTCGGCTGGGACTTCATTTACCCGAACGGGCACACGACAAACACGCTCTACGTACCACAGGACCGGGTGGTCAGGTTACGGGTGACCTCGACGGACGTGTTCCACAACTTCGGAATCCCGGCGGTGCGGGTCAAGACCGACGCCGTGCCGGGTCAGTACACCTCGGCTTGGTTCACGGCCAACGAGACCGGGAACTACACCGCCAAGTGCTACGAACTGTGTGGCAGCGGTCACTCGCTGATGACGGCGGAAGTGGTCGTGCTGCCACAGGAGGAGTACGAGGACTGGTATAACGGGACCGCCGGGCAGAGTGAGGGCCAGACGGCGAACGGAACTGCCAGCGAATCGGCCAGTCTCGGAGCGCCGACCGCGCCCGCCGCGACCGCAGGAGGTGTCCTCGCATGAGCCACGACCACGAACACGGCCTGCCACCGAAGTCGTCGGTCACCCGGTGGTTCCTCACGACGAACCACAAGGACATCGGCGTGCTGTATCTCATCACCGCGCTGTTCTTCCTGGTCTTCGGTGGCGTCCTCGCACTCTTGTTCCGCCTGGAACTGATTTCCTCGGGCGCTGACCTGCTGGGGTCGATGGGGTACAATCAGGCGGTGTCGACCCACGGCCTGCTGATGGTGTTCTGGTTCATCTCGCCCTTTGCGTTCGGGTTCGCGAACTACCTCGTTCCCCTGCAAATAGGGGCCGACGACCTCGCGTTCCCGCGTCTGAACGCGCTCTCGTACTGGCTGTACCTGTTCTCGGGTATCTTGATGGGCGTCTCCTTCTTCCAGGGGACCACCTTTGCGGGCGGGTGGACGATGTACGCTCCGCTGAACACGCCGGCGTACATCCCCGGCGAGGGGCTGGGCGCGACCTCAGTCGTGCTGGCGCTCATCATGTTCACCGCCGCCGTGACGCTGGGGTCGGTAAACTTCCTGACGACGATGTACCGCATGCGCGCCGAGGGCCTTCGGATGCGCGATATCCCCATCTTCTCGCTGTCTATCAACCTCACCGTCTGGATGATGCTCTTTGCCTTTGCGGCGCTGCTCGCGGCGCTGATGATACTCGCCTCCGACCACATCCTCGGGACGACCTACTTCCAGTACTCCATCGACGGGACGACGATGGCGACCGACGCGGACAACCCGGGTGCCTCGCTGCTGTGGGCGCACCTGTTCTGGTTCTTCGGCCATCCAGAGGTGTACATCGTCTTCTTCCCGGCGCTGGGCGTGATGGCCGAGTGCTTCCAGACCTTCACCGGCCGCCGGCTGGTCGGCCGCAAGTGGTTCATTATCTCGATGGTGCTGGTGGCCATCCAGAGCTTCGTCGTCTGGATGCACCACATGTTCCTGACCGGCATCAACCTCCCCATCAAGACAATCTTCATGGCGACCACCATCGGCATCTCGCTGCCCTTCGACCTGATGGTGTTCTCGCTCATCTACACGATGGCGAAGGGGCGGGTTCGCTTTACCACGCCGTTCCTGTTCTCGCTGGGCGCGCTCATCCTGTTCATCATCGGCGGCATCACCGGCGTCTTCCTGGGCGCTATCGTGCTCGACTACCAGTTCCGCGGGACCTACTGGGTCGTCGCGCACTTCCACTACGTGATGGTCGCGGGCGCGACGGCACTCTTTGGCGGGCTGTACTACTGGTACCCGAAGATCACGGGGAAGATGTACAACGAGCGCCTGGGGAAGATCCAGTTCGGCGTCTACTTCCTCGGCTTCAATCTGCTGTACTTCCCGATGTTCATCGCCTGGGAGACGCCCCGGCGGGTGTTCGTCTACCCCGAGGGCCTGCAGATATGGCACACGATGGCGACCGTCGGCGGGTTCGTGCTGGGGGCAAGCTTCCTCATCATGTTCTACAACCTCTTCGTCAGCCTCTGGCGCGGCGAGGACGTCGGCCCCAATCCCTGGGAGTACGCCACCTCCGCCGAGTGGGCCGTCTCCTCGCCGCCGCCGCTTGAGAACTTCCCCGGCATCCCGAGCTACGCCACCGGCAAGCTGGAGTTCCTCGACGACGAGACGGTCGCCGAGCGGACCGACCGCGCGCCCGGCGCCGCAGCGCACGGCCACGCGGCGACCGACGGCGGGACCGCGACGGACGGGGGCGCGGTGACAGCGAGGGCCGCGGTGACAGCCACCGAAATGGAGCCCGCCCACGAGACCGCCGGCGAGGAACACGCCAGCCACGCGAGTTTCTGGCCGTTCCTCGTCAGCCTCGGCGGGTTCATCGCCTTCCTCGGCCTCTCGGGCGTGCGGACGGGAAGCGTGTTCTACCTGTCGATGGCGGCCGTCGGCGGCCTCGTGACGTTCGGGTCGCTGTTCGGGATGACCCGCGAGCCGTTCCACGCGCCCGAGATGGCCATCGCGGAGCGCTGGCCCTTCTCGTCGGTCGAGAAGATGAAGCTCGGGATGTGGACGTTCCTCGCGAGCGACATCGTCCTGTTCGGCGCGTTCATCGGCTCCTACGCCTTCGTCCGGGTCGCCTACGGCTGGACGGCCTGGCACCACGACCTCATCCCCGCCGAACACGTGACGATGCCCGGCCTCATCAACACGTACCTGTTGCTCACGTCGAGTTTCCTCGTCGTGCTGGCGATGGTCGCCGCCGAACGGGAGAGCAAGCGCGGGACCGTCGCCGCGCTCGTCGGGACGTTCGCGCTCGGCGTCGGCTTCCTCATCAACAAGGGGCTGGAGTGGCAGCACCTGTTCCACATCAGCACGGAGGCGTTCCCGAACGGCTGGAACCTCTCGACGAACATCGCGTCGTCGACGTTCTACCTGACGACGGGACTGCACGGGGCCCACGTCACCATCGGGCTCATCATCTGTGCCTACATGACCGTCAGGGCCTGGAACGGGGCCTATCAGGGCGACGACAGGGCCATCGAGTACTTCGGGCTGTACTGGCACTTCGTCGACATCGTCTGGCTGTTCCTGTTCCCGCTGTTTTACATCCTCTAGAACAATGGACTGGAAAGGCTACACCGCGATATACGTCGTACTGTTCGCGTTCGCGACCGCGCAGGCGGTCGTCGAATTCACCGGCCTCGTCGACAGCGCCTACTGGGCCGCCTTCGCCATCATCATGGTGCTGTCGGTAATCAAGGCCGTCGGCGTCGCCGCCTACTACCAGCACCTGCGCTGGGAACCCCGCGCAGTCACGTACCTCGTGCTGGGCGGGACCGTCGCCGCACTCGCGCTGACCGGCGCAGCGGCGTACTCGATACTGTGAAGGGGTCAGGCAAGTAGCTGGAAGCTGACCGCGATGAGAAAGAGCACGCCGGCGACGGTCGCGGATTCCGCGACCGCCAGCGAGCGGGGATGCCCTCGACGCGTCGCCGAGAGATACACGCCGAACAGCAGGTAGCCACAGAGGCCCGCCCCGCCGACGACAGCGACCGTCAGGCCCGCTATCGATTGGGTCTCGACGGGGCCAGAGATGGACGCCACGACGCCGACCAGCAGCCCGACGACCAGGACCGCGAACGCGGCGACCCAGGCCAGTGGGCGGTCGGCGTACGCCTCGAATCGGCTCTCGCGGTCGCCCACCGGTGACCGGCCGCTCGTCGACGCCCCCGGGCTGTACTGATACCAGCGGCGTCCCCGGACCATCCATGCGACTACCGCCACCACGAACACACCCATTAGACCCATGCTAGCGAGGTACGTGGTTGACATGTACTAGCGTACAACACAACCCGTAATAATCGTTTGTGCCGCCCACCCTCGGACCGGATAGGCGTCCTCGCCGCTTCACTCATCAGCTAATGCCGACCACTGACGGCTCGGACATGGCGTCCTCGCCGCTTCACTCATCAGCTAATGCCGACCACTGACGGCTCGGACATGGCGTCCTCGCCGCTTCACTCATCAGCTAATGCCGACCACTGACAGCTCGGACATCGCGTCCTCGCCGCTTCAGTCGTCGGCATCCGTCCGCGCCCGTCGCTGAATCGCCCGCTCGACGAACTCCTCGGGAAGCTCGTCGATTTCGCCGGCCTGGACCGCCCAGAGGTTGGCATAGAGGCCGTCGGCGGCCAGCAGCTGGTCGTGGGTCCCGCGTTCGACGATGCGGCCGTCCTCGACGACGAGAATCGTGTCGGCGTCTTTCACCGTCGAGAGACGGTGGGCGATGGCGAACGTGGTCCGGTCGGCGGTCAGGTCGTCGAGCGACCGCTGGATGAGCATCTCGGTCTCCGTGTCCACGTCGCTGGTCGCCTCGTCGAGAATCAGGATTTCGGGGTCCTTCAGAATCGCCCGGGCGATGGCGATGCGCTGACGCTGGCCGCCGGAGAGCTTCACGCCGCGTTCGCCCACCATCGTGTCGTAGCCGTCGGGGAGATTGCGGACGAACTGGTCGGCCTCGGCGGCCTCCGCGGCGGCGACGATTTCCTCGTCCGTGGCGTCGAAGGTCCCGTAGGCGATGTTCTCCCGGACGGTGCCGTAGAACAGGAACGTCTCCTGGCTGACGTAGCCGATGGCGCGGCGGATGCTCTGAATCTGTACGTCCCGGACGTTCTGGCCGTCGATACGGACCGCACCGGAGTCCACGTCGTACATCCGGAGGAGGAGCTTCAGCACGGTGGATTTGCCCGCGCCGGTCGGGCCGACGAGGGCGACCGTCTCGCCACCGTCGGCCGCGAAGGAGATGTCCGACAGCACCGGGTCGTCACTGTCGTAGCCGAAGGACACGTCCTCGTACTCGACTCGCCCGTCGTTCACGGCCAGCGGCGGCGCGTCCTCGGCCTCTTCGAGGCGGCCGGGCGTGTCCATCAGCCCGAACACGCGCTCGGCGGAGGCGTAGGCCCGCTGGTACATATTGATAATCTGGCCGAACTGAGCCATCGGCCAGACGAACCGCTGGGTGTAGATGATGAACGCGACGAACTGCCCGCGGGAGAGCGGGGCCGTCAGCGGTCCGGGTGCCTGCCCGGTGACCATCAGCCCGCCGACGACGAACGTGACGACGAAGCCGATACCGGAGACCAGCCGGAGGCCGGGGAAGAAGGTGATGCGCGTCTCGATGGCGTCCCAGTTGGCGTCGAGGTAGTCCTCGGAGGAGTCCTCGACGCGGTCGGCCTCGTAGGGCTCGGTGTTGGCGGTCTTGATTATCTGGATGCCGCTGAGGTTGTTCTCCAGCCTGGAGTTGAGCTTCCCGACCGTCGACCGCACCTCGGCGTATTTCGGCTGGATGGTCTCGATGAACCGCTTGGTGAACACCGCGATAAGCGGCACCGGAAGCAACGCGACCAGCGCCAGCTGCCAGTTCATGTAGAACAGGTACGTGGCGATGCCGACGACCATGATTATCATCCGCGAGGCGGAGTTGAGGCCGTCGTTGAGGAACTTCTCCAGCCTGTTTACGTCGTTCGACAGCACCGACATCATCTCGCCGGTCTGCTTGTCGGCGAAGAAGTCCATGTTCAGCCGCTGCATCGTCTCGTAGGTGTCGGTCCGGACGGCGTGTTGGACGTGCTGGGCGAACTTGTTCCACCCCCAGTTCCGGCTCCAGTGGAAGACGGCCCCGAAGCCGAACGAGGCGGCGATGATGCCGGCCGTGAGCCACAACTGCGGCCCCTGCCCGCTCGGGATCCAGGCGTCGGGAACCAGAAAGAGGCCGTACTCGGCCTCCTGGAGGAAGATGGCGTCGATAGCCAGCGCGAGAAGGATGGGCGGCAGCAGGTCCAGCATCCGGGCAACGATGGAACTGCACAGGCCGACGACGAACGCCGCTAACTGACCCCGGCCGTAGCCGGTGAACAGTCGGAGCATCGGCCGGTCGACGCGTTCCCTGGCGTCCTCGAACACGTCGTCGTCCGAACCCGCGTCGAAATCCATTATCGAATGCAGGGGCTGAGCCCGCAAAAGGCCGTCGGGCTACGTGGCTTCGGGCGGCAGTTCGACCCGGTCGCCCACCTCGACGCCGGTCCGGTTGGCCCAGCCGCGGTTCACTTCGAGGACATACTTGCCCCGCCCCTCGTACCCCGTCAGGTCGCTCTCGCTGGTCCCCTCCGGCGGGAGCGGCGCGTGGTGGATCGTTGTGATGGTCCCGTTGGCGTCGATGAAGATGATATCAAGCGGGAACGACATGTTCCGCATGACGTAGGTGTGCTGGCCCGCTTCGTCGTGGACGAACAGCATTCCCTCGTTGGGTCCGAGCGACTCCGTCTCGCTCAGTCCGACATAGCGCTGATTGAACGTCTGTGCGATGCGAATCTCGACCGTGCCCAGTGGTTCCCCAGCGGTGTCTTCACGCACCGCAACTGTCGTTCTCGGCGTTGAAGCATCCGTTGGAGGCTGTGTTGCCGTCGTTGTCGCCTCTGCTCCCTCCCGGACCGTCACTGTGCCCTCCTCGTACTCGCCAGTTCCCAGCACCTCGACCCAGAGACCGGTCTGGAGGACGACGGCGGCAGCGACGAGCAGGCCGACCAGTCCGAGAACAACCACGGCAGGGCGCTGCATACTCCGTCTGAGGGGCAGGCCGTGGGTAATACTGTCGGTGCCCACTGTCGACCGAGAGAGAAAGCGTTATTCCTGCCGATGGAAAACGGTGGAATACGGGTCCGTGGTCTAGTTGGTTATGACGTGGCCTTTACAAGGCCGAGGCCGGTGGTTCGAATCCGCCCGGACCCACTTCTAACACCGACTGCGACGAACGAAGTGAGGAGCCAGCGGTGTCTGTGTGGAACAGCGGATTCGAATCAGGGAACGAAGCAACGCGAAGTGACCGTGGTTCGAATCCGCCCGGACCCATTCTGCGACGAACGAAGTGAGGGGCGTTCCCCTGCCACAGTCCGAGCGCCGACAGAGTGTCTGCACAGCCCTCACTCGGCGCGTTTCGTGCTCCCTATCTCGATTGATAGTCGCCCGTAATCCATATATCCAGAGTGGTGGTAGTGCGTGGCATGATAGATGGCTCGACGTGTCCGGCCTGTAGCGGGCACGTCTCGACGACTAATGGTACTGAGTACGAATGTGACGACTGTGGCGAGACGTTCGACAGCGCAGACCTGTTTCTCCCGTAATCGGCGGCCGAACCACTTGTCGATACCACAGAATCTGCGCCCGCTTTCGAAATGCTTTTTTCTACCCTCGTCATCGCTTGGAGTGCACGCCGCCTTAGCTCAGACTGGGAGAGCACTCGACTGAAGATCGAGCTGTCCCCGGTTCAAATCCGGGAGGCGGCATCCCCTTACCGCACGATTCTTAGCCGAGAGCATCCGCGCCCTCCTGCGATTCGCGCTTTCCTTGTGAGATTTCAACCGGTCCCCGGACGCACCGGCTCACGTCTGGCGTTCTGCAATAATCGAAACGCGCTGTAGCTCCTAGAAACTTTCGGTGTGCCCGATTTTGCTTGTCTGAGCATCTAAGGCTCGTCTTTTTTTATAACGCGGTGTTGGAAGCCAACTGAAACACCGGCCCACCCCGCTTTGGAAATTGCAATCATATGCAACCAGATTCACGGAGTTTGCTGACCCATTCTATGTTCGTAAAGGAAAGTGAACACACTCCCCTCCGATTTGCTGCTGAAGCTCTTTGGGGAGGAGTGTGTTTACTCGCCTTCGGAGAAGGCAACCGTATACTACTTCATTGACAATAGACTGCCCCCGAAGACTCTGACTCAACAGCCGACCGACGTGGGCTGAGGAGTTTTTACGAAACTCATATTTTGTCAAGCAGGTCTGATTTCTTCTCCTCAAATTCCTCGTCAGTCAGTACACCCTCTTCGTGGAGTTCTTTGAGGTTCTTCAATTGTTCCGTAGGGTCCGGTTCGGAGGAGTCTTCAACAACGACTGTATCCTCGTTCGACTCGGCAATCTTGCTCCGAATGAATTTGACCGCTCGCCGTACCTCGTCTTTTCCGGGGTCGTGAGCTTCGATGTGATACGTCTGCCCCGGTGTTTGTAGAGAAAGGCGCTTGTTGACCAAACCGGTATCCAAGTCCACACTTGTAATGCTCTCGTAGGGCACAGAACGCTCGTCATTCCCAGTTATCTGTGGTATCTTTACTGCTACCCTTTTGTCCGTGATTACGGCCCTCACGTATCCTTTCGTTCCGGTTTTCCGACTTCTGTCATCTCCCCACAGTGATTCTCCTGCTGATGACCCTTCAACATCGACCGTTGAGCCTCGGGTCAGATAGTAAACCTCCTCACCGCTATCGAGAATGTCTTTCACCTTATTCACCCGCTCGGGCGTGACGTAATCCCCACTCTCTTCGTCTGAGATTCGTCTTCGGGCACTACGGATAGACGACTTCTCTTTCTCTGTCCGGTCTACATCTGCGGCTGCCTGTGAGGAAATGTAATCAACTGCTTCCTGTACCTCGTCGCCGTCAGAATGTACATCTGCCAAGTTTACTGAGCCTGCGGTCTTTATTGGAAAGGTAATCGACGTGTCTTCCGTGTTCAGGGACACAGTGACCTTCCCACTTCCATCACTCTTCTCTGGGCCACTCCGTGCTTCTATATCCGTTATTGACTCGGAATCTATAGAGAGCGTAGAGTCTCCAGTGTCCCCGCCAGCAGTGAACAAAACGCGGTCATCAGTTACAGCCATCATCGTCCGGTACTTCCCATCCGGCTGGATACTCTCTCCATCTGAAACTCGGACCCCAGATTTGCTTTGCTGAGAGAATATATAGTGGGGCTGCTCGTCATCCGAAAGGTGGTCAATTAGTGGCCCATCATTCAGCCGGTCCCACGCCATCCGACCAGTCTCTGCTTTCGTCAGCTTATCGGCTGTAACGGAATCACCGTTCGCAGCATCAATTAACTCCTGTGTCTCTTTGTCCGGCCCGCTACTGAATAGTCCCATAATCGTGTGTTATGAGAACACGTATACAAATTGGTTGGGTGACTGTTCGTAAAGGAAAGTGAACACACTCCCCTACGGTTTCCTTCTGATGCTCTCTGGGGAAGGAGTGTGTTTACTCGCCTTCGGAGAAGGCAGCTGTATACTGAATCCACGTAGAGTGGTCTATTGCTTGTGTACTGTTGTCTCTACGACCGACTTTTGTGGGCCAAGGAAACTTAACGAGATTCAAACCTTTTCGAGCAGTTCTGATTGCATTTTCTAAATTCTTCGTTAGAGGGAGATTCGTGTCATATAGTGGGTCTTTTCTCCTCCGTCTGTGCAATATTGCACATTTCTGACAAAGGATATGAATATGCAAGCAGCAATTGACGTTCGTAAACTCACTTCTCTGAGTTATAATCCTAAACAGTCGGTAGTCAGTCCACAACCCGATGATAAGCTTTTACAATTTGTCGCTATAACACGTGTGCTATGACATACCAATCTAAGAAAATAGCCAATGTTATACCCGACATTAATAATCAAATCTTCTTGCCGGGGATTCAGCGGGAATTCGTTTGGGACAAAGAACAGATGATTCAGTTATTCGATTCAGTCATCAGGGGATACCCAATAGGCTCATTCCTCTTTTGGAACGCTCGGGGGAAATTTGCAGAAAATCAGATTAAATATGAATTCGTACAACACTACATAACTGAAGGTGTGTATCCAGACGAGTTTGACGACGTAAGATTCCGAAATCCGAAAGTCAGAGACGAGTTCGCGACAGATTTACCGGACAAATTGACGCTTGTTCTTGATGGTCAGCAGCGTCTAACAACGTTCTATATCGGACTTAAAGGAAGTCTGACGGATAGAGGTTACCGACAGCTACGAAAGAAGCCAGAATCGTGGACTCGAAAAAAGCTCTACATCAACCTCTTGTCTGACCCGTCCAGAGTCACAGAAGATGACCGAAAGCTGAAATATATCTTGGACTTCAAACAACCAGACCCGTCACATTCTGCTTCAGAGTACTGGTATCCAGTGGGCGATATTCTGAATGTAGAGACTCAGGACGAGCGTTATGCGCTTGTTGATGAAATTCAAGACGAATTGGAAGCTGCTGGTGTTAGCCACAGTGCGATTAATCGTAAATACATAGAACAGAATCTCAATGAATTGTGGCGGGCTATCCACGAGCGCGACACTATCAACTATTACGAGCTTGACAGCAAACACAGTGATAACGTTCTCGACATTTTCATTCGGGCAAATGAAGGCGGAACACAGCTTGGCAAGGAGGAAATGCTTCTATCAATGGCTACCGCGAAATGGTCGGAGGGCGCTAACTCAATTGACGCTCGAAAGAAGATAACTACCCTTGTTGACAAGCTGAACGGCTATGATGCACAGGCTGGCTTTGATTTCGATATTGGATTCATTCTGCGGAATCTGCTTGCTGCCTCAGAACTTTCCAGCAAATACGATATACAGAATTTCTCTGATAAAAATCTACAGCAAATGAAAGAAGTGTTCCAAGACCCGGACTTTGAGGATGCACTTTTCGACACACTGGACTTAGTGGAGAGCTACGGATTGGACGGACACGCTGTGTCTTCAACAGTATCACTCATACCTATTGTTTACTTCTTCTACAATAATGATAACGTCAAACTCGGATGGGATGCGAAGGACGGCAGACAAACCCGGACAAAGCTATTCTATTGGCTCTGTTCGACACTGTTGAAAGGCGTGTACCATTCTGCACCATATACGCTTATCAATGCCATAAGGAACGATATTCGGTCAGCACCTGACGGAACATTCCCATTAGAAGAATTGCACAGCACGCTTCTTTCTAATGGTAAGTCTCTCACTTTCCTTGAAGAAGAAGTGCGAGATATGGTCCAAGACCTTCAGTACGGGAATAAGCGAGTGGAGGTTTTCCTTTCGCTACTGTACTTCCCCGAACCAGCGAGTCAACACGAGACCTTCGAGGTTGACCACATCTTCCCTCGAAGCCAACTTTCACAGGAGAACCTTGTTGACGAACACGGGATGGATTTAGCTCGGGCCAGCCGTTATGAGAATCTGCGTGATAATTTACTAAACCTCCAATTCCTCACACCTGACGAGAATTCCGAAAAGTCCGACCTTGATTATGTAGAGTGGTTAGAGTCACGTCACGATTCGCAGACTGAGAGGCACTACATCCCTGATGATGAGGAACTGTATGAGGTGGCGAATTTTGAGGAATTCCTAAATGAACGTGAAAACCTGATTACCAAGCGTTTGCTTGAAATGTCTGATGAGATTGAGGAACAGTTCGGGACTGACGAAGGCGTCACAGCTTCCTCTGAAGCAGCTATGGATTAAGATACCTCTGTTACTGTGTCTGTGATTGAGATTGTGATTCCTCTTCTACGTCCCACCAGTTGACATACAGTAGAAAAAGGAGCGTGAGACCAAATATAACCGCTGCACCAATTAGAGAATAAATCAATCGTTCCCACTCAGAGAAGTACACAAGATTTCGTGCAACACCCTGAAACCCGCCCGCGAGAACAAGTGCAATCGTGAGATATGCTACACTCTTGTTAATCCGAATCTCGCGCTTTCGGTCTTCCTGTCTTTCCGCTCTCTCTGCCTTTCGCTCTTCTCGTTCATTTTGACGTTCCTCCCGCTCTTTCTGGTCAAGAACGACTTTGATGCCTTCAGAAGTGAGTTTGGGTGTGCCGGTTTTGTCTACTAACTCTGCTTGATGCAAGTTTCCAAGAATCTGATTTACCTGTGATTCATCAACGTCGTCAATTGTCCCAGCTATATCATCTGAGGATAGGTTTGTGTCGTCATCGCCAAAGTGGTCTTCATATAATATCTCAAGTATACGGTGTCCCGCTTCTGTATCACCGGTCATAGCCTATTCGTCACAAATATTCGTAGAATCTTCAAAGGTAGTATTTAAAATAGTATATTTGTACTCAGCAGATAGCAATTCTATCACTTAGGAAGCCGTGAATTATGTCCGGGAAAAACGTTTATATGCAAGTTTTACCCTGTCAGAATATTGATAAGAATTAAGTGGGTAGGGCACTATGATATAGTACGGCGAACCCCCCGAAGAGACGTGGCTATCAGCACCTCGGAACAGTGAGTTTGCGAGTAGCTGATGAATATTAGCCACTTCGACAGCACCCGGTAAAGCTTCGAGGAGGGCTACTACCGACGAGTAGCTGCGGGTCTCGCCTCATAGGAGACAACAATGAGTACGAACACAGAAACCGCAGAGAAAGAGAGTGAACAGACTGGAAAGCAAATCCCCGAAGCACTGAAATCGCGTGACCAATGGTTCTGTTGGCTCACCAAAGAGGATGGAGAAAGCGTCCCAATCAATCCGACAACAGAAGAGCGGGCCAATCCCTCAGACCCGAGTACGCTGGTGGGATTCGAGACGGCAAAGACGCTCTCGGATGCACCAGCTACCGATGCCGAAGGTCTCGGCTTCGCAGTGACCGAGGATGACCCCCTTGTTAGGATTTGGTTGGAAGATGCGGTTACAGACGGAGAACCCGAATCGTGGGCCGAGGAGATTATCGAGAAAGCCGACACATATGCAGAGTACGGTCCCGAGAAAGAGAATATCTATCTCTTCGCAAAGGGGACTGTTCCTGAAGAGTTGAGCCGAGGTAACGGCGTTGAGATGTTTGACAGCAAGCGTCTGTCGCCAATCACCGGTAACCTGCTTGAGCGGTCTCCTGCCAGCGTCGAAGAGCGAGAAGCTGTCTTGAACGAGGTTTATCAGGAGTACATAGCAGACGAACACACTGACGGTGATAGTAGTGACACCACTGGCTTAGATGATGAGAACCTTCTCTCCGAGGTGAGGGAAACAGTTCTCGAAGAGTTCGGTAAACAGACGTGGGATGTGACTGAAGCCGCCTTATCCGTTCAGGCGACGTTACTGCTTAGCGACCCACAGCACAGTACCGGACTGGTGATTGTCGGGGAAGCAGGGGCGGGAAAAACTACCGTCCTACGCTTCTTCGAAGGGCTGGAAGAGCTGGTGTACCGGAGTGACGATGCAACACCCGCTTCGTTTGTAAGCCACGATGCTTCCCTGAGTGAGGAGCAGCTACGTGAAGAGGTTGACTTGCTTCCCCGAATACAGCACAAAACTCTCTTGGTAGGAGATATGTCAAGCTGGTTCTCTGGTGGGAGAGATACGATAGAGGAGCGTATGTCCACGCTTGCAAGGCTAATGGACGGTGACGGATACACGACGGATAGTGGGACACACGGAGAACGTGGATACAAAGATGGGGACTATCGCTTTGCGATTCTCGGGGCAAACACACCGCTCCAACCTCGGGCGTGGAACGCAATGGGACACACTGGCAACCGTTTCGTGTTCCACGAGAAGGCGGGCACGAATAACATTGGACAGGTTGTAGAAGAGGTGACGGAGGAAGACGCATACACCAAACGAGTGAAGCGGTGTCAGGAGGTAGTGCATCAATTCCTGACGCATATCTGGGACCAGTATGGTGGTTACAGAAGTGTTGAATGGAATAGCTCTGCAACTGAGGAGATTCGGGAAATCTTGGAGGTACTCACTCGCATCGTTCAACACAGTCGTGCTCCAATTGCCGAAACAGGTGAAATCGTAAAGGACAGCGGATACAGGGTTTCAACGGCGCTCTGGGAGATAGCACAGGCACACGCGCTCCTACGAGGTGAAACACAGGTCGCTCTACAAGATATGGACGTGTGCGCTCGTATCGCTCTAAGTACGATGCCAAAAGAGCGTCGTCCAGTCGTTCGAGCCGTACTAAATCCCGATAACGACGGTTCCCTCTCGGGACCTGAGCTAACAGAACAGGTCTCTTCGTCTAAGCCCACTGTGCTGGACCGTATGGAGCTACTGGACGTACTCGGTATTGCAGACTGTGAGAAAAAAGACGGTCGAGGGAAGAAAGTCGTTGAACGAAAAGACGAATTTGAGTGGCCGGATTCGCTCGACTTCCCCGAGTTCTGAAACTCTAACGGAGGCAGGTCATTAAGCAATCTTGAGCCGTGCATACACTCTTCGGGAATGAACACAGGCTCCCCCTGTTTGTGACCAAGGACTAATACGAACCAAAGGAGGTTATTGTACAGCTACGCCGTACCCTGATTATTCCGTATAGCTATTGCTCAGTTCCGTGGGGTTGCAAAATCTAACGACAGGTGGTTTAGAAACCTGAGGCGGAGGGTGTGTTTATCTCCTCAAGTGGTTACACATCCTCAAAGTAATCCCTTCGTTGCTCCATCTTCTCCTCCTCGGTCAACTGTGAGTAATGTTTCTCAAGCGTTTCAGGCGAAGAGTTCACTCGGTCGGATACAACCTGCTTGGGAACCTCGTTCCTGAGGAGATGGGTGATAGCTCCACGTCGAATATCGTGCGGAGACACGCTTGACGGACACTTGCTTGCCTGCGTGTAGTTCCCCGCCTCACACGAGTCAGGTTCTCGACCGTGTGGACACTCCTTCCCGTAGGCACAGGGACGGGAAACAGCATACACCATCTCACGAATCTTCGACCTGTGCATCCGTCCGTACTGCGTCGTGAAGAGAGGTTCCCGTCCGTGGTCGTCGGTCACATCGTCACGGGTCACGTTGATGTAGTCTTCCAGCACCTCACACACCTCTTCGGAGAGGGCACAGATACGCTCTCCAGCCTGCTTGTTCTTCAGGTGAGTCCCGGTGTCGGGCCGATGCCGGACTTTCAGTGCTTGACTCTCCCGGTCGAAGTCGGAAACATCCATAGAGTGGGCAGCACCCATCCGACAGCCGGTGTGCCACAACACCGCAAAGAGCGTGTGGCGCTTCGAGGCGTATTCGTACTTGCTGAGGTAGCGGAGAATGTGTTCACTCCGCTCAGCCTCAAGCATACTGTTGCTAACAGCCTCCTCGTCTTCGACCGAGGGAACGAGCAGCTTGTCGTGTAGTCCCTGTTCTGCTCCGTCGATTGATTCGAGAAACTTGAGGAACACACGGAGAGTCGAAAGCTGCCCCTTCAGGGTAATCGTCTTCAGGTCTCCGTCTTCCTTCCGCCACAAGCGGTATTCGTGAAGTGAGCGGGCCGTCAGGTCATTAAGATTCCCAAAGCCCTCTTGCTCACACCACTTCACGAATGGTTTGAGGCGGTAGTGATAGCCCTGCAACGTTGCTTCTGAAACCTCGTCACGCCGATGTGAGAGGAACATTTCCTTTGCGTCTGCGGGAGCGATAGGTTCGAGTTCCATTGTTTGCTCTCCGCAGAACACCAAACGTCGCTTAGCTCAGGCCGGAAAGCTTGACTCAGGGGCAATAGCAGCCCCGAGGGGCCAAATCCGGGAGGCGGCATTTCTCTACGGACAAAGTGGGCAGTGAAAACGCTTTCAAGCGGATCTGAATGCGGTGACTACGTAGCGACCACCGCGTTGCCCTATTGGCTTGACTCAGCCGCCGGAACAGGTACGTTCGTGGCGACGAGTAGCATGGGTATGACAGAAAAGTCAGCACACGAGCAGATGGAGCGCCATGCGACCCTGACCGACGAACTCACGGCCCTCAGCGCGGAGCGGGACGCCGTCGCGGCGTCAGTACAGGAGCGGCTTGCTGACGCGGTTTCGGAGGCGATAGCAAAAGCGGGTACGAATGTCGGGGGCCTTGGGCAGTCCAGAGATGGCAGGCGCTTCCGGTTCGAGGCGCGCCTCGACCGGGCGGCGCTGGTGGCGGCGGTGACAGAAGCGCTGCCGGACGGATTCGTCGTCTCCCACGTCAACGAAGATGGGACACTGAGCGTGGACTGGACCGGTGACAGCACCACACCGTCGAAGCGGGAACACGGGGCCATCCTGAAGGCGATCATCGCAGAGGAGACAGAGACAGACAGTGACGGCTTCATCGAGTCCGTGCCCAGCCGTGACCGCGTGCTGGCACGGGCGGTGGAACTGGGCGTTGACAAAGGGGACGCGGCAGACCGCCTCAGTCGACTGGCGACGCTAGACGTGGTAGATATCACTGACGAAGGGGTCTATCCCGACGAGAACTTCTCACGGTATTAGCGGACACGGGCGGATGTCGGCTGACAGCAGGCTCAAAAAGGAGACGGAGACTGCGCCGGCGTGACCGACGTTTATTACTTGATGCGGCCTGTGGTGTCAGACGAAATGGCAGTACTATCGACAGAAGACGAGGGGAAGTTTCTCATGGACGCACAGGGAGAACAGATCGGCATCGTAACCGAGGTTGAGCCGAAAGAGCAGGTCGCGTATGTCGAACCAGACCCGGACCTCACCGAGGCGTGGGTGCAGGGGCTCGGGTTCGGTGACGCCGACGAGGACGACATCGAGATCGCTGCTGACGCCATCGGAACGGTAACCGACAGCGAACTTCGTGTGACGGTCGATCTGTAGTCACGCGACGGAGTCGGACTGCGTGCCCACCACATGACAGATTCGCAGTAGCTGGCTCAGGATAACAGGTTACTAAAGATACTATCACTGACCGCTCGGTTAATATCGACAAAGAGTCTTTGAGAGGACCTATTCGATTTCGATTCGGTTCGAATCGTCGGCGTCAGCCGCGCGTGGCAGCGCTATTTCGAGAACGCCGTTGTGGTAGGTGGCGGTGATCTCGTCTTCTACGACCGGTTGTGGAACGGTGACCCGCTTGGCGACTCGTCGGCTGTGTCGGCGGGTGCCGTCGCTGGTCTCCGCGGCAACTGTCGTTTCGCCGTGGATGTTGAGGACGCCGTCCTCGAAGCGTACGGCGAGGTCGTCTCGCTCGAAGCCCGGGAGGTCGACCATCACGACGTACCCGTCGTCGGTCTCGTCGACGTGGAGGTTCGTGTCGATGCCGTGTCGGCGGTGGTCGTCCGAGTGCATGCTAACCGGTCGGTCGGTTCGGTATTCGGGACTGTCGTCCGTTCGGCGTCCTGAATCGGTCCCCGTCCACCGGCCTAAACTGTCGTCCAGCATCTCTCGTTGCGTCTGTGCAAAGAGTCGGAGCATTGTCTCGAAGGGGTCATTCTTGTGTGTCATAATCACATTATATATGCTCGTGTTTATATTAACAGTTGCGTAATACGTGCTATCACAGAGAAACAGAAACGCCGTCTCTGACCGGGTCGGGAGTGGGTGAGAGGGTGGCGTAGCGGAACTGTTTTGACAGGCGTACAGCTAGAACAGCCAGAGCAAACCGCCGAGTACCCGGTCCGTCGGTGGCCGGGCGACTGGATACGAAACAAACCATGGCAACCGATTCCGGCACCCGGATAGACCCTTCGGCCGACGAGGTATCGAACTACGACTATCAGAACGACACCGTCGCCCGGTCCGGTCTTGTAGACGACCTGCAGACACGTATCGACGGAGAGGTCCGGTTCGACGAGTACTCACGGCAGTTGTACGCGACCGACGCCAGCCTCTACGAGGTGCTTCCCATCGGGGTCGTCTATCCGCGGTCGACCGAGGACGTGGCCGCAGTCATGTCCTACTGTGCCCAACGGGAGATTCCGGTTCTGCCACGGGGTGGCGGGACGAGCCTCGCCGGCCAGACCGTCAACGAGGCCGTCGTGCTGGACTTCTCGCGGTACATGAACGACCTCGTCGAAGCCCGGCCCGACGAGCGGCGAGCGCGGGCCCAGCCGGGCATCAAACTCGGCGACCTGAACGGCGAACTGGCCGACCACGGGCTGAAGTTCGCGCCCGACCCCGCGTGGGGCGACAAGAGCGTGCTGGGCGGCGCTATCGGCAACAACTCTACCGGTGCCCATTCCCTGCAGTACGGCAAGACCGACGCCTACGTCGAGGAGTGCGAGGTGGTCCTCGCGGACGGCACCGTCACCACGTTCGGCGAGGTCACCCGCGAGGAACTGCGCGACCGGGCGGACCCCGACGGTGACCTCGAAGCCCAGATTTACGCCGAAATCGAACGGATACTTGCCGAGAAGGGTGAGGCAATCGAGAGTCAGTACCCCGACCTGAAGCGCAACGTCTCGGGGTACAACCTCGACTGGGTGCTCGAAGACGCACAGGACGGGGCGGTGAACGTCGCGTCACTGTTGGCCGGCAGCGAGGGGACGCTGGCCATCGTCACCGAGGCCGAGGTGTCGCTGGAGCCGATTCCCGAGACCAAGTCGATGGCCTTGCTGGCCTACGAGGGGCTCATCGAGGCGATGGAAGACGTCGCTGACATCCTCGAACACGACCCGGCGGCCGTCGAGGTACTCGACGACGTACTCATCGACCTGGCCCGGGACACCGCCGAGTTCGAGGACGTGGTCGGCATGCTGCCCGACGGGACCCGGGCGGTCCTCATCGTGGAGTTCTACGCCGACGACGAGGAGAGCGGGCGGCGGAAAGTCGCCGACCTGCTGGCAGACCGGACCGAGAGCGTCGACCCGGTCGCCGACCCGACCGAGGGCCGGACCGTCGTCGACGCGCCGGTGCGGGCCTTTGACGCCATGGAGGCCCACGACGAGGCGAAACGGGAGAAGTTCTGGAAGATGCGCAAGTCCGGCCTCCCCATCCTGCTCTCGCGGACGACCGACGAGAAACACGGGTCATTCATCGAGGACACCGCTATCCCGCCCGAGAACCTCCCGGAGTACGTCGCCGACTTCGAGGAAATTCTCGAAGAACACGACACCTTCGCCTCCTTCTACGCCCACGCCGGCCCCGGCGTGCTCCACATCCGCCCGCTCATCAACACCAAGTCCGTCGAGGGCGTCGAGACGATGGAGTCCATCGCCGACGCGGTGACCGACCTCGTCGTGAAGTACGGCGGGAGCGTCTCGGGGGAACACGGCGACGGTCGCGCCCGCACGCAGTGGAACCGGAAACTGTACGGCGAGGACCTCTGGGAGACGTTCCAGGAACTCAAGTCCGCGTTCGACCCCGACTGGCTGCTCAACCCCGGCCAGGTCGTCGGCGTCGACGCCAGCGCCGTCGAGTCCGGCGCGAAGCCCGAGCGGGCGCGCACCGTCGACATGACCGAGAACCTCCGCTTTTCCCCCGAGTACGAGTTCGATACCGGCTTCGATCCCGCGCTGGAGTGGGACAACGACAACGGGATGCAGGGGATGGTCGAACTCTGTCACGGCTGTGGCGGCTGTCGCGGCCCGCAAGAGACGACCGGCGGCGTGATGTGTCCGACCTACCGCGCGTCCGAGGAAGAGATGACAACGACCCGCGGCCGGGCGAACATGCTCCGGCAGGCGATGAGCGGCAACCTCCCGGACGACCCCACCGACGAGGAGTTCATGCACGAGGTACTTGACCTCTGTATCGGCTGCAAGGGCTGTGCGAAGGACTGCCCGAGCGAGGTCGACATGGCGAAGCTCAAAGCGGAGGTGACCCACGCCTACCATCAGGAACACGGCTCCAGTTTCCGAGACAAAATCTTTGCCAACGTCGACGCGCTGGCCGGCCTCGGCAGCGCGTTCGCGCCGCTGTCGAACCTCGCGACCAAAGTTCCCGGAGCCCGCACTGTCCTCGAAAAGGCGGTCGGTATCGCCCCCGAACGGACGCTTCCGAGCTTCCAGCGCAGGACGCTACAGGACTGGTTCGACGAACGCGGCCCGGAGGTCCCAGCCGACGAGGCCGAACGACGGGCGCTGCTGTTCCCCGACACATACACGAACTACAGCCACCCCGAAGTCGGGAAGGCGGCCGTCCGCGTGCTTGAAGCCGCGGGCGTCCACGTCCAACTTGCGGACAAGACTGACAGCGGCCGCCCCGCCCACTCGAAGGGCTTTCTCGACCAGTCACGAGAGACAGCCCGCGAGAACATCGACGCACTCGTTCCCGCTGTAGAGGAGGGCTGGGACGTGGTGCTGGTCGAACCAAGCGACGCCGTGATGTTCCAGTCGGACTATCTGGACCTGCTCTCCGGCGAGGACGTGGAGACGCTGGCCGAAAACGCGTATGGCGTCTGTGAGTACCTCGATACCTTCCGGCTGGACGAGCGCGCTGACTGGGACGCCGGCCGCGAGACGCTGACCTACCACGGCCACTGCCACCAGAAGGCGACGAAGAAGGACCACCACGCCGTGGGCGTCCTCCGGCGGGCCGGCTACGATGTGGACCCGCTGGATTCTGGCTGTTGTGGCATGGCCGGCTCCTTCGGCTATGAGACAGAGCACTTCTCGATGAGCAAAGCTATCGGTGCGATCCTGTTCGACCAGATCGGAGGGAGCCGCGGCGACACCGTGGTCGCGCCCGGCGCGTCCTGTCGCACGCAACTGGACGACTGGGCGGAAAGTGACGGCGAACCGCCGCATCCAGTCGAGAAACTCGACGCAGCGCTAGCCTGACGGTCCGTCGGGCTGGCGCACCGCCTGAATGATACCGACCGTCTGGCCGACCAGCGCAAGCCCGATGCCGGCGAGCAGCGCGGTTTCCGCCGGCGGGAACAACGCGCCGGCGTAGACCGCCGCACCGAGAACGCTCAGCACTGCGCCGGCCGTGTACGCCCGCTGGCCTGCCGGAACGCGCTTCCCGGTGTAGTAGAGGCCGACGCCCGGAACAGCCATCCACCCCAGTAGTGTCGTCGTCAGGAACGGGACCCGAAGGGGCGAGTAGAGCAAGCCGACGATACCGCCGACGGTGAGCACGAGCCCGACGAGGAGAATGTCGCGCCAGATACGGAGGACGCCAGTTACCATCTCGTCCCACGAAAGCACGGCGAAAGCAGCGATGAGGACGGCGGCGACGACGTGAAACACCAGAACTGTCCGGTCAGTGACCACGTCGAGATGCGCAAGGCCCACGAGCAGCCACGCGAGCGGGATGAGTACAGTCGGACCCTGTGCGCGCAAGCGAGGGAACATACCCCCCACTGTGCCCCCCACAATCAAGAAACGTCGGTCGTGCGGTACTGTGTCACGCCCGTGGGAGTTCGACAACGAAGTGCGCGCCGTTGCGGTCGCCGTCGGGCAAGGCCGTGTCGGATTTGCTGGCGGAGTCAGCGAGGTAGATGTCGCCGCCGAAGCTCGTGACGAGCGTTTCGACGAGATGGAGCCCGCCGCCGTGCGTGTCGCCCGCCCGCGGGTCGAAGATGGTGTCACGCCGGTCGTCGGGAATCCCCGGACCGTCGTCGACCACGTGAATCTCGACGACATCGTCAGTTTCGCGGATCGCGACGAACACCGATGGGTGATCGTGCCCGGCTCCAGTCGGCTGGGCGGGCTCCGCTCGCTGTGACTCGCCCTGCAGCGGTGCCCCGTCTGTCGCGGTCCCCTCGGCGGAGAGTTCGGCTGCCGGCGTCCCGTGTTCGATAGCGTTCTCTATGAGATTCCGGAGCACCGGGCGAGCGGCCTCGTTGGTGCGGGCCATCGCGCTGCCCGATGCTTGAAACTCGATAGCGATGGGATGTGTTTGCTCGATTCGCTGTATCACCGCCTCGGCGATTCCGACAATATCAGTCGGTTCGAAGGTCGGGTCAGTACCGAGGGTCTCGACGACAGCCCCGGCGTTGTCGACCAGGCTGTCGAGTTCGGTTACCTGTTCACGGATCGCGTCCGCTGCCGTTTGAACCGTCTCCGAGTCGGCGTTGCGCCGGATGATCGTCCCCCGGCCGTCGATAACGACCAGTCCGTTCGCGATATCGTGTCGAAGCAAGTCGTTGACGAACGACAGCGTGTTGCTGGTACGGGTGGCACGGCGGGCGTCCTGCCGGGCTCGAACTGCGAGTGTGCCTGCGACGAGGCCCGTGACAGCGCCAGTCTCCATCGCCAACAGGGTGACGAACACTGGCTCGGCGATTGTTCGGCCCTCCACCATGCGAATAAAAACGCTCAAACCGATGACCGTTCCGACTGCGAGACTGCCGACGACGCTCCAGACGAAAACGGTCCAGATCTGCTCACCTGGTGTCGACGACGAAACGAGGCGATAGCTGCCATACACCAGCACCAGCGGCAGTAGTCCGTCAAGGCCCAGTGCAAGCACGGGGCCGCCGATCTGTCCGATGCGCTGTGTCTCGATACCGAGGTGCCAGACGACGGCCACACCCGTGAAAGCGAGGCCGAAGCCAGCGAGCAGCCACGGCGCAAGGCGGGCCCGGACACCACGGTACATAGTTACGGCTTGTACTCAAGTGGCTAATTCCATTCGGTTAACAGAGTGATAAGACCGGGAGCGAGACCGAAGCGTCGACAGCCAGCCGGAAGAGTAGCTGACGCGTGTGGTGTGCCAGTATTACACACCCCCTAATCGGCAGACGGCGGCCGATTTTCTCTGTTTTCTACCAGAGCATCGTACCGACACTGTTATCCGTGGTGCTGGCATCTCTATGGTTGCAATGGCGAAAGGAACGGTTGATTTCTTCAACGACACTGGCGGTTACGGTTTCATCGATACTGAGGACGCGGACGAGGACGTCTTCTTCCACATGGAAGACATCGGCGGCCCGGACCTCGAGGAAGGACAGGAGCTCGAATTCGACATCGAGCAGGCGGACAAGGGTCCGCGCGCCAACAACGTCACGAGGCTCTAACGATGGCGACAGGCACTGTCGACTTCTTCAACGACACTGGTGGCTACGGCTTCATCGAGACCGACGATGCGGACGAAGACGTCTTCTTCCACATGGAAGACGTCGGCGGCCCTGACCTCGAAGAGGGGCAGGAAGTCGAGTTCGACATCGAGCAGGCGGACAAGGGTCCGCGTGCGACCAACCTCACGCGACTGTAAGACCGGTTCTGTCTGCAGTCTAGCACTATAATCACTTGTCAGCGGTCGCGGTGTACGCACACACGGCAGTGTCGCTGACACGCACATAACTCACGGCGAGCAGCGGCACTCGCCGAGACACGCCACTACGTGAGCAGTGGCGACGCCGCCCGATAGACGATCTCCATCGGCAGCCCCGCCGCGTCTCGCGGCGGTTCGGGCGGGAGCGTGTACAGGTCCCCGTCACCCGGGACGGCCGTGTAGGCGAGGACAACAGCGTCCAGTACGTCATCGATAGTCACTGCTGTGCCACCAGTCGCTTCGGCAGCTTTCTGGACCGTCGGGGCAGCGTCGCGGTCGTACTGTGCGAGACTCCGCATCCGCTCGGCGTATCCCCCGGCGGTGCGCTTCGGGTAGCTGAGCGGCTCACCGGCGAACGCCCGGAAACAGACCTCCGGGTGGGACTCGCGGATAGCGGTGGCGGCCTCAGGCAGTTCCTGCAGGAGTTCATCGACCCGGGCGAGGCTGTCGCTGCGTTCGAACGCCCGCTCGGAGAGGTCGTGCCCGGTCTTGCGCTTGTGGACGCGGTTGGCCGTCGAGTAGCGCTGTTTTCGCGTCGCCTCTCGTACCGGCGGCGTGTGGATGGTCGGGCTGCGCGCACCGAGAACTGACCGGGCGAGTTCGTCACACCGGCGGTCCGGCTCACCGGATTCGACAAGTCCGATCGGGACGCCGACCAGAATCCGGCGGGCGCGCTCCTCGTAGGCTGACCAGCACGCGCCGATACTGTCGAACACCGACGCGTGGTCGAAGCCGTCGCCGGTGAACGCGACAGCAACCCAGGACTCATCGCTCCGGTCAACGCCGACGTACAGCGGTTCCGCCATTGTGGATACTCGTTCCGACGGGCGCAAAAGTGTATCCCGAGGTGTTTCTTGCCCAACCGGTCCAGTTGCCGGGCTATCGGTCGACGCGCTGACGGCCCTGACAGCGGGTCACGACCGCCCGAATTTCGTGAGGTCTTTGAGCGGTACCAGCCGGTGTTCCATCGCCGGTTTCGTGTAGCCGGCCGACTCCTCGGAGACGCCGCTCGTGAACACCTGTACCTTCTGCTGGAGGACGTGCGGTATGCCGTCGTTGTCCCGAATGATGTCGACCGAGCGCCACGCTTCGTCTTCCATGTGTCAGAGCCACACGCTGCTTTCACCTGTCTCTTTCCCCGTCAGGAGTCCGGTCCGACGAATATCGTCCGGAGTCGCGCACCACAGTCCGGACAGCACAGCGTCTGCCAGCGGTCGGTGTCGAGGTCGCCGATGGTCTCGCGGCGGATGGCCTCGTCGACGGTGACCGACCGACCGCAGGTGTCACACTCCTCGGCCATACGTCTGGCTTGGCGGGCCAGCGTCAAAACCCGCTCGTCCACAGGCATTTAGTCAGCCCGGGCGTGGGGTCGGCCATGGACGGTGTCGTACTCGCGGCCGGCGAGGGGACGCGGATGCGCCCGCTCACCGCGGACACGCCGAAGGGGCTGGTCGAGGTGGCCGGACAGCCGCTGTTGACCCACTGCTTCGAGACGCTGCTGGGGGTCGGCGTCGACCGACTGGTCGTCGTCGTCGGCTACCGCGGCGACGACATCGTGGCCCACTACGGCGACCAGTACCGGGACACGCCGATAGCGTACGTCCGGCAGGACGAGCAGTTGGGACTGGCTCACGCGCTCGAACAGGCCAGTTCCACCGTCGACGGGACCTTCGTCATGCTGAACGGCGACAACGTCTGCCGGGCGAACGTCGGCGACGCGCTCGACCGCCACCACAGCAGCGACGCCAGCGCCACGCTACTGGTCGAGGACGTGTCGCGTGCCGAGGCCAGGTCGACCGGCGTCGTCACGACGGACGGGGCGGGACGGGTGACCGGCCTCGTCGAGAAGCCGGCCGACCCGCCGTCGACGCTGGTCACGCGGGGCTTTTTCGCCTTCGAACCGGCCATCGGCCACGCCTGCGCGCTGACGCGCCCCTCCGAGCGGGGTGAGTACGAACTTCCCGACGCAATCGACCTGTTGCTGAGCGCCGGCCACCGCGTCGAGGCGGTCGAACTGGAGGGGTGGTGTCACAACGTCAACGAACCGGCCGACGTGGACGCGGTCGAGCGGCGGCTGGACTGAGTCAGAACAGCGCGAGGGACGGGAGATACAGGCCCAGACAGACGAGCGCACTTCGGCGGTCGATGCCTCGCCGCCAGTACAGCAGCCCGAGGACGGCGAGCGAGACGACCAGCATGTAGGTCACGGACGCGACGACGGCTCCCGGGTCGGCCAGTGTGACATCCGCGACCAGCGCGCCGACACCGAGGGAAAACACCGGGTCGGTAATGTTGCTCCCGAGCAGCGACCCGACGGAGATACCCTCGCGACCCTCGTGGGCGGCGATACCGGCGACGGCGATCTCCGGAGCCGTCGTTCCAAGTCCGGTCAGAACCCCGATGACGTACTCCGGGATGCCCGCGACCGTCGCGATGGCGACCCCGTTTGTCACAAGCAGGTGACCACCGACTATCACGAGCCCGATGCCCAGCGCAATCTGTGGTAGCGTCCGCGCTGGCGGTTCCTCGTCCTCGATGACCTCCTCGGTTATCTCCTCGCCGCCCTCGTTGGAGTAGAGGTCGTGGATAAACATGAGATAGGCGAGCATCATCAACAGCCCCTCGGAGCGGGTGATGCCGTCCTCCAGCGTGAGTATCATGATTATCATAGCGAGCACCATCGCGCCGCCGTAGATCAGGACGTTCCGTCGCTCGGCGGCGATGGGCGAGATGAGCGCCACGATACCGATGGCCAGCGTTATCTGTGCCGTCTCAGAGCCGACGATGTTCCCCACCAACAGGTCGCCGGCCCCATAGGTCGCGGCGTACACCGAGGTGGTCATCTCCGGAATCGACGTGCCGACCGAGACGACGGTGACGCCGACGAAGAAGGTGGAGATGCCGTAGTAGAGGGCGAGTTCGGCCGCCGACCGTACCGTCCTGTCCGCGCCGACGAGGAGGAGCGCCAGCCCGGTCAGAAAGCCCGCGGCGTCGAGGAGCGTCATGTAGCTCCAGAGACAGTCTCGCGGCTGAAAAGCGTTGACCCGCGGGGACAGGCGGGCGGTCCAGAACGGTCGAGCGGGGCGCGATAACCGAACAGCGAAGACCGTGCAGTCACATGAGTCCGTATGAGACGGACCTGCGCCGTTCGGCTGGGAGCGGTCTGCGCCGTCGCGCTCCTGGCCGGGTGTGGGGCGCTGTTCGGTGGCGGGCCGTCACCGGCCGACCCGACGGTAACGCCCGCCGCCGTGCCGACTGACGAGAGGCCGGTCGGGAGCGCTAAGGCAGCGACCCCACAGGGTGGCGATCGAGAGTACTGGGGGAACGTCTCCGTCGACGCCAACAGGTCGGCCGTGACACAGCCGCGGGTTCTCGAACTGCGGCCGAACTGCGAGCGGCCGCCGGGACTCGTCGTCCACATTCAGGTGCTGGCGCTGCAGAACAACGACCCGGCGACGAACGAGGGCATCAACACGACCTGGCAGTTCGCGTCCCCGTCGAACCGGGACCTGACGGGACCGTACGCGAACTTCGTCCGGACAATCCAGCGCGGGTTTGAGCCGCTCCTGAACGCGACGGGCGTTCGGTACGGGCCACTCGACCGCGACGGCGACACCGCGTCACAGCCGGTGACAGTCGTCAACGGGAACGGCACGACGACGAGCTACCGGTGGACAGTCGAAAAGCAGACCGAAGCACCCTATGAGGGCTGCTGGATGACAGCGGGCGTCGCGCCGGCCTAGCCTTCCATCCCGCTGAAGGAGAGGCCGCCCTCGATGTAACGCTGGGCGAACAGGTACGCCAGCATAATCGGCGAGGCGAAGGTGAGCGCGAACGCCGAGAAGCGCGCCCACGGGATAGAGTACTCGTCGACCATCGCGTACAGACCGACCGGCAGCGTGTAGTTCTCCGTCCCCAGCAGGGTCTGGGCGACGACGAACTCCGTCCACCCGGTGAGGAAGACGAAGATGAACACGGTCGCCAGCCCGGCGGTCGACATCGGGATGATGACCTCTGTCACCACGCGCCACGGCGGCGCGCCGTCGACGACGGCGGCCTCCTCGTAGGAGACCGGGATGCCGTCCATGTACGTCTTCAGTAGCCAGGTGTTGAACGGCACAGCGGTCGCCGCGTAGTACACCGCAAGGGCGAGTTTGCTGTCGTTGATGCCGAACTGGACGTACAGCGCGTACATCCCGATGAGCAGGGCGACACCGAGACCGCCACCGACCTGTGTCATCAGGACATAGAGGAACAGGATCTTCCGCCGGAAGAGGAACTCACGGCGCGAGAGCGCATAGGCCGCTGGAATGATGAGCGACATCGCGATAAGCACGGTCGGAATCGCTACCGTGAGGCTGTTCCAGAGGAAGTGCTTGAAATCCGACGGGCGGTCGACGCCGTAGTCGGACGCGTCCAGAAGTTCGATCCCCGGCGTCTGGAACACGAAGGCGAGGTCGGTGAACGGAATGGCCGCAGAGATCGAGTACGACGGCACGATGAGGTCACCGATAACCCAGATGAACGGTTTGACCGTTGGGTTAGACGGAATCAGCGAGAAGCTCTCGGACGTGTACAGCGAGCTGCCGGAGCCAGAGAGGGCCGCCATCAGAATCCAGTAGATCGGGAAGAGGAGCGCCAGCACGACCAGCGTCGCGCCGATGGTCGAGAGGATGACCTTCAGGACCGCCGACGCGGGCAGTTCACCCCGACGGACGGCCTGCACAGTGTAGGACCACTTTCGAACTGTACGGGCGGGCATCGTGGCGAACGTCTTGATGTCGTCGCTGAGCTTTCGGGCGATTGCACCGAGCAACATCAGTCGTTCACCCCATCAGCGAGTTTCCCTTTCTTCACGTTGAGCCACATGAACGCGCCGATGAACACGAGCGCGATGATGCTGATGGCCGCGCCACGGCCGTACTGCTGAAACGACAGCGCCTCACGGTACCCGTAGACGACGATGAGTTCGTTCGCCCGTGCCGGGCCGCCCTGATTGAACACGAACGGGATGAGGAACTGCTGGAACGACGCGGCCGAGGTGAGAATCGACGCGAACAGGACCGGTCGTTTGATCGACGGCAGGGTGATATGCGCAAAGCGTGCGAGAAAGCCCGCGCCGTCGACGACGGCTGCCTCGTGGAGTTCCTCGGGCACGTCCTGCAGCGCGCTGACGGTGATGATGACCATGAACGGGTACGCCAGCCACGCCTCCGTGACGTTGTACGCGACGAAGGCGGTCCAGCGGCCCGAGAGCCACGCGACCGAACTCGCCCCGAACGCGGTCAACAGCTGGTTCATCAGCCCGAACTCGGCGGAGCTGAAGATGCCGCGCCACACGGTGATGGTGAAAATCGGCGGCAGCCCCATCGGGAAGATGATGAGCGAGCGCAGGACGCGCTTACCACGGACGAGGTCGCTGGTCACGACGAGCGCGATAGCCAGGCTCGCCCCGATTTTGAGCGTGACGCTCGTGGCGACAAACAGCCAAGTGACGCCGAAAGAGTTCCAGAACTGGCCGTCGGTCAGCACGTCGGCGTAGTTCTCTAACCCGACGAACAGCGCGTCGCCGAACGTGAGCACGGCGACGACGCCCTCGCCGGCGAACAGATTTGCCGGCTCTGCGTTCGTAAAGGAGATGCCCAGCAGGTAGAGGACCGGGAACAGCATGAACGCCGAGAAGACGAACAGCCCCGGGAGCACTAGCAGTAAGGACGCGTCGTCCCGCGTCAGAAACGGGACCGATTCGATCCGGTCCGCCGCTCGTGAAACGGTACTCATGGGCGGTTCTTACTCCCAGTTGCTGCGGATTTCTTCAGCGGCGGTCGTCAGTGCGTCCTCGGCGCTCGCGTCGCCGTTGAACGCTTCGATGAGGGCGTTCTCGAGCGGCGACCACACCTTGTTCATGCGCGGGTCGGTCGGCATCGGGACGCCCTGACTGACGGTCTGGGAGTACGTCTGGACGTGGTCGGGAAGGTCGTCACTGCCGACGAGACTGTCGAGTACCGGAATCGCGCCCTGTTCCTTGGCGAGGCGCGTGGCGTGGTCCTCGTTGGTGGCGAACCACTCGACGAAGTTCCGGGCGGCCGTCGCGTCGGCCCCGCCCTCGCTCATCGCGTCCGCGAAGTACCACATCGAGATGCCGGTGTACGGCGTCACCTCGCCGCCGTCGATGGCAGGGAACGTCGCCACCTCGTAGTTCACGTCGCTCTGGTTCAGCGTCGCCAGGTACCACGGCCCGTTGACCGCGAAGGCGGCGTTGCCCTCCGAAAACGTCGCGGCCTGCGGTTCGTAGTTCGGGTCGTCGGGCATGTACGGACGGAGGGTGTCGAGAGCGAACTGAAGCCCCTCGATAGCTTCGTCGGCATCCAGCCCGAGCGCCGGGTCCTGCTCCGGGTCGAAGTAGTAGCCACCGAAGGCCTGGATCCACCCGCTCGTGAAGTACGGATCGAACGGCGCGGCGAGACCGTACTGGCTGCTGCTCGGGTCGTGGTACTCCTCCATCGCCGCCACCATATCGTCGATAGTCTCGGGCGCTTCGTCGACGATGTCCGCGTTGTAGATTAGCGTCACCGTCTCCGCCGAGTGCGGGAGGCCGACGACGGCGTCGTCGAACTGGACGGCGGAGGCGGCAGCCTCCGTGAACTGGTCTAAGCTCACGGAGAGTTCGTCGGACTGGTCGACGACGAACTCCCGCTGGTAGTAGTCGCCCACCCAGTCGTGTGCCCACTCGAATATCTCCGGCCCCTGCCCGGCCGGAATAGCGCTCGTTGTCTTCTTTTCCATGTTGGAGATGTCCGACCCATCGACGCCGAACTCCGTCTCGCTCGCGAACGTCTGCATCGCGTCCTTGCGTGCAGGGATCTCCGAGTCCTGAAGCTGGTACCACGCCGTCGCGGTCCCGCCGGACTGCTGACTCCCATCGCTTGCCCCGTCGCCTGAGCCGTCGCCGGAAGCCGTTTCGCCGTCCGAGCCGCCACTGCCCTGCTCTTGCACACTACAGCCAGCAAGGGCTGTAGCCGCCCCGACACCGCCGATCCGTTTGAGTACCGTCCGTCGTTCCATTGTCATGGATAGATATGGGATGAAATAGTCCTTCATAACTTAAATCATTCGGAAATAGAAGGAGACAATGATGATAGATTCCGAGAGACAGCGCGAAGTCGCCTCGCCGTGTGTCGGTTTCAGAGATTCCGCCCGGCAAAAGATATGAAGTACTATTTTCTCTAAAATTAGAGCGGAAGCGTAACACTCACAGTACCAACCGCGAATCATAGGCGTATGCACCACCCAGGCCCGCCGCGGTTCGCTACCGTCGGCGAATCGGTGGAACTGGCCCCGCGCCGGCCCGACCCCGATATGGCTGCCGAGTGGCGGGTCGTCGAGCGACCGGCGGCGAGTACGGCGACGCTTGGCGACGGCTCGGTCTGTCATCTCGAACCAGATGCCCCGGGCGTCTATCGAGCCGAACTAACCGTGCCAGACGGCACATACGAACAAATCATCCGAGCGTTCCCGGGCGTCACCGAGACGGCACAGTTCAGCGTCACAGCGGACGACTTCGACGACAACGACGGTGCCCTCACGGTCGCTGACCGCGCTATCGTCATCGGGAAGTTCAACGACTTCACGATGGGAACACACTGGGCCGAGCGCGACGGTGACGAGTGGGTCATCGAGACCGAACTCCCACCGGGGACCCACCACGCCAGTTTCAGTTTCGACGGCTCCTTCGAGTCGACCGCGACCGACGAGGTCACCGTCGAAGGTCCCGGTCGCCCCCGGGTCGAACTCGCCAGTGAAACGGTGGACGGCGACCTCGTCGTCTCTGCAGACGCCTGCGCGGCCCCGTCGGGGGGCAAACCGGAAGTCGAGTTCTACCTCGACGGCCGAGACACGCTGGAAGAGTCGGCCGTGACCGTCGACGGCGACGAACTCCGGGTGCCACAGGAAGGACTCCCCGAAACGGCCCGCGTGCACGCGGTGGCCGTCGCCGAGCGCCACAGCGTCGCGGATACGCTAGTCGTGGAACGCGACGGCGGGACCGGGGGCGGAGAGACGGCCACGGGCGAGACGCTGTCCGTCTCGCGGCCGGCAGATCCACCGGCCTGGGCCAGCGACGCTACCATCTACGAGATATTCGTCCGGTCGTTCGCCGGCGAAACCGTCGACACATCCTTCGAGGCCATCGAGCGGCGGGTCCGCTATATCGAGTCACTGGGCGTCGACGTGGTGTGGCTCACCCCCGTTCAGGCGAGTCCGACCCGTCACGGCTACCACATCACGGACTTCTTCGACACCGCTGCGGACCTGGGAACGCGCGAGGAGTTCGAGTCGCTGGTCGACCGGCTCCACGACGCGGGCATCCGGGTCGTCTTCGACCTGGTTATCAACCACAGCTCGCGGGACCATCCGGCCTTCCAGCTCCACCGGGCTGGCGTCCCCGAGTACGCCGACTACTACGAGCGAGTCCCGGCCGAACGCGACGTCTCGGATGTCGACTGGGCGGGCGAGGACGCGCCGGGACACTACTTCAACTGGACGCGGATTCCGAACCTCAACTACGACTCGCTGGCCGTCCGCCGCTGGATGCTTGACGTGGTTGACGAATGGCGCGACGTGGTCGACGGGTTCCGCTGTGACGTGGCCTGGGGCGTGCCACACGGGTTCTGGAAGGAGGTCCGCGAGCGGGTGAAAGCCGACGACACCGAGTTCCTGCTCCTCGACGAGACAGTCCCGCGTGATGCCGCCTTCGCCGAAAACGAGTTCGACGTTCACTACGACACAGACCTGTTCGACACGCTCCGCGACATCGGGACCGGCGAGGAGCCGGCGTCGGCGCTGTTCGAAGCGCTTGACGCGACGGCTGAACACGGCTACCCCGACCACGCCGGCCACATGCGATACGTCGATAACCACGACGAAGACCGCTATATCGACGACTGCGGGGGCGCGTCGCTACGGGCCGCCGTCGGGGCGACGTTCACGCTCCCCGGGACGCCGATGATATACGCCGGGCAGGAGCGCGGCGTCGAACAGCAGCGCGGGACGATGCGCTGGCATGACGGCGACAACGCGCTGACCGACTTCCACCGGCGACTGGTCGCGCTGCGAGCGGACCACGCCTCACTCCGCGCGCCCGGGGTGCATCCGGTTCCCCACACCGTCGAAACAGGCGATTCGGACGGAGTCGTCGCCTACGAACGCACCGACGGCGATGAGAGGCTGGTGGTCGTGCTGCACTTCGGCGACGGCACGGCGAACGTTTCGCTCGACACACCAGTCGGAGACACAGACCTTCTCGGTGGCGCACCGGTCGGTAGCGACGGGACGGTTGCAGTCGGAGATATCGTCGTGGTACCGGCGGCGAGCGGTCGCTGACAGCGGCCGGCTCCGAACCCGCACCGGCACGACTAGAACTTCTATGAAAAATCCCATCAAACTTATTAGCGATGGGTGTGAGACTCTGTGTAATGGCGAGTCTCGAACTAGACGGTCTCCGCAAGGAGTTCGACGGTGGCTCCATCGTGGCAGTCGACGACATCGACCTGACTATCGACGACGGGGAGTTCGTAACGGTCGTCGGCCCCTCGGGGTGCGGGAAGTCGACGACACTTCGGATGATTGCCGGCCTCGAACGGCCGACGAGCGGCCGTATCCGTATCGGCGACGAAGATGTGACCGATGTCCACGCCCGCAAGCGTGACGTGGCGATGGTGTTCCAGAACTACGCGCTGTACCCGCACAAGTCCATCCGGCAGAACATGGCGTTCGGTCTCCGGATGAGTACGGACCTCTCGAAGGCAGAACGGCAAGAGCGAGTCACCGAAACGGCCGAGATGATGGGCATCGGCGACCTGCTGGATGACACCCCGGACCAGCTCTCCGGCGGGCAGAAACAGCGAGTCGCGCTCGGACGCGCCATCGTCCGTGAGCCGGACGTATTCCTCTTCGACGAGCCACTCAGCAACCTCGACGCGAAGCTCCGGACGACGATGCGGACCGAAATCCAGCGGCTGCAGGAGGAACTCGGAATTACGGCCGTCTACGTCACCCACGACCAGGAGGAGGCGATGACGATGGGCGACCGCATCGTCATCCTCAACGACGGGAAACTCCAGCAGGCCGGTCGGCCGAAGACAGTGTACGAGAACCCGACGAACCAGTTCGTCGGCGGCTTCGTCGGCTCACCCTCGATGAATTTCCTCGACGTGACCGCAGCGCCACTCGGTAGCGGCGTGCAGCTCACCGGCGCACACGATGACTTCTCCTATGACCTCACGGGCGGTCGTGCCGGTTCCTTCGGCGATATCCAGCAGGGGTCGTACGTGCTGGGTATCCGCCCGGAACACGTTTCCGTCAGCAATGGTGGCGACCAGGACGCAGTCCCGGCGACGGTCGACGTGCTCGAACCTATCGGCAGCGACAATTACCTCTATCTCGATCTGGGCGAATCGAAGACCGGATTCGAGGGCGACGGTGCACCGGATTTCATCGCCAGGGTGAGCACCGACGTGGAGCCGGCCATCGGCGATCAAGTTCAGGTGTCGTTCGACGAATCCGCCGTCCATCTGTTCGACCCGGAGACTGGCGAAGCAGTTACGGCCAGCGAAGACGCGCCCGTTGCACCGCCGCAGTAGACGATAGCCAGTGATCCACGTCCAGATGTAGTCCCCGTTTTCGACTAGAGATAGACTCCCTACGGCCCTCCGCGACGGTTGCTCCCGTCAAGTAGTTCGGTCCGCGTAAAGCGGGGCCTCGCGAGTGCCCAGTGACAGGGGTTTACTCGCGGGCGCTCAGCGGCTCGGCGGTGCGTTCCCCGGCGTCAGCGAGGTGCGCCACAGTTGCCAGCCGGAGCGCGTGAGGCCAGCCAAGCGGCGTGCCACAGTCCGGCGTCCCGTCGTCGAACAGTTGCTCGGGGAGATACCCGCTGGACTGAACGAGCGAGCCACCGGGAAGAATCTCCCCCAGCAGGTCCCGTGAGCGGGCGTAGGCTGCCGTCGCTCGGCTGTCGTCGGCATCACGCAAGAGGGTCCCCAGCTGTGCGGCACTGTTTGCGCCCCACGCGGTCGAGACAGTCCAGACTTTCTCGCGGTCTTGTGAACCGCGCCGCCAGTCGTCGCCCTCGAAGCGGATGAGGCCGCGGATGTCGCCAGTGTCCCGTTCCAGCCCGTCGAGTGTCGTCTCGACGTGGGTGCAGAGCCGGTCGCGGGTCTCCGCCGGCAGGTCGACCGTCTGGGCGGCGGCGCGACAGGCCGCTGGGAGAGCCAGCGTCGCGGAGTCCAGTCGGTCGTCGACTGTGCCGTCGTGTTCGCGAAGGGCATAGCGGTCACCGGTCCAGAGCGCGTCCAGAGCTGATAGCACTGTCTCGGCCTGTGCCCGGGCGTGGTCCCGGAGCGTGGCGCAGACGGGCGCGCGAGCGACGGCCGCGTAGGCGTGCAAGAAGGTCGCAGCGGTGTGCGTGAATCGGCCCTGCATGTTCTCCCAGGCGTTCTGGCAAGCGATGGGGAGACCGTCGTCGGCCAGTGTGTCGTCGATGCTCTCGACGGCGCGTCCGAGCGTGGCTTCGATTCGTTCCGGGTCGGCTGGCTCGCCGGTCCGGAGATACGTCGCGAGGAAGGTGGTGACGCTCGCGGTCTGGTCGGCCTGATAGTCCGCGTCAGAACCGCTTTCGAGCCGGGCGTTCGCCCAGCCCGGCGCGAGCGTTTCGTCGCCGGGCCAGACGCGGTGGGGCCAGCTCCCGTCCGGTTGCTGGGTGCGACAGTAGAATTCGGCGGAGCGCTGGTGCCACGAATCGAGCCCGAGGTCGAACGTCCCGTCGGCTTCGAGCAGGAACGCCGATATCTCGGCGTCATCGCGGAACCACGTGTAGCCGTAGCCCCCGGAGGTAACGTAGTACGGGTCGAAGTCGGGTGCGGCGATTCTGGCACCGTTCGCAGCCGAAAGCAGCGAGAGGACGCGGAGGTCGGCCACGACGCTTTCATGCCTCGGCGTCTCCGCGGGGACGCTCCACCGCCGCTGTGCCTGGCCTGCTTCGAGTACCGTCTCCGAGGTGTAGTGGTCGCTCACCAGCCGTTCGATGGTCGACAGCGCCGCGTCGCGGTCGGTATCAGCCGTGTCGGTAAGCAGCGTCGCCAGCGTGACGCCGCCGTCGACGAACGGCGCGGACAGCAGGACGCCGCCGGTCAGCGTCGTGTCCTCGTACCGCCGCGCCCCGGTGGCCCGGGGGAAGGAGACGGGGTCGTCGTCGACGAGTTCGGGGAACCGTTCGGGAATCTGGCCCACCGCAGTGTCGAGTTCGGTGGAGACGCCGATGAAGTCGTGTTCAGAGCGGTGGTATGCCTCGACAGCGTTGCCGTGCATCAGCAGGCTCTGCTGGCCGTTCCGCCCGTCTGGTGCGAAATCGACGAACGCCCGCAACGACACGTCAGCGGGCGCGTCGCCGCGAAGCTCGAAGCGGGTGACGTGGGCCTGTTCGATGGTGCAGTCCGTCTGGACGACGGCCCAGTCGCCGCAGTCGTGGACTGTCTCGACGACGCCGGCATCGCCGCGGTACCGCTGGTCGGCGTCGGGACCGAACCACGTCGTCGAGTCCGTCTCGACGCCGAACCGCGAGCGATCGATGCCAGTGAGCCCACACAGCGGATAGGAGTAGTCCCGCAGCGAGCCATCGCTGTCGACATGCACCAACCGGCCGTCGAGTCCGGAGAACATGCCCGTCGTAGAGCGGAACTCGCCCGGAAACTGATGGCGACGGTCCCGCGTCCGCTTGAAGTCGTTGAGTGCCGTCCGGAGCGTCATTGGAGAGAGACACCACTGCAGGGGATATAAAATATGGTGTAATAGTTTTTCATTCTTGTGAAAGCAGCCTTTGGACAGCCGGCGACTCGTTCGCCGGCGGCGTTTCGATGGTGTCTCCGGGCTACACAGCACCGAAACACAATTATCCGCCGCCGTTACCAGATGTGAACAGATGGACGATTCGACTCTCAGGGACAGGCTGGGACAACTGGGCCTGTCGGAGAAGGAAGTCGACACGTACCTGTCGATCCTCGGCAGCGGCGAGGCCACGGCCAGCGAAATCGCCGACGACACTGGCGTCTCCAAACGGTACGTCTACAGCATCAGCGAATCGCTCGAAGACCGCGGGTTCGTCGAGGTCAACGACCACGTCGTGCCGACGACGATCCGCGCCCGACCGCCAGAGGAAGTCATCGATGCCCTGACCGACCGACTCGAAGAGATGAGCGGCGCGCTCGATTCTCGATACTCGGCGAGTGCTCGGGAACCGCAACAGTTCGATGTTATCAAATCACGGGTGACAGTCATCAAGCGGCTCACGGAGTACATCAGAAACGCGGAACGCGAAATTATGCTGTCGGTTCCACAGCAGTACCTCCCCGAGATCTCGGAGGAACTGACCGCGGCCGTCGACCGCGGCGTCCTCGTCGTGCTTGTCGTCAGTAGTGCCGACGGCCTGCGCCCTGACGACGCGAGCGGGCTGGCCTCCGTGGTCCGGTCGTGGGACCAGGCGATGCCGATTATGCTCACCGTCGACGCCCAGTTCGGCCTCGTCTCCCCGACGGAAATGGTGACACGCACCAACTCCGACCAGCGCGCCATCGCCTTCGTCCAGCAACAGCTTGTCCCCGTGCTGTCGGGGTCGTTCCTCGGGAACTACTGGTTGATGGCCACCGAGGAAACCGTCACCGACCCGGCTCCGCTCCCGGCCGCCTACCACGACTTCCGCCACGCCGTCCTCCAGGCGACGCTGCACCTGCGCGCCGACCACGACGTGCAGGTCTCCGCGGAGGTCCGGGCGGTGCAGGCCGACGATGACACCACCACCATCGAGGGGACTGTCGTCGAGACGAAACAGGGGCTCGTCGAGCCGGAGACCAACTCATATCCTATCGAACACACGCTAATCGTCGATATCGGCGATAGGACGGTCTCGCTTGGCGGGCCCGGGTCGTTCATCGAGGACTACGAAACCGACGAGGTTACGCTCTCGTTGGCCGAGTGACTGATATCGTCCCGCCGACAGGCTCCGAGCGGCTCAGTTGCGCCGGCTCGGGTCCGGCCAGCGGTAGATGACGTACGTTTCCGACCCCGGTTCACTTACGGGGTCCCAGACGAGTCGAAGCGTCGCGTCACGCAGGTCCAGCTGTTCTCCGCTCGGGATTCCGGAGAACTGTCCCCGATGGATTGTAATCTCTGTTCCCGACGTAATCCGCGTCGAAGCCTGTGCCTGTATCGGATCGGAGTCCAGCGTCACGTCGCTACCGCCGGAACTCTTGGCACCGGAGACGACGACGGTGAGGTTGTCCCTGTAGACGGTGTCTCCGCTTTTGAAGCTGAGGTTCAGGTACTCCCCGTTGCCGGTGGTCCGCTCGTTGTAGTCGGCCACGATAGCGACCTGCGGAGCTTGTGTCGGTTGCTGCTCGTTGAAGCCAAGCGCAAACACACCGACGGTGGCGGCGAGAATGGCAACAATGCCGACGAGAATAACAACACCAATCACCGGGCTCACAGCCCGGTTTCGACCATCTACCCGACTCATTGACCACAGGTGAGAACTGAGTATATAAAAGGAACAGCGTCGGCTCAGCGTTCGATATCTGACAGCGATACCACCCGGTTACGCTGTCGGGAACAGCGTCTCGGGGAGGTCGCCCGGCAGTTCGTCCCGGTGGTGGTCGGCCTCGAAGTCGGGGTCGGGACCCATCGGGACGATGCGCTTTGGGCTCACGTCGGGGTGCGTGGTGTAGTAGTGCTCCGTAATGTGGTCCATGTTCACCGTCTCGGCGACACCGGGGAGCTGGTAGAGGTCTCGGAGGTACGGCCAGAGGTTGTCGTACTCGCGGATGAGCTTGTGGTTGCACATGAAGTGGGTGTGGTACACCTCGTCGAAGCGCACCAGCGTCGTGAACATGCAGACATCCGCCTCGGTCAGGCGGTCGCCGGCGAGGAAGCGCTGGTCTTCGAGTACCGCGTCCCAGTGGTCGAGGGCGTCGAACAGCTCCTCGACGGCCTCGTCATATGCCGACTGGCTGTCGGCGAAGCCACAGCGGTAGACGCCGTTGTTGATTGGCTCGTAGATGTCGTCGATGATGCGGTCGACCTCGTCCTGGTAGCCTTCGGGGTAGAGATCCACGTCGTTCTCGGCCACGTCGTCGAACTCGGTGTCCAGCATCCGGAGAATCTCTTCGGACTCGTTGTTGACGATGGTCTCCTCCTGTTTGTCCCACAGCACAGGAACGGTCACGCGACAGGTCGCGTCGGGGTCGGCTTCGGCATAGACCTCGCGGAGGTAGTCCGCGCCGTTGACCGTATCCGGCGTACAACCCGCCTTCTCGGGCGTGAACTGCCAACCCCCCTCGCCACGATACGGATCGACGTAGTCGACGGTGATGGCGTCTTCCAGTCCCAGGAGCTTCCGGGCAACCAGAATTCGGTGGGCCCACGGGCAGGCGCGGCAGGCGTACAGGTGATACCGGCCGGCCTCGGGCTGGAACCGCGCGTCGGGGTCGTCCTCGATCCGGTCACGGAAGGTGGTGTCCTGCCGGTCGAAGGCCCCGTCCTCGTTCGTCGTTTCGTACGCGTCGGTCCGCCACTCGCCGTCGACGAGCATATTCATCGGTACCATAGATACGCGTGCAAGCAGTAAAAGAGCGCGGTGACAGCGGTGTTACCGGCGACGGCTCACACCGGGCCGAGACGGGAGCCCGGTCACGACAACGGTCGATGCGGGGCCGCTCGCGGTCGCAGGCCGCTGTGTGAGACAGCACGGCACGCCGTCGAGCGGGTTCGAAGCCCTTATTGGGCCGCTCGGCGACGTATTCTCCAAGAGTACCTATGTCGGACAAACCCGCCTCAATGTACCGGGACATCGACAAGCCCGCGTACACCCGACGCGAATACATCACGGGCATTCCCGGTTCGAAGATCGCACAGCACAAGATGGGCCGCAAACAGAAGGACGCGGACGATTACCCCGTCCAGATCAGCCTCATCGTCGAGGAGACCGTCCAGCTCCGTCACGGCTCGCTGGAGGCCTCCCGCCTGTCGGCCAACCGCCACATGATCAAGGAACTCGGCGAAGAGGGCGATTACAAGATGACGCTGCGGAAATTCCCCCACCAGGTCCTGCGCGAGAACAAGCAGGCGACCGGTGCCGGGGCCGACCGTGTCTCCGACGGGATGCGGGCCGCCTTCGGGAAGATCGTCGGTACCGCCGCTCGCGTTCAGGCCGGCGAACAGCTGTTCACCGCCTACTGCAACGTCGAGGATGCAGAGCACGTCAAGGAAGCGTTCCGCCGTGCCTACAACAAGATCACGCCCTCTTGCCGCATCAAGGTCGAGCGGGGAGAGGAACTGCTGATCGCGTAACTCAGACAGCGGCGGTCGCTTGCCGTTCGGACGGCAGACTGACCGTCTCGACTTCGTTTTCCGCGCCGCTCAAGTCCTGAGTGACATCCCGGTCGCTGGGTAGCGGAACGTAGCTACGTTCTCGACCCATGTTATCAGCACCCACAATTCTCTTGCACCCATCCCGCGTACTTCCTCACATGGTACTCCGACTCGCACTCCTGGCTCTCGGCGTTCTCGAACTGCTCCGGCCCCGGAAGGTCGTCGACTTTTGGATGGGACTCGCAACGACAGAGGCCGACGACATAGACCTTCGTCCGTGGGTGTACAGTGCCGCCCGTGTCGAGGGCGCGCTCCTCGTGCTGTGGGTGCTCCGGCGGCGTCGACGCGGCGAGTGACGCAGTAGGACGACTGTGAAACGGCCCGCACGCCACGCAGGCGACCGGTAGGGCTGGCAGGTGACGCTACGTATCGTCGGGCAACCGGACAGTCAACACCGGTGCGTCTGCTGTCCGGACGACCTTCTCGGTGACGCTCCCCAGCAGAAACCGGTCCAGACCGCTCCGGCCGTGGGTTCCCATGACGATCATATCGATATCAGCAGTCTCGGCGTAGTCGATAATCTCCTCGTACGGATCACCCATTCGGTGCTCGGCGACGACGGGCGCACCGTGGTCGGCGATATCGTCGACCGTCTCGTCGATGACCTCCTCGGTCTGTTTCTGCAGGGATTCGATGGTCGTCGCTTCTGCCGCGGCACTCCCGATATATGTCGAATCGACGACAGAGAGTACGTGGATCGTGGAGTCGTGTGTCTCCGCCAGTTCAAGCGCGTGTGCGAGCGCTTCGTCCGCGCCGTCGCTTCCGTCCGTCGGGAAGAGAATGTCGTTGTACACGCATGACCCATTTTCCCGCAGTATACTTAGTGTTTGTCTGGCTATTCTTCCAATCAGTGTGTATTCATCGATTATGCACCGGTACGCTGTGGTCAGCAGCGAGCAGTGCGCACTACGTAATGGAACAGTCAGCGTGTCTCGAAAGCGGCTGCGAGCGTGTTTTATTTCTCCAAGACAACTGCACGCTATGCACAGGCTGGCCGTCGCCACGAACGCCGAGACCTTCGAGCGGATGCAGCAACCGCTGGCGGCCCGGGATATCGAGGTGGGCCACGTTGAGACGGCCGAGCGGACGCTCGCGCTGGACGAGAGTCCCTTCGGCGAATACGACGTGGGCTTCGTCTATCCGTCCCGAATCATGGAGGGGGCCGTCGCCGACGCCATGCTGGGCGTGCCGTGGGTCAACGACCGCGAGGCCATCCTCCGCTCGCGGAACAAGGCCGACGTACTGTCACGACTCGGCCGTGCGGGCGTTCCCGTCCCCGAGACTGTCGTCGTGTCGAACCCGGCGAGCGAGGCTGAACTGACCGCAGCGTTCGAGCGGTTCGATCCGCCCGTAGTCGTGAAGCCGAACTCGACGACCCGCGGCGTCGGCGTGGCCAAGGCCCACGATCTGGATTCGTTTCTCGGCATCGTCGACTATCTTGATCTGGTCCACGACTATCGCGCGGTCGGCGACCAGTCGTTTCTCGTTCAGGAGTACATCGCCGACGCCACAGACTACCGCGTGATGGTCATCGACGGCGAGTACGTCGGCGCGGTCGAGCGCCGCCTCCCCGAAGCAAGCCGCGAACGGGGCCGCTGGAAGCACAACGTCCACCGCGGGGCCGAGGCGGAAGGGCAGGAACTGCCAACAGAGCTGCGGGAACTGGCCGAAGACGCGGCCGATGAGCTGGCGATTCCGTACCTCGGCGTCGACCTGCTGGTGACCGAAGACCGCGCAGTAGTCAACGAAACGAACGCCCGCCCGACAATCGACTCGGCGACGAAGTACGAGGACGGCTTCTGGGACGATCTCGCGGCATTGATACGGGAAACCGCGAAGCAGTAGCGAAGCGAGTGCGTTGTTCTCGCGTGACAAAACAGACCGCTGCTGTGCGCGCTACAGTTCGATGTCCGCGGAGTCCTCTTCGGGGTCGAAGGTGACTTCGAGGATACCGTTGTTGTACGTCGCGGCGGCGGAGTGCTCGTCGACGCGAGTCGGTAGCGTCAGTCGTTCGTGGTACTCGCGCTCCGGACTTTCGGCGTTGATCGTGAGGACAGTCCCGTCGCACTTGAGGTCGATTGCATCCTTGTCGACACCCGGAACGTCAGCGACGACCCGGATCTCCTCGTCGGTTTCGTGAACGTCGACGTGGAGATCGGCCCCACCGCCACCGGTGTCCCGGTCGATGTGGACATCGCCTTCAGCCCCCATCATCTCGTCCATCATCCGCTCTATTTCCCGGAAGAACTCGTCGAACGGGTCGTCACTGTCATCGCGTCTCATTCCTATCGGTCAGTACGTCCGTCCGTTTCAAAAGCCTTCGGACGAATCTAGTATCTGCCAACAGATACTGTCGAGGGGGCACCTCAGTCGAGATAGCACCCTCACTATTAATCATTCGAGCTCGAACACGCATAAACAAACACAAATTTACAACAAATCCGAAAACACTTTACACTGACCGACTGCCTCTCTAGACACCAATGAGTGAGCCAGTTCGCGTCGGCCTCAACGGCTTCGGCCGTATCGGCCGCAACGTATTCCGCGCATCGTTACACAACGACAACGTCGAGATTGTCGGCATCAACGACGTGATGGACGATTCGGAGATCGACTACTTCGCCCAGTACGACACTGTCATGGGCGAACTCGAAGGTGCCAGCGTCGACGACGGCGTCCTCACGGTCGACGGAACCGACTTCGAGGCGGGCGTCTTCCACGAGACCGACCCCACACAGCTCCCGTGGGACGACCTCGACGTGGACGTGGCCTTCGAGGCGACCGGCATCTTCCGCACCAAGGAGGACGCGAGCCAGCACCTCGATGCAGGTGCCGACAAGGTCCTCATCTCCGCGCCGCCGAAGGGCGAGGAGCCGGTCAAACAGCTCGTCTACGGCGTCAACCACGACGAGTACGACGGCGAAGACGTCGTCTCGAACGCCTCCTGTACGACCAACTCCATCACGCCGGTCGCGAAGGTCCTCGACGAGGAGTTCGGCATCAACGCTGGCCAGCTGACGACGGTCCACGCATACACCGGCTCCCAGAACCTGATGGACGGCCCGAACGGCAAGCCCCGTCGTCGCCGCGCCGCCGCCGAGAACATCATCCCGACCTCGACCGGTGCCGCGCAGGCGGCCACCGAAGTCCTGCCCGAGCTTGAGGGCAAGCTCGATGGGATGGCCATCCGCGTCCCGGTGCCGAACGGCTCTATCACCGAGTTCGTCGTCGATCTTGACGACGACGTGACGGAGAGCGACGTCAACGCCGCTTTCGAGGAGGCCGCTGCCGGCGAACTCGAGGGCGTGCTGGGCGTCACGAGCGACGATGTCGTCTCCTCGGACATCCTCGGGGACCCCTACTCCACGCAGGTCGACCTGCAGTCGACGAACGTCGTCTCCGGGATGACGAAGATACTCACCTGGTACGACAACGAGTACGGCTTCTCGAACCGGATGCTCGACGTGGCCGAGTACATCACGGAGTAAGCGCGGAAACGGTTTTCGACGTCAGTAAGGTTTATAATTATTATTCAGTAAGAATAAGACACACATAGAGCCCGAACCAGCACCTGACCCCTGGTTGGCTCTGTGTGTCGACACAGGCCCGTTTCCACAGTCGGCGCGCCGTGTCCCGGCGTCGGCTGTGTACGGCGCAGGTGTCCCCACCCCTCTCCGACCCCATTTTTACACTGACAGCAAGGCAAGTAGCGGCGTTACTCCCCCAACAGGCCGCTTGCTGTTCGGACTCGGAAACCGTTAAGCGGCCGGCAGGTTTCCTCTCGAATGATGACTTTCCAGACGCTCGATGACCTCGACGACGGACAGCGCGTTCTCGTCCGACTCGATCTCAATTCACCGGTGGAGGACGGCACAGTACGGGACAACCGACGGTTCGACCGCCACGCGGAGACGATCAGCGAACTCGTCGACCGTGGGTTCGAGGTCGCGGTGCTGGCCCACCAGGGTCGCCCGGGCCGCGACGATTTCGTCTCACTTTCCCAGCACGCCGACATCCTCGCCGAACACATCGACCACGACGTGGACTTCGTCGACGAGACCTACGGGCCACAGGCGATTCACGATATCGCGGCCCTCGATAGCGGCGACGTCCTCGTGCTAGAGAACACGCGAATGTGCGACGACGAACTCCCGGAGGAAGACCCCGAGGTGAAGGCCCAGACGGAGTTCGTCCAGACCCTCAAAGACGAGTTCGACGCCTACATCAACGACGCCTACTCCGCAGCCCACCGCTCGCACGCCTCGCTCGTCGGCTTCCCGCTTGTGATGGACGCCTACGCCGGCCGCGTGATGGAGACTGAGTACGAGGCCAACACCGCCATCGCCGAGAAGGAGTTCGACGGCCGGGTGACGATGGTCGTCGGCGGGACGAAAGCCACCGATGTCATCGACGTGATGACCCATCTCGACGAGACGGTCGACGACTTCCTGCTGGGCGGTATCGCTGGGGAGTTGTTCCTGCGGGCCGCGGGCTACCCGGTCGGCTACGACATCGACGACGCGAACCTCTACGACGAGCAGTGGGAACAGAACAGCGAGAAGATCGAGGCCATGCTCGAAGACCACCGCGACCAGATCACGCTCGCGGTCGACCTGGCCTACGAAGACGGAGCCGGCGACCGCGCCGAGCAGGCCGTCGACGACATCGAGGAGAAGACTGTCTCCTACCTCGACGTTGGCAGCGAGACCGTCATGGAGTACTCGCCAGTCATCCGCGACTCCGAGGCCGTCTTCGTGAAAGGCGCACTCGGCATGTTCGAGGACGAGCGGTTCTCCGTCGGGACCGCCGGCGTGCTCGAAGCCATCGCGGACACCGACTGCTTCTCCGTCGTCGGCGGCGGTGACACCTCACGAGCCATCGAAATGTACGGGATGGAAGAAGACGAGTTCGGCCACGTCTCTATCGCGGGCGGAGCGTACATCCGAGCACTGACCGGCGCACAGCTGGTCGGCGTCGAAGTGCTACAGCGTTAACTGCGGCCTTTCGTCTCGGCGTGTCGCAGATCCCAGTCTCCGAGTAGTTCGTCGGGCACCTCGACGAGGCGACCGGTTTCGGTCGGTTCAGTCCGGGCGTGGCGGGCAGTCCAGTCGTGCTCAGCGTCGGGCGTGGCTGCCATACGCAGCAGTACCAGCGGCGAGGATAAATTCCTTCTGCTCAGGTAGTGTAAATAATTACTCGGTTCCGAGTCTATATTCTGTCTCCGGGAAGCGAAGTGCTTTCCGCCAGCCGCGACGTATCTGGAATATGTTCACCGGAATCGTCGAGACGACCGGCGAGGTGCAGGCGGTTATTGACGACGAGGGCGGGCGTCGGATGCGGATCGGCGCGCCGTTCGACGGACTTGACCACGGCCAGTCGATCAGCGTCAGCGGCGTCTGTCTCACCGTCGAGAAGGCGGTCGACGGCGAGTGGTTCGAGGTGTTTCTCGCTCAGGAGACTCTTGCCCGGACGTTCTTCGACGACCTCGACGGTGGGGACCGGGTGAACCTTGAGCGGGCGATGCCCGCCGACGGGCGGTTCGACGGCCACATCGTGCAGGGCCACGTCGATACGACAGCCGAAATCGTCGGTATCGAACAGGAGGGAGAAGACTGGACGTTCACCTTCTCTCTCCCCGAAGCGCATCGGGACTACCTGGTTCAGAAAGGGTCGATAACGGTCGACGGCATCAGCCTGACCGTTGCCGACCGGCGCTCCGAGGAGTTCGACGTGGCTATCATCCCGACGACCTACGCCGAGACGACGCTCTCGGCGAAGTCCGTCGGCGATCCGGTCCATCTGGAGGTCGACGTGGTCGCAAAATACGTCGAACAGCTGGTTTAAGGGTCGAACTCAGTCTGCTCCGGATGAATCGTAGTCTCGTCCGGGTCCTCGTGCGCACGGCTGTACGCTTGTCGATACGCGTGAATCTTCTTCAGCAACAGGAGGCCAAAGATGGAGTCGTACACGATGACGAAGCCGAAGAACGCGACGAGGAAGTCGACGTTGTATATCGTGGCCGCGATGGCCGTCACTGGGCTGGCCAGCGTGTTGTAAACGGCGTGGATGAGCGAAGCGATGAGCAATCCTTTCAGGACGATGGGGCCGGCATCGTCCGGATTGAATTTCGCCAGACCGAGATAGTAGCCGGCAAAGGCCGAGTAGATGACGTGGCCCGGCCCCGCGAGCGCTCTGACCGCAGTGATGTCGCTGCTGGCGGCGAGTAACTGTACTGTTCCGGCGGTCATTTCGGTGTTCTGCGTGATGTACAGCGCGTTCTCGATGGTCGCAAAGCCCAGGCCGGCGACGGCCCCGTACACCGCGCCGTCGACGACGGCGTCGAAGCGGGTGTCACGGAAGGCGTACAGGCGCACCGCAAGCAGCTTTACCGTCTCCTCGACAGGGCCGACAATGAGGAAGAAGAAGAACACCTGGCCGAGAAACGGTACCAGGCCGAACCCGGAGCCGATGGCCTGTACCGGTCTACCGAAAATACCGTTGAGCACGCCCGCGAAGCCAGCGAACAGCACGCCAAGGAGGAACGTCCCCACGAGCAGCGTCAGCGGTTCCTGCGTGGTCACGTCGGCGTAGTAGATGTACGCCGCGAGACCGAGGGCCGGCACGGCGGAGAGGATGGCCATGCCGGCAAACAGCGGCTGGTCGCCGAGCGCGCCAAGGCTCCCGAACGCGACCTGCAGGAGGAGAATCGCGATAGCTGTGATAACGACGAGATACCGCAGCGTCCGTATGCCGATGTGGTAGAGCCAGTGGGCGAACCGGTCCAGCGTCGACCGGGGCTCCCAAGTCGATATCTCATAGAGGTCTGCCGACCCGTCCGCGTTTACTTCGACCGGGTCCTGCCGTCGCTTTCCCATGTGCCACGTCTACAGTCCGTCTCACCTAACCGTTTGGTTCGGTGATAGCCGAGCGAGCAGTGGGTGACGGTACGCCCGACACTGTGTTCAGTCAGATTCCCGCCAGAGCGGACACTTGCAGGAGACGAGAGGCTTTTCGCACGGGGCCACCAACAGAAAGCCATGACGCTACGCGCGGGTGTACTCGCGGTTCAGGGCGATGTCTCTGAACACGGGGACGCAATCGAGCGGGCAGCAGCGGCCCACGACCGGACTGCGGAGGTCGTCGAGATACGCGAAGCAGGGCTGGTCCCTGACTGCGATGTCCTGTTGCTACCGGGCGGGGAATCGACCACGATTTCGCGGCTTATCCACCGGGAAGGGATCGCAGAAGAGATCGAAGCCCACGTCGAAGCCGGCAAGCCGGTGCTTGCGACGTGTGCCGGGCTCATCGTCAGCGCGACCGACGCACAGGACGACCGCGTCGACACGCTGAACGTCATCGACATCTCCGTCGAACGCAACGCGTTCGGGCGACAGAAAGACAGCTTCGAAGCGCCACTTGACGTGGCCGGGCTCGATGAGGCGTTCCCGGCGGTGTTCATCCGCGCACCGGTCATCGACTACGTGGGCGAGGACGTCGAAGTGCTGGCGACGTGGGACGACCGCCCGGTCGCGGTCCGTGACGGCCCGGTCGTCGGCACGTCGTTCCACCCCGAGCTGACCGAGGATCCGCGCATCCACGACCTGGCCTTTTTCGACTCCGTGGAGTCGTAGCGACGGCCTGAAGGCCCCGCTGGCCGAACAGCGGCTATGAGCGACGACACCGCCGACGTTATCGACGAACTGTTCGCTGTCATCGAGGACCGCAAGGCGAACCTTCCCGAAGACTCCTATACTGCGTCGCTGTTCACCCATGAAAAGGGCGAAAACGCCGTGCTGGAGAAGCTCGGCGAGGAGACAACCGAACTGATTCTGGCGGCCAAAGACGACGACCGCGAGGAGCTGGCCCACGAATCGGCCGACATCGTCTATCACCTGCTCGTCCTGCTGTCGATGAAGGAGATGGATGTCGACGACTTGCGGGCAGAGCTGGCGAAACGACGATAAGTTCCGCTCGTCAGGTACAGGGCACGATAGATTGACACCGACACGGTGCATATCGAAGTCCATGGGCCATGTGGCGTCGGGCGTTACAGTCCTCTGTGTCGATGACGAACCATCGTACGCCGATCTTATCGCGACACATCTCGAACGCAAGGACACGGCGATGGACGCCACCGGCGTCACGAGTGCGACAGACGGACTGTCGTATCTGGACGAGCACGACGTGGACTGCATCGTCAGTGACTACGACATGCCGGGTATCGACGGGCTAGAGTTCCTGGAAACGGTCCGAGCCAGAGACCCGGACCTACCGTTCCTGCTTTTCACCAGTCAGGGGAGCGAAACGCTTGCGAGCAACGCAATCGCGGCCGGCGTCACCGACTACATTCAGAAAACGCACGGGTCACAGCAGTACGCCGTCCTCGCACAGCGAATCCGAAACGCCGTCGAGCGAGTCAAAGCGAAAGCAACGGCTGAGGCCGCACAGGAACGGACGAAACGAATTCTCGACGCGACGAACGATGCGGTCCTCGTCAGCGTCGCCAGCACTATCGTGTACGCGAACCCAGCGGCAGTTGAGCTGTTCGGTGCCGCCGACAGCGACGAACTCCGTGACCGGCCGCTGACTGAACTCGTCGAGCCGGCAGGCTGCGGGACCGCGGCCGTCGAGCGCGTCGTCAAGGACGACCAGACGGCCGATTACGTCGAACGGACGATACGGACGCTGGCCGGCAACAACGTCCAGGCCAGCGTCACGGCGTGTGACGTGACCTGGGACAGCGAAGACAGTACAGTGACCGTCATCAGCGACCGAAGCGATACTGACGAGCGCGAGCGTCGACTCGAAGCGCTACACGAGGCCACGCGAGAGTTGATGGCTGCCGAAGTCCGCAACGAAGTCGCCGGCATCGGCGTCAACGCCGCCGCAGATATCATCGGACTCGACGCGAACGCAGTCCACCTCATCAACGACGATGGCCGGTTAGAGCCCGTCGCCGCCACCGCGTCGGCTCGGAAGCTGATCGGTGATATCCCGACGTTTGGGCCGGGCGACAGCATCGCCTGGCGGGTGTACGAGAGCGGCGAGGCAACCGCAGTTCCCGACGTGCGGCTGGACGAAGACGTACAGAACCCCGAGACGCCGACACGCAGCGAACTGTATCTGCCACTGGGAGGACACGGCATTCTCATCGCCGCGTCGGCGACCGTCGACGCCTTCAACGAGGCAGACATCGTCGCTGGACGGATCCTCGCGGCGAACATGGAGGTCGCCCTCGCCGCCGTCGAGCGCGACAGGCAGCTCCGCGACCGTGAGCAGGAGCTGTCGGCGCAAAACGACCGGCTGGAGCAGTTCGCCACGGTCGTCAGTCACGACCTTCGCAACCCCCTGAACGTCGCAATCGGCCGGTTGGGTGCGCTTTCGGAGGCATGTGACGACGACAACATCGATGCGATAGAGCAGGCACTCGACCGGATGCAAGCGTTGATAGACGACCTGCTGTTGCTTGCCCGGACCGGCGACAGCGTCGCGGAGATGGAAACGGTGGCACTGGCGACGGCAGTCACTGACTGCTGGGAGGTAGTCGATACCGGTGACGCGGCACTGGTGGTCGACACTGACCGCAAGATACAGGCAGACATGACGCGGCTCAAACAGTTGCTGGAGAACCTGATCCGAAACGCCGTAGAGCACAGCGCTACGGACAGTCGACTGCAGTCAGAGGGTGCCGACAGACACGGCAGTTCGGCCGTAACGATAACCGTTACCGAGATTCCGGACGGGTTCGCCGTCTCAGACGACGGCCCGGGCGTCCCCGAATCCGACCGGGAGACAGTGTTCGAAAGCGGTTACTCGACGACGACCGACGGCACCGGGTTCGGACTCTCAATAGTATCACAGATCGCCACTGCCCACGACTGGACGGTCACACTCACTGAGAGTGATACTGGCGGCGCACGCTTCGAGTTTACCGGCGTCGACGTGATAGCGGAAGAATAAGGCGCTCAGTCGTCTCTTCGTCGCGGCGCTACTCGTCGACGGGGGCGAATCGGTGCCGGACGACCTCGCTGTCGTCGTCCCACTCGAAACTGCCGTGGACGTTCTTCATGCGCTCCTTGTACGCGTCGAGGTCCGCCGACCCCTCTCGCTGTGCGTCCTCGTCAGTCAGGTCGCCCAGCGTCCGGTGTGTTACGTCTGTTACCTCGAATTCGGTGCCGTCTATCTCGAAGGTGTCGCCCTCGTCGGCGTACTGGTGGCCGCGGTGCATCTGGGTAACCCGACCCTCAGCCGCCATCTGCTGGACGTGGTCGTTGGGGAGAATCTCGCCGGCGTCAATCTGTGCCATACCAGACCTGTGTCCGGGACGCTCAAAAACGTGACTCGCAACAGTTTGGGCCGCGATTGAACGCGCTTTTACGCTCCGGCCGTCAACGGAACCTATGAGCCATCCCTTCGAGGGTCTGCCGACGACGCCCACTGCCGAGGAGCTCGTGGACAAAGCCTTCTCGCGGGCGTCACGCGCCGGCGGGGCCAAGGACGGGAACGAAGCCCAGCAGTCGATGCTGATGACGGCGTCGAACATCGCCTCCGACAACATGGAGAACGTGGTGACCGCGTGGCCGACGATTGATAACCTCGACCCCTTCTACGTCGAACTCGCCGACGCTGTCGTCGGCGAAGCCTACCCCGCGGACGACGACCCCGGTATCGACGCGCTGAAACAGCACCTGTCAGAGATCTCGTGGGCCGCCGACAAGGTCGTCGAGATCCGCCAAGAGTACGAGAGCCGCGTCGCCCGCGGAGACATCGACACCGCCCGGAAGCTCCGCAAGCAGGCCTTTGCCCGTATCGCTGACGTCGTCGAAGAAGTCGAAGACGACCTCGCCGCTATCTCGACCGCGCACAACGCCCTCAAAGATATTCCCGACATCCGCCCGGACGAGCCAGCCATCGTCGTTGCCGGCTACCCTAACGTCGGGAAGTCGTCGTTCGTCAACCGCGTCACGCGGGCCGACAACGAGATCGCCTCGTATCCGTTCACGACGACACAGATCCGCGTTGGCCATTTCGAGGACCAGCGTATCCGCTACCAGCTCGTCGACACCCCCGGTCTGCTCGACCGGCCGCCGGAGGAACGAAACGAAATCGAGTCACAGGCCGTGAGCGCGCTCGAACACCTCGCTGACGCGGTCCTCGTGTTTATCGACCCAAGTGGCGAGTGTGGCTATCCGCTCGCGGACCAGCTTGAACTCCGAAACGCCATCGAAGCGCGCTTCGACGTGCCCGTGCTGACCATCGCGAACAAGAGCGACCTCTCGACGGACGTAGAGGCCGACCACTACATGAGCGTCACCGAAGACGACAACGTCGACGGCGTGTTGCAGGCCGCTATCGACGCGGTGGACTACGAACTCGAACTGCCGTTCGACGAGTAGCGAGAGGTAGCGAGACGCCGACCATCGGGCGGCGTCTCGGACACTCCGAGCGGGGAACGCAGCGACGCGCGAGGACTGCAGTCGCCAGCGGGCGATATTTTGAAAACACGAACGAGGCGTGGAGTGGCGAGAAAGACGTCTTAGTCTAGCTCGTAGGTGACACTGACAGAGGCGTCGACAGTGACATCGCCGGGCTGGATGCTCGTCCGCCCGCCGGCGTCGGCGGCCATCGCTTCCGCGTACACGACAGGCCGGCCGTGGTTGCTGGTCTGAATCGTGACCGCGTCACCGACGGACCGTCCCTCTGCGGTGGCGACGACTTCGGCGTCCGTCCGGGCGTTGTCCATGGCGGTCGTCAGGGCCTCTTCGCGAGCATCCTGTCTCGTCTCCTCGCTCAGTGAGTATCGGACACCCTCAACGCGGTCCGCGCCGGCGTCGACTGCGGCATCGATGAGCGTCCCGGCAGTCGAAACATTGCTCGTTTCGGCTTCGACGGTGTGTATCGCCACGTAGCCGACCTGTTCGCGGCCCTCTCGGCTCTGCTCGTACTCGGGGCGGATCTGGAACCGCGAGGAAGTCACGTCTGCGCCCTCGCCTTCCAGGGCCGACGTGATGGCGTCAGCATCACCGCTGAGGTTGTTTCGCGCCGCTTCGGCGGTCTCACCGCGACCCACCGCGGCGACGGTTACAGTTGCACGGTCGGGCGCGCGTTCGACGGTCGCATCGGCGCTGACGCTCACGGTCGAATTCGTCGACGGCGCGACGGTCCCGGTGTCCGCAAGTGCGAACCCGACGCCGCCGACAATGAGCAGTGCCAGCACGCCAGCGATTGCGAGTGGTCGTGATACCATACCGTCTCCGACACGCCCAGCGGTATTTATGTCGTCGAACGCTCAAAGTCGGTTTTGAGCGTCAGCCGTTCCGTTCGACAGTGACGTAGTGAACTTCCGTCGCAACGTCTCGACCGGCCGCGTCGTCAGCTATGGTATCGAGCTGGTCGGCAAGCAGTGGCTGCTCCGCGTCCGGCGGCAGGCCGACAGTGACGACGACGCGGCGCGGCTGTTGGAAGATGGCGGTGTTCGTCGACTCGACTTCGACCGACAGGACACTCGCCGGCGGGTCGACGCTAGCTTCAATGCCCTCGTGGATGTCCGACTCCGTCGTCGCTCGCTGGTAGGAGTCCAGCGTCACACCGCCCAGAAACGCCGAGAGGACGAGTATTGAGACGACGAGGACGCCGATTCGTTTGACAGTCGCCGACCGCGCGTTGCTCTCCTGAAACCAGTGTTCGGGGCGGTACCCCTGATACCAGAGTCCGACGAGCACCGCGAGGTTGATAGAGAGGACGTTCACCAGCAGCAACACGGCAGATCCGAGACTGACGAGCGGCTGGCCCCACGCGATGCCGATGCCGACCGTGGCCGCCGGCGGGATGAGTGCGACAGCAATCATGACACCGACCAGCGCCGTTGAGACCCCGCTAGTGAGGCTAACGACGCCGGCCGCGCCAGCGCCGAGTGCGACGATCAGCGAGAGGAAGTCGGGGGCGACCCGCTCACGTATCTGCCCGACTGAGGTCACGTCAGCGAGCGGCGGGATGACGTTGGCGTGCCGGACGAGCAGGGCGAAGACAGTCGCGCTTGCCACGGCGAGTCCGAGCCCGATAGCCTGCAGTTTGACGCCCTGTGCGAACATCTCGTGGTCGTCAACGACGGTGCCGACGTTGGCGGTCATCGCCGGGCCGATGAGCGGTGCGATGACCATCGAACCGACGACGACGGCCGGGGAGTCGAGCAGAAGCCCCGCAGTCGCGATAATCGCGCTGATGACCGTCATCAGCGCATAGTTCGACATCGAGGGCGCGAGGTCGTTTGCTTTCGACGTGAGTTCCTCCCGCGCGATGCGGTCCTCGTCCTCCTCCTCTGAGTACTTCTCCTCTAGCTCGTCGAACTGGCTGGAGATGACGGTGTTCGCATCCACGACGACCGTGTAGCCGTCGTCGTTGATACCAACGTCCCGCAACTCTTCGAGGACTGGTTCGAGCGCGTTGGTCGGGACTGGAAAGGTAACGACGGCGGTAAACCCCCGTCCGCTCGTCTCGTCGGTGAGCACGTAATCTATGCCCTCCTCGGCCAACACGCCCAGAACGGCGTCGCGCTTCCCTGTGGGAATCAGTATCTGTACCAGCCGCACGGCTCCGGGTGGGGCCCCCGACACCAAAAAGGCGGCTAGTCAGCCGGCCCCAAGTTCTGCGACGGATGAAAGTACCATTGTGAATTCCAGAGCCGTCGGTCCGCCCAAAACGAACGCGTTTTTCCCCGCTGGCGGAGTACACCGAGTATGTTCGAATCACGACCGGACCGGGACGCCGAGGTGGTGCTCGTCGGCCGGTCCAACGTCGGGAAATCGACGTTGATGCGCGAAATAACGGGCCACACGTTCGATACAGGCCAGCGACCCGGCGTCACCCGTTCACCCAACCACTTCGACTGGGCCAGCGCCGATTTCGTTATCAGCGACCTCCCCGGCTTCGGGTACATGAAAGGCGTTCCAGAAGATGTCCGCGAAGAAATCAAGACCGACGTGGTCCAGTACGTCGAGCGAAATGCCGACCAGATTCTCGTCGGTATCCTCGTCGTGGACGGCAAATCGGTCATCGACATCATCGACCGCCACTCCGGCCCCGACGAGATCCCACACGACGTGGAGATGTTTCACTTCCTCCGAGAGGTCGGCGTCGAACCGGTCGTCGCCGTCAACAAAATGGACAAGGTTGATGACAGGGATGAGCGCCTGAACGACCTCTGTGACCGACTCGGACTCCATCCGCCATGGCAACAGTGGCAGGAGACTATCGCACCGATAACTGCGAAACGCGGCGCCATCGAGCCACTGAACGAGGCTATCCGACACCACCTTCACGACGCCCAGCGTGACGATCTGTTCCAGTTCTTCTGAACAGCGTTGTTCGGATTCAGAGGCTGTGTTGAATCACTAGATGGCGACGGGATAGGTCGCTAAATCAAAGGAGTTGAAGCGGGAGACTGCGAATGGTCATGACGCAAATCTCCCGCTTCACTGGCGAGATTGTCCCGATTTCTCAAAGAGTTACTGGCGATGGAGACGAATCCGCCGCCCCGGAAGGTGGCGGCGGATTCGCCGACTATGCGCTCGTCTCCCTCCATTGTCTGCGGATTTACCTCGACACGTCCTACCGGATGACGATAGACCTCCTGAA